>NZ_MVOK01000010.1:0-201833 GCF_002018915.1 Pseudomonas sp. MF6396 | reverse complement strand
CAAATCTTTCGATTTTCGTGCAGTCACTTGTGATGCTGATAATCTTTCTGACTATCAGTCTGAGCCCACAAGCACCCACACGAATTGCTTGATTCAATTGTTAAAGAGCGGTTGGTCAAGAACTTTTCGTCTCAACCGAGGCGCGCATTCTACGCTTTCCTCAGGGTCTGTCAAGCGTTTATTTTGAAGTTTTTCGTTTCACTTCAAACACTTGACTCGCTTCGATCTCTCGTAGCGGGAGGCGAATTCTACAGCGTTACAACCTGCTGTCAACCACCTTTTTCACCGCTGCCGATCTTTCGATCGAAGCACCTCCAGCCTGACCTGAAACGTCCAACTCGTTGATATTCAAGGAGTTTTTCGTTCCGACTGCGCCGGAAGTGGGGCGAATTATAGAGAAATTAAATCGTGCGTCAAGGGCTAATTGGCGATATTCGATGAACAAAGAAAGTTGCGCACTATATTGCTCATCTTCGCCTCCTTGCGCATCATAGACGCCAGGCCACACGCCTCTCTCTATATAAGGAAGCAACTCCAACAATGAACACCCACCCCCGCAGCCTGGCCTCCAGCCTCTTCCCCATTGGCCTGCTGCTAATTGCAATGGCATCCATCCAGTCCGGCGCCTCGCTGGCAAAAAGCATGTTCCCGCTGGTAGGTGCGCAAGGCACCACAACGCTGCGCCTGATTTTCGCCAGCCTCATCATGCTGGTGCTGCTGCGCCCCTGGCGCGCGCGCTTCACCTCCAGCACCCTCAAGTCGGTCATCATCTATGGCCTGGCATTGGGCGGCATGAACTTTCTCTTTTATATGTCCTTGCGCAGTGTCCCGCTGGGTATCGCCGTTGCCCTGGAGTTCACCGGCCCGCTGGCCGTGGCGTTGTACGCATCGCGCAGGGCCATGGATTTCGTATGGATCGGACTGGCAGTGATCGGCCTGTTGCTGCTGATACCCATCGGGCAGACCGGGGCGGCCATCGACCTGGTAGGCGCCGGCTACGCACTGGGCGCCGGCGCGTGCTGGGCGCTCTACATTCTATATGGGCAGAAAGCCGGGGCCGAGCACGGCATTCAGACCGCCGCACTTGGCGTCATGGTTGCCGCACTGTTCGTTGCGCCGATCGGCATCGTTCATGCCGGCAGCGCCCTGCTCAACCCTGCCCTGCTACCCGTGGCGATTGGCGTGGCCATTCTGTCGACAGCATTGCCGTACAGCCTGGAAATGGTGGCCCTGACACGCCTGCCCGCCCGAACCTTCGGCACACTGATGAGCATCGAACCGGCATTCGGCGCATTGTCGGGACTACTGTTTCTCAACGAAGTGTTGAGCATGGCGCAATGGCTGGCCATCGCCGCGATCATTACTGCCTCGGTGGGTGCCACACTGTCCATGCGCAGGGAAAGCCCAGCACTGGTGCCAGCCGACTGATTTGAGAAATATTTCCATTTGAACCTGTTTTTGTCATTGTGTCGCCATGGCACCCTGTTTAAGCTGTAATTCAATGCACTGCTTGAAGTTTTAACTTAAGACAAGGACGCGAGAGGCATCAGGAAGAGGCGCAGGTAACCGTCTCGGGCTTGCAGACCCGACACTCTTTGTAAGGACAGGAATGAAACGAATTTTGCTCATCCTAGCCATTCTGGCCATTGCTGGCTGTGCGGCGAACGCCAAAACTGAGGTCAAACACGGCAAGAAGGGCATGCACATCAACTGCTCGGGCCTGTCGTCTTCATGGAACAAGTGCTACGCCAAGGCCGCCAGTTCCTGCGGCACCAAAGGCTACAAAGTCGTCGCCAAGTCTGGCGATGGCGAAGACGAGCCAGGGGACTACCCCTTCGGTCTCAACCCCGCCGGCTACACCAGCCGAAGCATGATCGTCATCTGCAAGTAACGAAAAAGGGCAACCCGCAGGTTGCCCTTTTTCATGTGCCCGATCAGACAGCTTCGGTTCTTTGTTCCAGCCAGTGCAGAGCAGCACCTGCCAGCAGTGGCGAAAGCCGTTCACGCACCGTGCGGTGGTAATCATTGAGCCATTCGCGTTCTTCGCTGCCCAGTTGCTCAGGCAACAGGCATCGTGTGTCGATAGGGCACAAGGTCAGCGTTTCGAATTCAAGAAAGTCACCAAACCCACTCTTGCCCGAATCCCGGGTGAACACCAGGTTCTCGATGCGCACGCCCCACTGCCCAGGCCGATAGGTGCCCGGCTCGATGGAGGTGATCATGCCGGCCTGCATGGCTGTGTGCGGCGCAGGCGAGGCCTGATAGGCGATCACCTGTGGCCCTTCGTGCACGTTCATGAAGTAGCCGACGCCGTGGCCGGTGCCATGCCCGTAATCCACATGCTCGGCCCATAACGGTGCTCGGGCAATCGCATCGAGCAAAGGCGAGGCAATGCCCCGCGGAAAACACGCCCTGGATAGTGCAATCATGCCCTTGAGCACCCGCGTGCAATCCAGCTTCTGTTCCAGGCTTGGCGTGCCGATGGGCACCATACGGGTAATGTCGGTGGTCCCTCCCAGGTACTGCCCACCTGAATCGATCAACAACAGCCCATCACCTTCGATGAGCGCATGCGAGGCGTCGGTGGCGCGGTAATGCGGCATGGCCCCATTGCTGTTGAAGGCGGCAATGGTAGCAAAGCTTGGGGACACATGACCGGGACGTCGAGCCCGGGCTGCGCCGAGCAAGGTGTCAACACTGACCTCGGTAAGGGTCGAATGCCCCAGTGCGGCTTCGAAGTCCGCGAAGAACTCGCACAACGCCGCACCGTCCTGTTCCATCACCTGCCTGATATGAACGAGGTCCGCCTCGCTCTTTCTCGACTTGGACAGAACGCTTGGATTGATGCCTTCGAGCAGCTGCACCTGGGCACCGAGGTTGGCCAGCAACCCGCTGGTCACCCGTGCCGGATCTACCAGCAGGACACTGCCCGCCTCGATGCCTGCCAGCGCGCTGCCCACTGCTTCATACTCGCGCAGTTGCACCCCGTCAGACTCAAGTGCCTCGCGCACAGCGCTGTCGACCTTGCTCGATGCCACGAACAGAATGGCCTGATGCTGACCGATCAATGCGAAGGAAACGAATACCGGGTTGTATGAAACGTCGCTGCCACGCAGGTTGAACAGCCAAGCGATGTCATCCAGCGTCGCAATGAAATGCCAATCTGCGCCGCGCTCCTTGAGCGTTGTGCGCAGTTGCGCCAGCTTGTCGGCACGGCTGACGCTCGCGTGCGGCGGCAGGTGCTGGTAAACCGGGCTGCCTGGCAACGCAGGCCGCTCCAGCCACACCTGTGCCAGCAGGTCCCTGTCACTGAGCAGGCGCACATTGCGCACCCTGAGGCGATCCTGCAGCTGCCGCGCCGACGCCAGTTGCATCACCGCACCGTCTACTGCCACCGTGCCGCCTGCGGGCGCCTGCTCTGCCAGCCAGTCAAGGGCCCCCGGCTGACCCGGCATCAGCTTCATCAACGCGATACCGCTACCCGCCAGCTCCTTTTCGGCCTGCTCCCAGTAACGACTGTCGGCCCAAAGCCCGGCAAAATCGGCCGTCAGCACCAGCGTACCCACCGAGCCATGAAACCCGGACAGCCATTGGCGCCCCTGCCAGTAGCCTGGGAGGTATTCGGACAGGTGCGGGTCTGCCGAGGGCACCAGCAGTGCATCGACCCCTTCGCGGTTCATCACTGCACGCATGCGCGCCAGGCGCGCGGTTACTGCTTCCTGCATTCCAGGCTGACTGTTCATTATGTTGTGCCACCACCGCGACCAATGTTCTGGTGGACGATAATGAAGCAGCACTCAACCGTGGGCAACCGCCCAGAAAGGCACATTGTGTAACGCTGCGTGGATGGCACCGGCAGCGGCGTCGATATCCTCTTCGCGGGTATAGCGCCCCAGGCTCAGACGCAACGTCTGCCGTGCCGCACGCTCGTCATGCCCAAGCGCCAGCAGCACATGCGAAGGCGCACTGCTGGCCGAATTGCAGGCCGACGTCGAGGAAAACGCCAGCGTACGGGCCAGCGCCTGCAGATCGATACCGTCACCGCCAAAGGTCAGGCTCAACGTATGAGGGATGCGCTGGACAGGGCTGCCGTTGAGCCCCAGGCCGGGAATATCGGCCAACTGCTCCAGCAGCCGCTCACGCAACCGGTGCATACGTGCAACCTCCTGCTGCTGCACCTGCCCGGCCAGTGCGAAGGCTGCGCCCATGGCGGCAATCTGGTGAGTGGCCAGGGTGCCCGAGCGCAATCCGTTCTCGTGCCCGCCACCGTGAATCTGTGCCTGCAGCAGCGGCGCGGCGCGCTTGCCGACGTAGAGCGCACCGATCCCTTTGGGCCCATACACCTTGTGCGCCGAAAACGACATCAGGTCCACCGGCCAGCGTGACAGGTCGATAGGCACCTTGCCTGCCCCCTGGGCGGCATCCACATGCAGCAATGCACCGTGGCGGCGCACCCGCTCGCCGATGGCCTGCACATCGTTCAGGGTGCCCAGTTCATTGTTGACCAGCATCAGCGATACCAGAAAGGTGTCGTCACGCAGCGCCGCCGATACCGCCTGTTCAGTGATCAACCCCTGGGCATCTGGGCTCAGCCACGTCACCTCGATGCCTGCCAGCTCGAGCTGTCGGGCAGTATCGAGCACGGCTTTGTGCTCGATGCGGCTGGTGATGACATGCCCACCTGTGCGGCCCTGAGCCAGCCCTTTGAGGGCCAGGTTGTTGGATTCGGTGGCACCCGACGTCCAGATGATCTCATCGGCCCGCGCCCCTACCAGGCCGGCGACCTGGGACCGTGCCTGCTCGACCGCCAGGCGTGCCTGCTGACCATACCGATGGGAGCTGGAAGCCGGATTGCCAAAACGCCCGGATACCCCCAGACACTCCACCATTACTTGAATGACTCGCTCGTCGACGGGTGTCGTGGCGGCGTAGTCGAAATACAGCGGGAGTGTGGTCATGGCCAGGCGCTTCCTGAATGCGTGGAGTAGTCGTGCATCTATAGTGCACGAACACGCATAGAACCATTAATTATCAATTTTCATATTTATATAACGAAAATATCATTACGGTGATGACTCAGGCCCCCGCGTCAGACGAGCAGCCAATCCCTTGGCCTGCAACGCCACGGCGGTTACGGCAGTACTTTCCCACCACAGGCCACGTAGCGGCGGGCCCATCGCAAACAGGCGCGTACTGACCGCGCCATCGGCATCGATCACTGCGCCCTGCGGGTCGGCATCAATTCCAAGGGCCAGCGGCCCTGGCCGGATCAGCCTGCGCTGCAGCAATGCTTGCGGCAGCGGGCGCGCCACGCGCCGCCAGTCATACTCGATACCGGTGGAGTTGACCAGCGCGGCACCCTCGACCCGCGTCGCCTGGGCCTCGCCGCGAAACCGCAGACGCACCCCCACCCCGGCTCCGGTAGCCGGTTCGACCCTCTGCAGGGAGGCCGCATGAATATGCAGGCGCCCCTCCTGGCGCAACCGCTCCAGCAGCGCTGCACCCTGGGGCGGCGAACGGTGATGATGGCTTTCCCACCAGGGCCGCACATGGCGCACGAACTGGCGGCGTTCGCGGTCACTGGCCTGGCTCCACAGCCTGGGGATATGCACCCGCACAGTGTCCAGCGGGGCCTGCCAGTCGATGCCCTGGGCCAACGCCAGCCTGCATTGCCGGCGCAGCGCACGCAGCAACTGGCGCGGGCTGCGCAGCGAAGGGTCCGCCTCGAGAAAATCCTCCCAGGGCGGTGGCTGACGGCGCTCGTGGGGCCACAACCCGTGGCGCGAGAATACCTCGACAGGCCCACGATGCCCGGCCAGTTGCAACGACACCAGGGTGTCGACCATGGTCAGCCCGGAACCGATGATCAACACTGTGCCTTGCGGGTCGATCGTGCGCATGGCGCCCACGTCCCAGGGGTCGATGGCTGCAGCGTTGAGGCTGTTCTCACCCACCTGCGCCGTGCGCGCTGCGGCAAACATGCCGGTAGCCAGCACCGCCTGGCGCGCCTGCACCCGGCGCCCATCCTGCAATTGCGCCTGAACCCTGTCACTGTGCACCTGCAGGTCAACCACCTCGGTACACACATGCTCCAGCGTGGAGCCGGCCTTGGCGCCGACACGCTCGGCCTCTGCCAGACGCTGGCGGGCATAGCGACCGAACAGACCTCGCGGCGGGAACAATTCGGCCACCGGCACGCCCTGCTCGGCGGATTCGGGCCACTGCCCGGCATCGATCTGCTGTTGCAGCCAGTGGGTCAGGTCATCGGGATTGTCCGGATCGACGCTCATGCGCGCCGCATTGCCATTGAGGGTATGACCGTTTTCGGTAGCGCTGTAGGCTTCGCCACGCCCCAGCTCCCCACGCGGCTCGACCACCAGCAGGCGCCGGCGTCCGGGGCGACGCAGCAATTGCGCCGCCAACAAGGCGCCGCTCAGGCCACCCCCGATGATCAGTACATCCGCCATGTCGTCGCAGGCAGGTGCCGGTTGTTGTTCGTGCATCGGTATCTCCTTTCCCGGGAGACCGGATAATAAGCAGCAATCCACCGCAAGGGCAGCGGTGCGGTACCAAAGGAGGATCAGCCCGCAGGACCGACCACGTGCTTGCGGTACTCGCCTGGCGCAAGCCCTGTGACCTTGTGGAAGACCTTGCGAAACGCACCAGGGTCCTGGTAGCCAACACCCCAGGCGATCTGGTCGATGCTGCGGTTGGTGAACTCGAGCATCCGGCAAGCGCGCCCTACCCTCACCTGCTGACAGTACTCGGTGGGTTTGAGGCCGGTGGCGCTGCGAAAACGCCGCAGGAAGGTGCGCTGCTCGAGCCCTGCGCAGTCGGCCATCAAGGCCAGGTTGACCTCCCGCGCCCCCGTGCTCTGCAGCCAGTGCTGCACCTTGAGCACCGCTTCGTCGCCATGGTCCAGGCGCGGGCTGAACACGCTGCCCGGCCCAGGCATGGCATGCACTGGCGCCACCGCGAGAAATCGCGCCGTCTCAGCCGCCAGGGTCTGCCCCTGGAAGCGCTCGACCAGCTTGAGCCCCAACTCGGTCCAGGCCATCAATCCGGCCGAGGTAATGATGTCGCCATCTTCCAGCAACGGCAGGTTGGCCTCGACCTTGACCAGGGGAAAGCGCTCGGCCAGCGATTGGGCAAAATTCCAGTGAGTTGTGGCGGAGCGACCGTCGAGCAGGCCGCTGGCGGCAATGAAGAACACCCCGACACACACCGACACCAGCAGCGCGCCTTCGCGGTGCCACTGACGCAGGTCGTTGCAGAAACGTTCGATCAGTTCGGGGCCCGGCTCCTCGGTCAGGCTGGGCGGGATGATCATCACTCGTGGGCGGTGATGCGCCTGCGGGTGACTGTCGAAGCTCACCGCCAGCGGCTGTCCCGGCACCTCGGCCCAGTGGCACACCCGCAGCAGCGGGCTGCGTCGCGCCCCGAGGTCGGCGGCCATGCGGTTGGCTACCGCGAACAGGTCGGTCAGGCCGTGCACTGCCGCCATCTGGGCACCTGGGTAAACCAGAATACCGATCTCGACCTGATCGCCGATTGCATCCATTGTCAGTTTTTCCCGCCAATTTGTCGGTCGCGCCAATGCGCAAGCCTGTCGCACAAGCCTATAACTATCAGCACGTCACAACCATTCTCCTGAAGGACTGCACCATGAGCAAACAGGCACTGATCATCGTCGACATCCAGAACGACTACTTCCCCGGCGGCAAATGGACGCTGCACGGCGCCGATGCGGCCGCCGACAACGCCGCACGGATCATCCAGGCCGCCCGCGAAAACGGCGACCTGGTGGTCCATGTACGTCATGAGTTCGAGTCCGCCGATGCACCTTTCTTCACTCCGGGCTCCGAAGGCGCGCAGATTCATCCGAAAGCAGCCGCTCGCGAGGGCGAGCCGGTGGTGCTCAAGCACAACGTCAACAGCTTTCTGGGCACCGACCTCAAGGCCCTGCTCGACCAGCACAAGATTACCGGCCTGACCCTGGTCGGCAGCATGAGCCACATGTGCATCGATGCCGCCGCCCGGGCCGCCTCGGACATGGGCTATGGCACCACGGTGGTGCACGATGCCTGCGCCACCCGCGACCTGGAATTCAACGGCGTGGTCGTACCGGCGGCCCAGGCCCACGCGGCGTACATGGCGTCGCTGGCCTTCGCCTACGCGCAGGTGGTCTCCACCCAGGAGTGGCTTGACGCCAATCGGCGCTGACAGGCCTTCAGATCACCACGTTGCGCACGAAGCGCGTCGCCACGTCGCCATCGTTGCGGTAGGCATGCATGCGGTTGCTGGCGAAGCTGTAGAAATCGCCAGCCGCCAGCACATATTCCTGCGTTTCTATCACCAGGGTAAGGCGCCCCTCGAACACGTAGATCTGTTCGCTCCAGCCGTCGAAATCGGCCTCGGCCGGGTACACCTCGCCCGGCTCCAGGCGCCACTCCCACAACTCCACCTCGCGGCTGGCCCTGGAACTTGCCAGCAACACGGCCTTGCTGCCGGGGTGCACACCGGCCCAGGCCAGTTCGTTGATGCGATCAGGGTCACGGCTGTCAGGTGCCTGGATCAGGTCGCTGAACGCCACCGACAAGGCCTCGGCGATCAGGTCGAGGGTGGTCAGGCTGACATTCTTTTCACCCGCTTCTATTGCCACCAGCATGCGTCGGCTGACACCGGATTTTTCTGCAAGGGCGCTCTGGCTCAGCTCTGCCGCATGGCGCAGGCGCCGGATATTCTGGCTCACGTGCTGAAGCACGGAGGCCCGCTGACTGGAATCTTTGTGCACTATATTGCTCACTCACATGGCTTGCGCAGTATACTGCCCACCTTCCGACGCATTGTGCGTCGCTCGCCCCACGTGTGCAAGCCCATGACCTCGCCGACCACTGCCCGATCCCTCTTCCTTTCATTGCGCCTGAGCAAGGCCGAACTGGTGCTGGTGTTCATCACCATGCTCTGGGGCGCCACTTTTCTGCTGGTGCATAACGTGATGACCGTCAGCGGCCCGATGTTCTTCGTCGGCCTGCGCTTTGCAGCGGCGGCGCTGTTTGTCGGAGCGTTCAGTGCGCGTGCGCTGTCCGGCCTGACCTGGTTCGAAGTCAAGGCCGGCGTGCTGATCGGCGCCTCGATCATGCTGGGCTACGGCCTGCAGACCGTGGGCCTGCAAACCATCACCAGTAGCCAGTCGGCATTCATCACCGCCTTGTACGTACCTTTTGTACCGCTGCTGCAGTGGCTGGTGCTGGGCCGGCGCCCGGGGCTGATGCCGAGCCTGGGCATTGGCCTGGCGTTCGCCGGACTGATGCTGGTGGCCGGCCCCAGTGGCAGCTCGCTGCAGTTCAGCCCCGGCGAAATCGCCACGCTGATCGGCGCCGTGGCAATCGCAGCCGAGATCATTCTGATCAGCAACTATGCCGGCAAGGTCGACGTGCGCCGCGTGACCGTGGTGCAACTGGCTACCGCGTCGGCGCTGTCGTTCATGATGGTGGTGCCCACCCGGGAAGCCCTGCCGGACTTTTCCTGGCTGCTGCTGGGTAGTGCCGTCGGCCTGGGCGCCATGAGTGCGGTGATCCAGGTGGCAATGAACTGGGCCCAGCAATCAGTCTCGCCCACCCGGGCTACGCTGATCTACGCTGCAGAGCCGGTATGGGCCGGTATCGTCGGCCGCCTGGCGGGCGAGCGTCTGCCGGGCATCGCACTGCTCGGCGGGCTACTGATCGTGATCGCGGTGGTGGTCAGCGAACTGAAGATCAAACGTCGTGGCGAGCCCCTCGGCGCCAGTGATGACGATCAACAGGTGCAACAAACGGACCGGTAATCTGCAATAGCGGCACAATTCTTGTAAAAAACTGTTATAAAAAAACGCGTTGATGAGGCGCAAAAGTAGGATTCTGCGACAGCTTGCGTGTTGGTGATCGACGGGGCGCCACGTATGATCCCTTACAAACCTCTGCAGATTAGAAATCTATGTCCTTGATAGTTCTACTGCTTCTGCCGTTTGTTGGCAGCTGTCTGGCGGCTGTACTGCCGCACAACGCGCGTAACAGCGAATCACTTCTGGCCGGCCTTGTCGCGCTGGTCGGTACCGTGCAGGTCGCACTCCTGTACCCGCAAATTGCCGATGGCGGCGTCATCCGTGAAGAATTTCTGTGGCTGCCGAGCCTGGGCTTCAATCTCGTGCTGCGCATGGACGGGTTCGCCTGGCTGTTCTCGCTGCTGGTGCTGGGCATCGGCACCCTGGTGTCGCTGTATGCGCGCTACTACATGTCACCCCAGGACCCGGTTCCGCGTTTCTTCGCGTTTTTCCTGGCGTTCATGGGTGCCATGCTGGGCCTGGTGATCTCTGGCAACCTGATCCAGATGGTGTTCTTCTGGGAACTGACCAGCCTGTTCTCGTTCCTGCTGATCGGTTACTGGCACCACCGTGCCGATGCACGGCGCGGCGCCTATATGGCGCTGATGGTCACCGGGGCCGGTGGCTTGTGCCTGCTGGCGGGGGTACTGCTGCTCGGCCATGTGGTGGGCAGCTATGACCTGGACAAGGTCCTGGCCGCCGGTGACCTGATTCGCAGTCATGCCCTCTACCCCATTCTGCTTCCCCTTATCCTGCTCGGCGCCCTGACCAAGAGCGCTCAATTCCCCTTCCACTTCTGGCTTCCCCACGCCATGGCCGCGCCCACGCCGGTCTCGGCCTATCTGCACTCGGCCACCATGGTCAAGGCCGGGGTGTTCCTGCTGGCCCGGCTATGGCCGTCGCTGGCCGGCAGCGAAGAATGGTTCTGGATCGTCAGCGGCGCAGGGGCCTGCACCCTGCTGCTGGGCGCCTATGCGGCCATGTTCCAGAACGACCTCAAGGGCCTGCTGGCCTACTCGACCATCAGCCACCTGGGCCTGATCACCCTGCTGCTGGGCCTGAACAGCCCGCTGGCAGCGGTAGCGGCGGTGTTCCACATTCTCAACCATGCCACCTTCAAGGCCTCGCTGTTCATGGCCGCCGGCATCATCGACCATGAAAGCGGCACCCGCGATATCCGCAAGCTCAGCGGGCTGTTCCGGCTGATCCCGTTCACCGCCACCCTGGCCATGGTCGCCAGTGCCTCGATGGCCGGCGTACCCTTGATGAACGGCTTTCTGTCCAAGGAAATGTTCTTCGCCGAAACCGTGTTCATCAGTTCCACGGCCTGGGTCGAAACCACCTTGCCGATCATCGCGACCCTGGCGGGCACCTTCAGCGTCGCCTATGCGCTGCGCTTCACCGTCGACGTGTTTTTCGGCCCGCCGGCCACCGACCTGCCCCATACCCCCCACGAGCCGCCGCGCTGGATGCGCGCGCCGGTCGACTTGCTGGTGCTGACCTGCCTGGTGGTGGGTATCTTCCCTGCCCAGTCGGTGGGCCCGCTGCTGGCCGCTGCCGCACTGCCGGTGGTGGGTGGCACGCTGCCCGAGTACAGCCTGGCCATCTGGCACGGCTGGAATGCACCACTGATCATGAGCCTGATCGCCATGTGCGGCGGCGTGGTGCTCTACCTGGTGCTGCGCAATCAGCTCAAGCGCGGGCGCTTCCTCTACCCGCCGCTGATCGAGCTGTTCAATGGCAAGCGCCTCTTCGAACACGGCCAGGTGCTGCTGATGCGTGTGGCGCGCCGCTTCGAGCGCCTGTTCACCACCCGCCGCCTGCAGAAGCAGCTGTTCATGCTGGTGCTCATCGCCCTGCTCGCCGGCGTGCTGCCCATGCTGCAAACCGGGTTGAGCTGGGGCGACCGGCCCAAGATCCCGGGCTCAGGTGTATTCGTGATGCTCTGGCTGATCGCGATCATCTGTGCCATCGGCGCTGCGTGGCAGGCCAAGTACCACCGGCTGGCGGCCCTGACCATGGTCAGCGTCTGCGGCCTGATGACCTGCATCACCTTCGTCTGGTTCTCGGCGCCGGACCTGGCACTCACCCAACTGGTGGTCGAAGTGGTCACCACGGTGCTGATCCTGCTGGGCCTGCGCTGGCTGCCACGGCGTATCGAAGACATCTCGCCCCTGCCCGGCAGCAAGGAGCGCGCTGTGGCACGCCGCCTGCGCGACCTGCTGCTGGCGGTGCTGGTCGGCGGTGGCATGGCCTTGCTGTCGTACGCAATGCTGACCCGCCCGACACCCAACGTGATTTCTTCCTTCTACCTGAGCCGGGCGCTGCCCGAGGGTGGCGGCACCAACGTGGTCAACGTGATGCTGGTTGACTTCCGCGGCTTCGATACCCTGGGTGAAATCACCGTACTGGTGGCCGTGGCACTGAGCGTGTTTGCCCTGCTGCGCCGCTTCCGCCCGCCCAAGGAGAGCATCCAGCTACCTGCCCAGCAGCGCCTGCTGGCGCCGGACGTGGTCACCGACCTGGTCAACCCGCGTCAGGCCGCCGATACCGCGCTGGGCTTCATGATGGTGCCCGCTGCCCTGGTGCGACTGCTGCTGCCGATCGCGCTGGTGATCTCGATGTACCTGTTCATGCGCGGCCACAACCAGCCCGGTGGCGGCTTCGTCGCCGGCCTGGTGATGTCGGTGGCGTTCATCCTGCAGTACATGGTCGCCGGCACCCAGTGGGTGGAAGCCCAGATGAGCCTGCGTCCGCTGCGCTGGATGGGCACCGGCCTGCTGCTGGCAACCCTCACCGGGGCCGGGGCGATGCTGCTCGGCTACCCGTTCCTGACCACGCATACCGCGCACCTTGACCTGCCGATACTGGGCGACATCCATGTCGCCAGCGCCCTGTTCTTCGACACGGGCATCTTTACCGTGGTGGTCGGGTCCACCCTGCTGATCCTCACCGCACTGGCCCACCAGTCGGTGCGCAGCCACCGGCCGAGCAGCCAGCCCAAACCCACCGTCAACCCGGGAGCCGCCTGATGGAAGAAGTGATTGCAATTGCCATCGGTGTGCTCGCCGCGTCAGGCGTGTGGCTGATCCTGCGCCCACGGACCTTCCAGGTGGTGATGGGCCTGTGTCTGCTGTCGTACGGCGTCAACCTGTTCATCTTCAGCATGGGCAGCCTGTTCATCGGCAAGGAGCCGATCATCAAGGACGGCGTACCCCAGGACCTGCTCCATTACACCGACCCGTTGCCCCAGGCACTGGTACTGACGGCCATCGTCATCAGCTTCGCCATGACCGCCTTGTTCCTGGTGGTGCTGCTGGCTTCGCGCGGGCTGACCGGCACCGACCACGTGGATGGCCGGGAGCCTAAAGAATGAGTGTGATGAACCAACTGATCGTCGCGCCCATTCTGCTGCCGCTGCTGACCGCCGCACTGATGCTGCTGCTGGGCGAAAAGCGCCGGCCGCTCAAGGCCCGCATCAACCTGATCTCCAGCCTGGCCGGGCTGGGTATTTCGATCTGCCTGCTGCTGTGGGTGCAGGAGCAGGGCCAGGCCAGCTCGATCGGCGTGTACCTGCCGGGCAACTGGCAGGCCCCCTTCGGCATCGTGCTGGTACTCGACCGCCTTTCGGCACTGATGCTGGTACTCACCGGCATCGTCGGGGTCAGCGCGCTGGTGTTCGCCACCGCGCGCTGGGACCGCGCAGGCGCCAGCTTCCACGCCCTGTTCCAGATCCAGCTGATGGGCCTGTACGGCGCCTTCCTGACGGCCGACCTGTTCAACCTGTTCGTGTTCTTCGAAGTGCTGCTGGCCGCCTCCTACGGCCTGATCCTGCATGGCTCGGGTCGTGCGCGGGTCAAGGCCGGCCTGCACTACATTGCCATCAACCTGCTCGCTTCCTCGCTGTTCCTGGTGGGGGCGGCGATGCTCTATGGGGTCACCGGTACCCTGAACATGGCTGACCTGGCCCTGAAGATTCCGCTGGTGCCCGAGGCCGACCGCGGCCTGCTGCATGCCGGCGCGGCGATTCTGGCCACGGCCTTTCTGGCCAAGGCGGGTATCTGGCCGCTCAACTTCTGGCTGGTCCCGGCCTACTCGTCGGCCAGTGCCCCGGTTGCCGCACTGTTCGCGATCATGACCAAGGTGGGCACCTATACCGTGCTGCGCCTGTGGACCTTGCTGTTCTCCGGTCAGGCCGGCGCTTCGGCGTTCTTCGGCGGCGAGTGGCTGGTCATCGGTGGCCTGGCCACCCTGGGCTGCGCGGCGCTGTCGATCCTGGCGGCGCAACGCCTGGAGCGCATGGCCAGCCTGAGCATCCTGGTCTCGGCCGGCACCTTGCTGGCCGCCATCGGCTTCGGCCAGGCGGCGCTGACCGCCGCCGCCCTGTTCTACCTGGTGAGCTCCACCCTGGCCTTGTGCGCGCTGTTCCTGCTGGCCGAGCTGATCGAGCGCTCGCGCTCGGCCAACGAGATCCCGCTGGAAGACGACACCGATGCGCTGCCCTCGCCCCTGGAATCGCTGCAGCCGCCCAAGGGCATCAACCTGGACGATGAACAGAAGGCGGTGATCGGCCAGGTGATTCCCTGGACCATGGCATTCCTGGGCCTGAGCTTCATCGCCTGCGCGCTGCTGATCATCGGCATGCCGCCGCTGTCCGGTTTCATCGGCAACCTGAGCCTGATCAGCGCCCTGTTCAACCCCAACGGCCTGGGCGTGCCGGTCGACCAGCCGCTGTCCGCAGCCGGCTGGGGCCTGGTGGCCTTGCTGGTGCTCTCGGGCCTGGCATCGCTGATCGCCTTGACCCGTGTCGGCATCCAGCGCTTCTGGACCCCGCAGGAGCGCCCCTCGCCGTTGCTACGGCGCAATGAGTGCATTCCCATCGTGCTGCTGCTGGGGCTGTGCGTACTGCTGAGCGTGCGCGCCGAACCACTGCTGCGCTACACCCAGGACACGGCAGCCGGGCTCAAGGACCCTGCCAGCTACGTCAATGCGGTACTCGGCACGCGACCGGTGCCCGGCCCCACCAGCGAGGCGATTGCCGGGCAGGTGCAGCCATGAAGCGCCTGTTTCCCGCGCCACTGCTGTCGCTTTCGCTCTGGGGGTTGTGGTTGCTGCTCAACCTCTCGCTGAGTGCCGGCAACCTGCTGCTTGGCGCACTGCTGGCAATCCTGGCACCCATCCTGATGGCGCCGCTGCGTCCGCTACCGGTGCGCATACGCAAGCCGGGCACCATCG
This sequence comes from Pseudomonas sp. MF6396, assembly GCF_002018915.1. Lineage (NCBI taxonomy): Bacteria > Pseudomonadati > Pseudomonadota > Gammaproteobacteria > Pseudomonadales > Pseudomonadaceae > Pseudomonas > Pseudomonas sp. MF6396. The sequence continues at coordinate 186,736 of NZ_MVOK01000010.1, read as the reverse complement.
TGCGGCTGATTCTGCGAGTGGGGGGCGATGTGGTGATGTCCAACCTGCAGGTTGCCCGTAGCGTATGGCAGGCCGGTGGCCGGCCGCCACGCTCGCGCTTCATACGTATTCCGCTGGACCTGCGCGATGCCCATGGCCTGGCGGCGCTGTCGATGATCACCACGGTCATTCCCGGCACCATCTGGTCGGAGCTGGCGCTGGACCGCAGCATCCTGCTGCTGCATGTCTTCGATCTGGACGATGAAACGCAGTTCATCGACCACTTCAAGCACACCTACGAACGTCCGCTGATGGAGATTTTCGAATGACTGGCCTGCTCGCCAACGCCATTCTCGCCAGCCTGTTCATCTTTGCCCTGGCCATGGCCCTGACCCTGGTGCGCCTGTTCAAGGGCCCTTCGGCGCAGGACCGGGTACTGGCGCTGGACTACCTGTACATTCTGGCCATGCTGATGATGCTGGTGCTGGGTATCCGCTACGCCAGCGACACCTACTTCGAAGGTGCGCTGCTGATAGCCCTGTTCGGCTTTGTCGGCTCGTTTGCCCTGGCCAAATTCCTGCTGCGTGGCGAGGTGATCGAATGAACTCGACCGTCGAATTGCCGTTCTGGCTTGAAGTGGTCACGGCTGTGCTGCTGGTCGTCAGCAGCCTGTTCGCCCTGAGCGGCGCGGTAGGCCTGCTGCGCCTGAAGACCTTCTTCCAGCGCATGCACCCGCCCGCCCTGGCGTCGACCTTCGGCACCTGGTGCGTGGCCATGGCTTCGATCCTGTACTTTTCGGGCCTCAAGCACTCGCCCGTACTGCACGCCTGGCTGATCCCGATCCTGCTGTCGATCACCGTGCCGGTGACCACCCTGCTGCTGGCGCGGGCCGGGTTGTTTCGCAAGCGCATGGCCGGGGATGACGTACCCGAAGAGGTCAGCAGTGGCCGCGGGCGCGATACCGGGCACTGACACCTGGCCCTATCGAGCTGCCAACACCTGCAGCTCGCGGCGCACCATTGCCGCATATTCCGGCGGGCTCAGCTGATACAGCTGCCCTGCCACCCAGTTCAACCAGGCGCCCTGCAGCACCGCGCGTTGTGCCAGCCACTCCAGGGCCTGGGCCTGGGCGCGGGCCTGATGCTCGGCGTGGAAGCGCGCACGCCCCGACGCCGCAGCGGTACTGCTCACTCGCTGGCCTTGAAGGTCAGTTCGCCCTTGCGCCATTTGGCGGCCTTGGCCGTGGCAGCCTTCAGGGTCTTGGTCAGGCCTTCCTTGATCTGCTCGTGGGCAGCAAACACCATCACCACGGTCTGCCCCTCGCGGAACACGATGCCATGCCCTTCGGGCACGGTCACGAACGCATAATCGCCCAGTTCGTAGACGGTCAGCTTGATGTCGCGAAAGCGGATCTCCAACTTGCCACCTTCGCGGCTGGGCAATACCGCCGCCCGAAAGTGATCGCCCACTTTCAGTTCAAGCCGCTGTTTGTCATCGACCACCAGGGCCTCTTCGGTATCGATCTCGGCAAGGTAGATACCTTCGGCACTTTGTTCGGTCACGTAGACGAAGCGCGATTGAAACTGTTTGACCAACTTGGCCCGCAGGTCGCCCAACACGAAGAGGGCGTGCATATCCAGATTACTGACTGCCAATGATTAATTCCTCAAAACCAGCATCACCCCGCCACCTCGCAGGCGGCACTGCGCCGCGAAGGTCCCGGTTTTCAATTTGAAGTCTGAAAGACTAGTGGATCAGTGCCAGGGTTGTTCGTACGCACAGACACCAGGCTGCGAAGGAAAACACGTCGTGCCCTGCCAGTTGATAACCGGCGGCTACAAACAGCCATTTCCCAAAGTGCAACCGATTTCTCTGACAGCGTGCTCGCTGAAAAAATGCGATAGCTGAAAGAAAGATCCCAGAACGAAGGACCTCTGGACGAACATGTTCACTGCACAGGGAAGCGAATATGCACGAAAACACCGAAACACGTCGAGTGGGCAATACACTAGAAGTATCAAAAAATATCGGGAGTGCATCCGGCAAAACCCGGCCGCGCTACATTGTAGTGCCGGCTGGCGTCGGTTTTTTCCATATCACGGAGTCTGCCACGGGCCGGGTGAAAGGCTTTCGCCGACATCACGGGGAGGCCTGCGACCTGGCAAGGACCCTCGAGGCCAGGCCCCGCGCCTACCCGGCCTGACAGGCGTCCAGCCCCTGCCCATCGAACTGTGCCAGCCAGGCGGCGCGACAGGCGTGTGCCTCGTCACGGCTGGCGAACGCGGTGCCTCTGCGCTCACCGTTGACCAGCACCACCCAGCACACGCGCATGCCCACCGAACGCAGCGAAATGGGAACGCCACTGCCGATCATCACCGCCACATCGACCTTGCACTGCATGATTCCCTCCGGAATTTAATTAGCAGCCTAACGATGAGGCGATGATAAACCCCTGCCCCTTGCGGGAAAAAGCTATCCCCGGCATAGCTGTTTTGCATCAAGCGCAACAAATCCGACTCAGGAAATCACGCTGTGCTGGGGTCGATAGCCCAGGCGCAAGCCGCCCCAGTGGCGCCCCTGTACCTGGATCGGCACCGACAGATCATGCATCAGCTCGCCCGTGTCACGGGTATAGGTCTGCAGCAGCACCGGTTGCTGATGGCTGCCGCAACGGATACCGGTACGGTCGTCGAACTTGCGCTTGCTGCGGTTGTGCGCGGTATCGGTCGCCTCGTCACCGGTCAGTGGCTGGCTGAAGGCGTTGTTGTGGGTCGGCACATAGCCCTGCTGAGTACAGGCAATGGCGAACACCAGGCCTTCATGCTGGGCCAGCAGCGGCTCCTGGATCGCGGGCAGTACCTGGTCGGTGTAGTCGTCAAAACGCGTGCGGTAACGGGCCGGGCGGGTACCGGGCAGCAACTGATACTGGCGATCGAACAGAGCATCGACGCTGATGCGCCCCTGGGCGATGTCGGCCTCGAAGCAATCGGCGATTTTCTGGGCCCCCTGGCGGGCAAGGTCGTATACGCGCTGGTGGTAGTCATCCAGCCCCACCTCGGCCAGACGCTCGCTGATACGCTCGGCCTGACCTTCCATCTGCACGGCTGCCTGGGCCAGGCGCTGGGTCTGCTGGTCGCTCACCACCAGGTCGCTGCGCATCTGCGCCACGGCCTGGAACAGGCTGTCGAGCTGAGTACGGTTGGTCTCGGTACCGGCAGCGATCGCATCGATCTGCTGCTCGACGCCAGCGGCGAGCCCGGCGATGGCGTCCAGTTGCTCGCCGGTGTGCTCGACCTGGTCCACCCCCTGGTGCAGGTCATCGGACAACTCACGGATCTGCTCCACCACCTGGGCGGTACGCTGCTGGATATCGGCCACCATCAGGCCGACCTCCTCGGTGGCACTGGCGGTACGTCCGGCCAGGCCACGCACCTCATCGGCCACCACGGCAAAGCCACGACCATGTTCGCCGGCGCGCGCGGCCTCGATGGCCGCGTTCAATGCAAGCAGGTTGGTCTGGCTGGCGATGGTCTGGATCACCAGGGTAACCCGGGCAATGTCTTCGCTGCGCTGGTGCAGCGCCTCGATCAGTTCGCGGCTGTCGTTGGCACGGGCGCTGAGCTGGTGCATGCGCTGGATCGACTCGGCCAGCACCGTTCTGCCGGCAGCACTGCTGTGGTGGGCCTCGCGGGCCGCGCCCAGGGCCTGCTGGCTGAGCTGCGAAGTGGCTTTCTCGGTACCGATCATGACTTCGGCACTGCTGACGATCTGCGCCGCCGACACCAGTTGCGATTGCAGCTTGTCGGCCAGTTGCTGCACCGCATGGGCAACGCCAGCGGCAGACAGCGCGTTGTGGCTGGTGGCCTGGGCCAGGTCACGGGTCAGGTCGCCCAGCGGGTCCTGCTCGCTCACCACCTCGGCCGGCCGCTTGCGCATCAACGGCAGCCACAGGGCCAGCAAGGCCAGTGGCAGACACAGGTAGAAGGACACATCGGCAAACGCCATGGCACTGAGCAACACCACCAGCACCAGGCTTTGCAGCGCCGTGCCCGACCAGCGCCGGGCGCCAGTGGACGTACCTTGCAGCGGCACCAGCGTGCCAGGCAGAGATCCTTCTCGCATCATAACAATGGTTCCCGCAGTGTCGTTATTGTGCCCCCATTAAACGCCACTACAAGGCCATTATCCATGCTTCGTTGGATGTAAGACCCTCCTGCTTGATGCAAGGCAAAGAAACGCAAAAGCCCCGGGCTGTGAACCCGGGGCTTGCTGGCACGACAGCGGGCGTCAGGCCTGACGCTGGTGCTTGTCGAGCTGCTCGTGGCGCTCTTGCGCCTCGATGCAGTACTTGGTGGTGGGGCTGATCAGCAGGCGCTTGAGGCCGATCGGCTCGCCGCTGTCTTCACACCAGCCGAAGCTGTCGTCCTTGATGCGGCCCAGGGCAATTTCCAGCTGGGGCAGCAGGCGCTGGTCGCGGTCGATGGTGTTGACCAGCCAGTGACGCTCTTCTTCGACCGAGGCGGCGTCGGCAGGATCAGCAGGGGTGTCCAGGCTTTCGATGGCTACACGACTTTTCTCGATGCGCTCATGGATCTCCACTTTCATCGACTGCAACAGCTCGGTGAAAAAGGCATGCTGCTCAGCGTTCATGTAGTCATCGGCCGGCATGGCCAGCAACTTTTCCTTTGTCATTGATTTCTCTATAAAAAATACGTGCATTTAGGCGATCGGGTGCTACCGGCGAACAGCTCGCCGGCGGCGCAATTCTTCAAGCACCATCCGGCACTCAATTTACAGGGGGCGGCAGTCTAAGGCCGAGTTTCGCAAGGGGCAATACAAATGAAGGTGGTTTTGTCCGAAATGCCCCTCGAACGAGCGTCAACGCTCCCCTGAGGGCGGCCTTTATAGCAAAAAAACTCGTCCGCGGGGGTAGTCTCGCTGTTTATCGCACGCCCGCCTCGCCCAGCAGCTGGCTCAGCACCGCACGCAGCTTGCCCGGCTTGACCGGCTTGTTGAGCAATGGCGCGCCCAGGCGCTGCATCGCACGGCGGCTCTGGTCGCTGCGATCGGCGGTGATCATCACGGCGGGTATGGTCACCGCGAAATGCTCACGCAGGTCGCGCACCACTTCGCAGCCGGTCACCCCGTGGTCCAGGTGAAAGTCCGCCAGCACCAGTTCCGGCGCGCGCCCCTGCAACACCTGAAATGCCGTCTTGCGGTCGGTCGCGGTCAGCACCTCGCACCCCCACTGGGCCAGCAGGGCGGCCATGCTCTGCAGGATGCTCAGTTCGTTGTCCAGCACCAGCAGGCGGCGCCCCGGCAGCGGGTCGCCGACGCTCGGCAGCGGTGCTGGCGCCAGCACCGGCGGGCAACGACGTTCGGTGGAGAGCGGCACATCGATGCTGAACACCGAACCGCGCCCCGGCCAGGAGCGCACCCGTACCGGGTAATCGAGGATCCGCGCAATGCGCTCGACGATCGCCAGGCCCAGGCCCACCCCCTTGCGATCGGCGGCGCGGCCCACATCGAGCTGGTTGAATTCGAGAAAGATCGATTGCAGGCGCTGCGCAGCAATGCCGCGCCCGGTATCCCAGACCTCCAGGCGCAGGCAGTCGCCACGCCGCCGCGCCCCCAGCAGGATGCGCCCCTGTTCGGTGTAGCGGCAGGCGTTGCTGAGGAAGTTGCGCAGGATCCGCGTCAGCAGCCGCACATCGGTGCGGATCACCTGGCGTCCGCTGCGCAAACGCAGGCCCAGGCCCTCGGCAGCCGCCACCGGCTGAAACTCCGAGGCCAGCGGCGCCAGCACATCGTCCAGCAGGTACAGGTCAAGGTCAGGCTTGATTGCCGCCTGGTCGAGCCGGGAAATATCCAGCAGATCGCTCAACAGGTCTTCGGCGCCTTCCAGCGCCTGGTGCGCGCGCTCCACCAGCAATTGCTCGGCCTGCGGCAACTGGCGCTCGCGCAGGGTCGAAATCAACAGGCGTGCAGCGTTGAGCGGTTGCAGCAGGTCGTGGCTGGCGGCGGCCAGGTACTTGTCCTTGCTGCGGTTGGCCGCCTGGGCCGCATCGCGTGCCTCCATCAGCTGGCGGGTACGCTCGGCCACGCGCTGCTCCAGCTCGTCGTTGAGTTGCTGCAGACGCTCCTGCGCCAGCTTGCGCTCGGTGATGTCGGCGACGAACCCCTCGACCACGCCCTCCTCGTCCGGGCGCAGCAACAGGTTCATCAGCACATCGATGCTGCTGCCGTCCTTGCGTCGCAACTGGGTTTCGTAACCCAGCAGGGCCTGCTCGCGCTGCAGCACCTGGGCAATGTCCTGCAACTCGGCCTGGCCGCCCACGAACAGGTGGCTGGCCAGGTCACGCCGGGAAAACAGCACCGCCTGGGGGTCGGCATACCCCAGCATGCGCGCCAGCGCCGGGTTGGCGGCGCGCAGGCCATCGTCGAGGCTGGCCTGGAAGATGCCGTGCACCGCATGCTCGAACAGCCACGAATAGCGCTTGCGCTCGGTTTCCAGCTCGTCCAGGCGCGCCGCCAGTTCCGGGTAGTGGCTTTTGCGAACAGTGTGGTTGCTCAGCCCCAGCAGCCCGGCCAGCGCATTCGCGCCAGGCTCAGAGGGCTTCGCCATACACCACCTCGACGTCACGCTGGCTCGAAGTCCGCGGGTTGGTGAGGATGCACGGGTCGTCCATCGCATGCTGCGACAGGAACGGAATGTCGCTGCTGCCCACCCCATGCAAGGCCAGGGTTTCGTGAAAGCCCACGGCGTGCTTGAGCGCGATCAGGTGCTCGACCAGGCGCTGGCGGACCTGATTGTGGTTCAGCCCGCGGCAATCGATACCCAGGGTCTGCGCGATCAACTTGAAGCGATCGGGGGCGGCGCTGTAGTTGAAGGCCACCACATGCTCGACCAGCACCGCATTGCACAGACCGTGGGGCAGGTCGAGAAACCCGCCCAGGCTGTGGGACATGGCGTGGACCGCCCCGAGGATGGCATTGGAGAAGGCCAGCCCGGCCTGCATGCTGCCGAGCATGATCTTCTCGCGCAGGGCGATGTCCTGCGGGTTGGCGATCATCTGCACCAGGTTGCCGTTGATCAGGCGCATTGCCTCAAGGGCATGGGGGTCGGTCAGCGGCCCATGGCCGGTGGACACGAACGCCTCGATGGCATGCACCAGCGCGTCGATACCGGTACAGGCCGAGAGGAACGGGTCCATGCTCAGGGTGGTTTCAGGGTCGATCAGCGACACATCGGGTACCACCGCCTTGCTGACGATGGAGAACTTCATGCGTTCCTGCTGGTTGGAGATGATCACGAACTGCGACACGTCGGCCGAGGTGCCGGCGGTGGTCGGGATCAGGATCAGCGGCGGGCTCGGCACTCGGATGGTGTCGACCCCTTCGAACTCCAGGATGTGCCGGCCGTGGGCCGCCACGATGCCGATGCCCTTGGCGCAGTCCATCGGGCTGCCGCCGCCAACGGCCACGATCACGTCGCACTGTTCGCTGCGATAGCTCTCGGCGCCGGCCATGACCTCTTCGACCCGCGGGTTGGGCGACACGTCGCTGTACAGGCAGTAATCAATGCCCTGCGCCTGCAGGCTGGCCTCGATGTCGCCGACCCAGCCGGCGGCGATCACGCCAGGGTCACTGACCAGCAGTACCTTGCGCGCGCCGAAGGTCCTGGCGTAATTGGCCACATGGTGCCGACAGCCGGCACCGAAGATGATTTCCGGAGAGACGAATTTACGCAACTGGCTCAGGTTCGGGCTCATGCGACGCCTTCTTGTTCTTTTAAGGTAGCGCCAGCCTAAAGCATCAGGAGGGTTTTGCAATCAGACGATAGGGGGGATGCACAAGGCAGCGCCGGTGCCTTGGGGCACCGGCGCAAGAGGGATCAACGGCTGGCGAAGTACATGGTCACTTCAAAGCCGATACGCAGATCAGTGAACGCGGGTTTTTTCCACATAGGTCCATCCTCTTCTGGCACCACAGGATTGCGGTGCGTCTATTAATACACCGTTGCCGGCGCAGGTCGAATGCTACTTTGGAACAGATTTTCCCACAGCCATCGGGCGTCAGAAGAAGCCCAGCGGATTGATGTCGTAGCTCACCAGCAGGTTCTTGGTCTGCTGGTAGTGGTCGAGCATCATCTTGTGGGTTTCACGACCCACGCCGGACTTCTTGTACCCGCCGAACGCGGCGTGCGCCGGGTACAGGTGGTAGCAGTTGGTCCACACGCGCCCGGCCTTGATGCCACGGCCCATGCGGTAGGCACGGTTGATGTCGCGGGTCCACAGCCCGGCGCCCAGGCCGAACTCGGTGTCGTTGGCGATTGCCAGGGCCTCGGCCTCGTCCTTGAAGGTGGTCACGCCCACCACCGGGCCGAAGATCTCTTCCTGGAACACGCGCATCTTGTTGTGGCCCTTGAGCAGGGTCGGCTGGATGTAGTAACCGGTCGACAGGTCGCCGGCCAGGCGCTCGCTGGCGCCACCGGTCAGTACCTGCGCGCCCTCTTCGCGGGCGATGTCCAGGTACGAGAGGATCTTGTCGTACTGCTGCTCGGACGCCTGGGCACCAACCATGGTTTCGGTGTCCAGCGGGTTGCCACGCTTGATCTGGGCGATCTTCTTCATCACCACGGCCATGAACGGCTCGTAGATCGATTCCTGTATCACCGCACGCGATGGGCAGGTGCACACTTCGCCCTGGTTGAAGAACGCCAGCACCAGACCTTCGGCGGCTTTCTCGATGAAACTCGGCTCGGCCTGCATGATGTCTTCGAAGAAGATGTTCGGCGACTTGCCGCCCAGCTCCACGGTGCTGGGGATGATGTTCTCGGCAGCGCACTTCATGATGTGCGAGCCCACCGGGGTGGAACCGGTGAAGGCGATCTTGGCGATGCGCTTGCTGGTGGCCAGCGCTTCACCGGCCTCGCGCCCGAAGCCCTGCACGATGTTGAGCACACCCGGCGGCAGCAGATCGCCCACCAGCTCGGCGAACACGGTGATCGACAGTGGGGTCTGTTCAGCCGGCTTGAGCACCACGCAGTTGCCGGCGGCCAGGGCCGGGGCGAGCTTCCAGGCGGCCATCAGCAGCGGGAAGTTCCATGGAATGATCTGCCCGACCACACCCAGCGGTTCATGGAAGTGGTAGGCGGCGGTGTTTTCGTTGATCTCGGCGGCGCTGCCTTCCTGGGCACGGATGCAGCCGGCGAAGTAACGGAAATGGTCGGCGGCCAGCGGCACGTCGGCATTCAGGGTTTCGCGAATGGCCTTGCCGTTGTCCCAGGTTTCGGCAATGGCCAGCACTTCGAGGTTCTGCTCGATACGGTCGGCAATCTTGAGCAGGATGCGCGAGCGGTCCTGCACGCTGGTACGGCCCCAGGCATCGGCAGCGGCGTGGGCGGCGTCCAGGGCGCGCTCGACGTCTTCGGCGCTGGAACGTGGAAATTCGGCGATGACCTGGGCGTTCACCGGCGAGCTGTTGGTGAAGTACTGGCCGTTCAGCGGGGCAACGAACTCGCCGCCGATGTAGTTGCCGTAACGCGGTTTGAAGTTGACAAGGGCGCCTTCGGTGCCGGGAGCTGCATAGATCATGTTCGGGCCTCTGTTGATCCGGGCCTGTCATGACGACAGGCGGTGTACGGATCTTAGGCAGCCCGGGGCGGCTGACGAATCGCCCTTTGGCAGAGGACAACTCGTCATTTGGTAGTAGGCGCGGGCGCCGCTACAGGTCCAGGAACAGCGCCCGGGCCGAGCGGCTGTCGATCTGGCTGCGGTAGATCTGGATCACGCGCTCATTGTCGGCGTCTGCCGGCAACTGGTACTGCCCCCCCTCGAACCGCTGTGCGGCGGTTTTCAGATGCGCCGCGGTGTACAGCCCAGGCTCTGCGTCCAGGGTCGCGTAATGAAAGTGCGCCACCCACAGCAACTGCCCCGCCTTGTCGTGGATTTCGTACTCCTGAAGGAAATCCTGGGCATGGCCCTTGCGTTTTCGCGTGGGCTTGCGCGGCTGGAGCCTGTGCAGGCTGACCTCGCCCTGGGCCTTGAGGTAGGCCACCCGACTGACCGTCGGCAACTGTGCCAGGGTCATCTGCACACGCAGACGGCGCCCTTCATCACGCAGATGCTTGGCCTGCTCGAGCAGGGCCTTGGCTTGCAGCGCCGCATCCTGGCCGGCAGCAGACCGGTCGGTGTCGTTGCCGGCAGTCAATGCCTGTTCGATCTGCCGGGCCAGCTCGTCAAGCGGGCGCGCCTGCTGCGTCAGGATTTCTTCCATCTCCACCGGAAGCATGGCGGTCCTGGCCTGGGCGACGGCGCGCCTGAGCTGCTGCGCCGAGTCGTTCAGCAACCGCGTGGAGCGCTCCAGCAAGCCCGGCAACTGCGCCTGGGTGGCGCGCGCAGGTGCTGGGCGGGGGCGCTCCACCGGCTGCCAGATACCGGCCTCGGCGGTTTCCTCGTAGCGGGCCAGCTCGCGCTGTTCCACCGGGTCGATCACCACCACCACGTCACTGTCGGCCCCTGCCAGCCGACGCTGCTGGCCCACCACCACGCCGCGGTTGCGGGTGCGTATCAACGTGCGCGAGCGGCTGCCTGAGGCCGGTGGCGCCGAAGGTTGGCGTGGCAGGTCGCGAATCAGCCCGGCCAGTCGCTTCTGGGCAGCATCATGCAGGGCCTGCAGCACCTGCTGGTACTCCTCCACCTGTGCCGCCCCCTGCAAAACCGCGCTGGAGGCCTTGTACAGCTGGGTGCCCTGCAGTGCACTGGCATAGTGGCGCACACTGCTGTCGAGCATCTGCACCCGTTCCTGATCGGTGAACGCCCCGCCCATCTCGAGCTCCAGTTGCAAGCCCAATCGGGCAGACAACACCGTCTCGTAGATACCCTCGCCTCCGGCGTGCCCGCGGTCTGCCTGCAGCACCAACACCCCCAGCATGTTGATCTGGGACGAACGCCAGGCCTGGACTGACAGCTCTTCACCGCGCATCGCCTCGATCCTGCTTGCCTGGGCCGGGCCGCCGGGCAGGATCTGGCGCAGCTGCCCGGTCAGGCGATCGAGGGCCTGATAGCAGTCGATGATCTGCTCGGTCAGGGTCTTGGCCCCTTCGAGCAGCACCACCAGTTGCCGATAGGTGGGCGAAGTGCCTTCCAGCACCAGTTCGCGCAGACGGTCCTGACCCTGGCCGCCGCGAAGGTTGTTTATGCCGTCCTTGTTATGCATGAACAGGCTTCGCAAGGCGTACAGCAACTGCACGGTAATGCTGGACTCCTCGAACAGGTAGTTGCCCTGCTGGGCGCGAAAGTTTGCCAGGGTTTTAAGCTGGTTCAGTTGCACATGGCTTTCCCGCGCCTTGGCCAGCCCCTGCCCGTGCCGTCGCAGATCATCCACATAGCGCTGCAATCGCTCGGCCGAGGGCTGCGGCTCCTGTTTCACCACCTCGTCCAGATCGCGCTTGAGCTGCAAGGCGCTGGCCTGGCGCACCGGCTGGTAGTCGTCCAGTTCCTTCTGCAGAACCTCCACGCGAGCCTGGTTGGCCAGACGCAACTGCTGGATGCGCCGATTCAGCGGCATGCCGCCACGCAAGCGCAAGCCCAGGTCGAATTGCCAGCTGCCATCGGCGGCGTGCCGCAGCCAGGGCCCGGGAGGCTGTTGCGCGTCGCGGATTCGCAGGCCGGCATCCTCCTCCACCACGGGGTAGACCTGCCCGCTGACACCCACCCACAGACGGTCCTCATGCAGGTACAACCCCTGCCAGGGCCCGTGGCTGATCGGTGCCCCCAGCCCCTCGCGGCCCTGCACGCGCTGCAGGGGCACCAGCCGCGCGCGCTGTTCGCCGCTCAGTCGGTCCGCCGCCGCTGCCCAGCTGAAATCCAGGCTGTCCAGCGCCTGGCCCGAGGGCGAAGCAAGGGCATGGCCGAACTCGGGCTCCAGCACCTGGGCCAGCGGCGACTCGCCCCTTTGCGCAGGGGTTGAGAGCTTGAGACGGGTGGTGTCGGTCCTGCTCGCCAGCAACGTCAGCGCCAGGTTGAACAACCATCCCGCCAGCTGCCCGTCACCCTCGCTCTGGTGTTGCTGCAAGGTATCGCGCAGGCCTGCCGTCAGTTGCACCAGCCAGCCGGCCACCGCAACCGGGCCATTGCACAGTGGCAACAGCGTGTTGAACATCAGCCAGCCCAGTTCGGCATAGGCCGCCCAGCGCTGTTCGCTGGATGACTGCGAGCCGGCCCGGGCGCGGGCCACCAGTTCCTGGGCGCAGCTACGGTACAGATGCACCAGCGGGTCGCCATCGATCAGCGCGTCGCTGAACGACGCCGGGGCCGGCACCTGAAGGGGAGCGAAGTCCGAGCCGGGCAGAAAGCGCACCGTATGCGGCTGCTCCAGCCCGCCACGCGCGTACACCGGCTGTGCCTTGGCAGGCAGCCGCGCCAGCAGATCGTCGTGCAGCGCGCCGGGCTCGCACAACCGCTCGAACAGGGCCTGGCGCGAGCTGAACTCCTGCAGCGGCTCGCGGTGCAGTGGGCGATACAGCAGGCACGGCCCCTGGCGCGGGTCGCGGCCCTCGACCAGGTACGCATTGAGCGCGACATCGGGGTGTGCACCGGCCTCGCGCAACAGGCCCAACGGACGCAGCACCGCGTCGGTTTCCTCGCCACGGCACAGTGCCGTGACCCGCCGGGCACTCAGTGCACTGACCCCTTCGCGTTGACGCAGGCAGTACTCCAGCACCAGCATCGGCAGTTGTTCGCGCAACTGATCGACGAACAGCTGCTGGCGACTGGCCGACTGCACAGGGTCATCCAGCAGGCTGTGCTGCAACAGGTCCGGGTAGGTCTGGCCCACATCCAGGCGGGTGACCTGGGCCTTGATGAATGCAAGATCCAGCCATGTCGGCAGCACTGCGCCGCTGCGGCTGCGCAAAGTGACGCTGCCTGCCCTGAGCAGCCCCAGGTTGCCCACCGCCAGTTGGGCCAGGTTCAGCGTCACCTCGCGAATGCTGCCCGCCGGGGCAAAATCCCCCCCACTGCCGCCGGCGCCGGCAATCACCTGGCGGTTGACCAGCTCGACATCCTCCAGCTCGGCACGGGTGAAGCCCGGGTGCCCGGCACGCACCGCCGCCTGCCACTGGGCCCAGGCGTACTCCGGCATGCCGGGCAGGTCATGCAGGAACGACTGCCCGCCACTGCGCTGCTGCGCCCGCGCCAGGCGCACCAGCATCTCGGTGTACTGCAGGCGCGGCGCCTCGTCAGCGTCGCGCAACCACGTCGGCAACAGCCCGCGCAGGCTGGCCAGGGTCTGGCGCTCGCTCACATCGCATACCTGCACCAGCGAGGTGGCTTCGTCCAGGCGCGCGACCAGCGTCTGCACCGGGTCGACCTGCGAATCGAGAGGTGCGGCGGCGATGGCATCGATCAGGCGCAATTGCTGTTCGAACAACAACCGCGCCTGGGCCTGGAAAATCGACAGTTCGGTCTGGTACAGGTTGAGCTTGAAGGTGCCCGAAGCCTGCGCGCCCCAGCCCCTGGCCAATGCCTCCAGCAGTGCCTGGCGCGAATCGAAGCGATACAGCCCACCCGCCAGGGTGTAGAGCACCACGACAGTGCGCAACTGGCCGAGCACCTGGCGCTCGATCAGCACCGCGCTGGCCAGTTCAGGGTCCAGCCCGCCACCGGGTTCGGCATCCAGGCACAGCAGCGACACGCGTACATCCGCGCCGTTGCCGAACTGCGCGCGCTGCGTCGCCCGTGGATAGATGCCGACCATCGTCGCCGTGGCCAGCTCCAGCCCGTCCAGCACGCCAGCCCCTCGGGCCAGTTCGCAGGCGCTGGAAAAACGGCTTTTGAGGTAATCGGCCAGCCAGTCCCAGCGCGCGGTCTGGCCCGGCTCGGCCTGGCCCCAGTAACGGCTGAGCACACGCTTGTATTCATCGAGCAGCAACGGCCCGCATTCATTGAGCAGGGTTTCGACCGCGTGCAGGTCGACATCGGCGGCCTGCGGATACTCGGCGCCGCGCTGCAGGGTGAGGTAGTCCAGCCCGCTGGCCAGGTTGAGGCAGGTGCGTTCGCAATAGCGCCGTATCAGGGCATCGGCCAGCGAATCGAGCCGCGCGCCCTGCCCCGGCCGCCCCCTGACCAGGGTCAAGGCCGATGGCGCCGGGCCCTTGATCCCGCGCACCTGCCATTGCTGCGCGCACACCTGCGCAGCCACGGCGTGCAACGAGGGCCGGGTGACCATCTGGCGGCCGATGGGGCCGCACAGCGAAGCGTGTGTGGCCAACTGCCCGAAAAGCGTATCTGCTGCATCCATGATGCGACTTCCTTGTGAGTAAAGAAGCCGCAGTACAGCGTCACGCCCTGCCGGGCAGGTGGTAGATGTTGCTCAGCGGTCCTTGAACTGGGCCTCGCGCTTGGCGATGAACGCCGCCATGCCTTCCTTCTGGTCTTCGGTGGCAAACGCGGCATGGAACACCCGGCGCTCGAAGCGCACGCCTTCGGACAGGCTCACCTCGAAAGCACGGTTAATGCTCTCCTTGACCATCATCGCCACCGGCACCGACTTGCTGGCGATCTGTGCCGCCACCTTGAGGGCCTCCTCGAGCAGCTGCTCCTTGGGCACGATACGCGCCACCACGCCGGCACGCTCGGCCTCCTCGGCCCCCATCATGCGCCCGCTCAGGCACAGCTCCATGGCCTTGGCCTTGCCCACCGCGCGGGTAAGGCGCTGGGTGCCGCCCATGCCCGGCAACACGCCCAGGTTGATTTCAGGCTGACCGAACTTGGCATTGTCGGCGGCCAGGATGAAGTCGCACATCAGTGCCAGCTCGCAGCCACCGCCCAGGGCGAAGCCGGACACCGCGGCGATGATCGGCTTGCGGCGGTTGGCGATGCGGTCGCTGTCGCTGAACAGGTCGTCGATGTAGATCTGCGGGTAGCTCAGCTCGGCCATTTCCTTGATATCGGCACCGGCGGCGAAGGCTTTCTCCGAACCGGTCAGCACCACGCAGCCGATGTTCGGGTCGGCTTCGAGCTGGTCCAGCGCCTGGTTCAGCTCGCGCACGATCTGCGCGTTGAGGGCGTTGAGCGCCTGGGGCCGGTTGAGGGTGATCAGGCCGACCTTGCCACGGATGTCCAACAGAATGGTTTCGAAACTCATGCAAGCTGCTCCCTTCAAAGATTGCGCGCAATGACCATGCGCTGAATGTCGCTGGTGCCTTCGTAGATCTGGCAAACCCGCACGTCACGGTAGATCCGCTCCAGCGGGAAGTCGCTCAGATAGCCATAACCGCCCAGGGTCTGCAAGGCATCGGAACAGACCTTTTCGGCCATTTCCGAAGCAAACAGCTTGGCCATCGAGGCTTCCACCAGCGCCGGGCGCCCGGCATCACGCAAGGCGGCGGCATGATGCACCATCTGCCGGGCCATGGCGATGCGCGTGGCCATGTCGGCCAGGCGAAACGCCACCGCCTGGTGTTCGATCAGGGGCTTGCCGAAGCTCTCGCGTTCGCGCGCATAGTCACGTGCCACCTCGAACGCGGCCCGCGCCATGCCCACCGATTGCGCGGCAATACCGATGCGCCCGCCTTCCAGGTTGGCCAGGGCGATCCGGTACCCCTCGCCCTCCTCGCCCAGGCGATTGGCCAGCGGCACACGCACGTTCTCGAAGACGATCTGGCAGGTATCGGAGGCATGCTGGCCGAGCTTGTCCTCCACCCGCGCCACCTGGTAGCCAGGCGAGTCGGTGGGCACGATAAAGGCACTGATGCCGCGCTTGCCGGCTGCCGGGTCGGTCACCGCGAACACGATCACCACGCCGGCATTCTGCCCCGAGGTGATGAACTGCTTGCAGCCGTTGAGCACATAGTGATCGCCCTCGCGGCGCGCACGGGTTTTCAGGCTGCTGGCATCGGAGCCCGCCTGGGGCTCGGTCAGGGCAAAGGCACCGAGCATCGCGCCCGTGGCAAGCGGCGTCAGAAACTGCTGCTTCTGCTGCTCGCTGCCGAACTTGAGGATCGGCACGCAGCCCACCGAGTTGTGCACGCTCATGATGGTCGAGCAGGCACCATCGCCGGCGGCGATTTCCTCCAGGGCCATGGCGTAGGCGACATAGCCGGTGTCGCTGCCGCCCCACTGCTCCGGCACCAGCATGCCGAACAGGCCCAGCTCGGCCATCTGCTCGATAGCCTCCCGTGGGAAACGGTGCTCGCGGTCCCACTGCTCGGCAAACGGCCGCAGGCGCTCCTGGGCAAACTGGCGAACGGCGTCGCTGATCTGCTGTTGTTCATCGTTGACTAGCATGGCGCACCTCAGTCCAGACACTCGACAGCCATGGCCGTGGCTTCGCCACCGCCGATGCAGATGGCCGCGATGCCGCGGCGCAGGCCCTTCTGGCGCAGCGCGGCAAGCAGGGTCACCAGAATACGTGCGCCCGATGCACCGATGGGGTGGCCCAGGGCGCAGGCGCCGCCGTGGATGTTGACCTTGTCGTGGGGCAGGTCCAGCTGCTTCATCGCCGCCAGGGTGACCACCGCGAACGCCTCGTTGATTTCGAACAGGTCGACCTCGGCCAGGCTCCAGCCGGTGCGCTTGAGCAGCGCATCGATGGCGCCGATCGGCGCGGTGGGGAACAGTGCAGGCTCGTCGGCGAACGCCGCATGCCCGTGGATCACCGCCAGTGGCTTGAGGCCTCGCTGCTCGGCCTGGGACCTGCGCATCAGCACCAGCGCCGCCGCACCGTCGGAAATCGAGCTGGAGTTGGCTGCCGTGACCGTACCGCCTTCGCGAAACGCCGGCCTGAGCTGCGCGATCTTGTCCAGGCGGGCCTTGGGCGGCTGTTCGTCGTGGCTGACCAGGCGGGTCTGCCTGCCCTCGGTCACCTCCACCGGCACGATCTCGGCGGCAAAGCTGCCGTTCTCGATCGCCTGTTGCGCACGGGTCAGCGAGGCAATCGCAAAGTCGTCCTGAGCCTGGCGGCTGAAGCCCTGGGCCTGGGCGCAGTCCTCGGCAAAGGTGCCCATCAGGCGACCCTTGTCGTAGGCATCTTCCAGACCGTCGAAAAACATGTGGTCGATGACCTTGCCGTGCCCCATGCGGTAGCCGCTGCGCGCCTTGTCCAACAGGTACGGGGCGTTGGACATGCTCTCCATGCCGCCGGCCACCACCACCTCGGCGGTACCGGCCAGCAGCAGGTCATGGGCCATGATCGCGGCTTGCATGCCCGAGCCGCACATCTTGTTCAGGGTGGTGCAGGTGGTGCCCTTGTCCAGGCCGGCCCCCAGGGCCGCCTGGCGTGCCGGGGCCTGGCCGAGACCGGCTGGCAGCACGCAGCCGAACAGCACCTGGTCGACGCTGTCGGCAGCCACGCCCGCACGCTCGACGGCTGCGCGAATGGCGGCAGCGCCCAGTTGCGGTGCAGTCAGGCTTTTGAGATCGCCCTGCAGGCCGCCCATGGGCGTGCGCACGGCGCTGACGATTACGATGGGATCATGGGACATGCTCATGCGGTTCTCCTGAATTACTTGGCAGCCATGCGCAAGGCACCGTCGAGGCGGATCACCTCGCCGTTGAGCATGCTGTTTTCAATGATGTGACGCGCCAGCGCCGCGTACTCCTGCGGGCGCCCCAGACGCGGCGGGAACGGCACGCCGGCCGCCAGCGAGTCGCGTACTTCCTGGGTCATGCCGGCCATCATCGGGGTTTCGAAGATGCCCGGCGCGATGGTCATCACGCGGATACCGAAGCGCGCCAGTTCGCGGGCGGCCGGCAGGGTCAGGCTGGCAATCGCGCCCTTGGAGGCAGCGTAGGCCGCCTGGCCGATCTGCCCGTCATAGGCGGCGATGGAGGCGGTATTGATGATCACCCCGCGCTCGCCGTCGGCGTCGGCACCGCCTTCGGCCATGGCCGCTGCCACCAGGCGCAGCAGGTTGAAGCTGCCGATCAGGTTGACGTTGATCACCCGGCTGCAGCTGTCCAGGCCGTGCGGCCCCTGCCTGCCCAGGACCTTCTCGGCGCCGACGATGCCGGCACAGTTGACCAGCCCGTGGAGGCTGCCAAAGGCGCTGACGGCCGCGTCCACGGCGGCCTTGGCCGGGGCCTCCTGACTGATGTCGGCCACGGCGAAACGGGCCTTGTCACCCAGGGCTTGCGCCTTGGCTGCAACGGCCTCGGCGTTAAGGTCCACCAGCATCACCTGGGCACCGGCGCCGATCAGCATCTCGGCGGTGGCGGCGCCCAGCCCGGAGGCGGCGCCGCTGACGATGAAGTTCTTGTTGGCAATTTGCATAAGGGGTCCTCAGGCGCTGGCGACGGGCGCCGGCGCGGTGTGTTGTTTGGCTATTTCCTGATTGCGCAGGATGAAACGCTGCAGCTTGCCGCTCGGGGTCTTGGGCAGCTCGCCGACAAATTCGATTTCGCGCGGGTAGGCATGTGCATAAAGGCGCTGGCGCACATGCTGGCGCAGGTTTTCGGCCAGCTCCGGCGTGCCCTCCACGCCGCTGGCCAGCACCACGAACGCCTTGATCAGTTCGGTGCGCTCCGGGTCCGGCTTGCCGACCACGGCGGCCTCGATCACCGCCGGGTGCTCGATCAGCGCGCTTTCCACATCGAACGGCCCGACCCGATACCCGGAGGTGGTGATCACGTCGTCGCTGCGCCCGACAAAGCTGATGCTGCCGTCTTGGTTCAGCTCCACCGTGTCGCCGCTGAGGTAGTACTTGCCGACGAAGGCCTTGGTCTGGACCCCGTGGTAGCCACCGAACCAGCACAGCGGTGACTGCTCGCGGTCCACCGCGAGGATGCCGGGCTGGCCGGGCGGCAGTTCGTGCTGCTGTTCATCAAGCACAACGATGCGATGACCCGGGATGGCAAAGCCGGCCGAGCCCAGGTGCACCGGGTGACGCAGGCCGTGGTGGTTGCACAGCACCATGCCCAGTTCGGTCTGGCCATAGTGATCGTGGATGGGCACCTGCAGGTGTTCGGCGAACCAGCGGATCACCTCCGGGTTGAGCGGTTCGCCGGCGCTGCTGACCACCCGCAGGCGGCCCTTGATCGGCTCGGCGAAGGCCTGGCCGGCAGCGATCAGCATGCGATAGGCCGTGGGCGACCCGGCCAGGTTGGTGATGGCGTACTTGTCGATCACCCGGCAGGTACTTTCGACACTGAACGGGCCGTCGAAGAAGGTGGTGGCCTGGCCCAGCGCCAGCGGCCCGGTGACGGCGTAGTACAGGCCGTAGGCCCAGCCGGGGTCGGCCAGGTTCCAGAAGTTGTCTTCGGGGCGCAGGTCGATGGCGTCGCGCATGTAGCCCTGAAACGCCACGATGGCCCGCAACGGCACCGCCAGCGGCTTGGCCGGGCCGGTGGTGCCGGAGGTGAACATCAGCAGGAAGGGGGCCTCCCCGGACAACAGCACAGGCGCGCAGTCGGCGCTGGCAGCGTCGAGGGCAGTGTGAAAATCCAGGTCGCCGCTGCCGGCCTGGGCATCGACGGTAATGATCCGCGCACAGCCCTCGACCTCGTCGAGCTTCGGGCGGTTGGTGCGGTCGGTGACCACCACGCGGGCGCCGGAACTGTGCAGGCGGTGCTCGATGGCCTTGGGCCCGAAGGCAGTGAACAGCGGCTGGTAGACTGCCCCCAGGCGCCAGGTGGCGAGCACCGTGACCAGCAGCTCGACGGTGCGCGGCAGCAGCCCCGCCACCCGGTCGCCCGGCCCCACGCCCTGCGCCTTGAGCACATTGGCCAGGCGTGCGGCGCGCTGCTGCAGGTCGGCAAAGGTGTACTGCGCGCAGGCCCCGTCGTGGCGCTCCCAGTACAAGGCCACGCCGCCCTCGGCGGCGTGCCGGTCGCAACACTCGACGCAGGCGTTGAGCGCACCCAGGTTGCCCGCCAGCACGGCATCGGCAGTGTGCAGGTAATCGAAAGCACGCTGCGCGTCGTGGTAATCACGCATTGCCAGACTCCTCGTTTCTTATTGTTGGAATAGAACGAATGATCTGACGATAGTCGCGCCACCAGCGCGCAGCGACAATGGCCAAAGCTGTCAATCTGGATGACTGGTTTGGCCACTGCCTGCACAGCCCCCGGGGCTAGCCCGCAGGCGACGCGGCAGCCTCCAGCGCCGCCTGGGTCAGGCGCAATGCCAGCGCCTGCACTGCCGCCTCGCGTTCGCTGCGCAATGCGTTCATTCGCGTCAGGTACACCCCTTCCTGCAGCGTGCCCTGTTGCGCGGCCAGCACCTCGAGTCGATCCCAGAACGGTTGTTCGACCTGCTCGAACTCGCCTTCGTGAGCCTGGCGCAGGTAGGCCAGCCAGAAATCCCGGCCGCTGATGAACGTTGCCAGCTGGTCGGTCTGCTCGGCAGCCAGCACGACCCGCTGGGCCTCGTGTATCTGTGCCGGGGCCACGGCGGCCACTTCGGCGAACTGCATGTTGCGCGGTTGCCCGGGCAGGTCCAGTGCAGCGGCCAGACGGGTGCGATAGGCCAGGCTCACCTCGACCTCGTCCACCCCACGCGCCTCCTGCGTCCTGGCCTGGATGTCGGCACGCGCGAACTGTTCGACCTGTTCAAGACGAAACAGACGCCGCGCAAAAGCGAGCAACGCTTCGCCCTGCTGCTCGTTCGGGCTGTCCGCGCGCACGGTCTGAAACAGCAAATACCGCACTTCGAGCGCACTGTAGGTGGACGACACGCTGTCCACGCACGTGGTCGGGCTGGCCGCCAGCTCGAACAGTTCCTCGCGCAGCGCCGTGTGCTGCGCCATCGCCTCGAGCATGCGCCACACGCGCTGGTCCAGTTCGGCCCGGGTATGCTGGAAATCCGCCGACCCGGTCAGTTCGGTCAGCAACTGGAAGATGTCTGCGGCGCCAGGCTCTGCAATCAGGCTGTCCCAGTAACGGCTGCGCACATCCAGCTGCGCCTCGTTCGCCAGCTCCAGCCATAGTGCGCGGGCTTGCGCAGTCGTTTCAGCACGTACCATGACACCGGCCGCAGCCTCCACCACGGGCAGCAACTGCTGCAGATCGTTGATGCGGTCCCAGGTGGCCTGCGGCAGGGGGTTACGCTGGAGCAGGTAGATGTTCAGCGACTCGGGCACGAAGAACGTCTCCGGCAACTGGGTGATGAGGTTGTCGCGCAAGTCGACCACATCCAGAAACGGACATTCGAGCAACCCGGTCGGGAACAGCTGCAGGCGCGTACTGCGCAACCACACGTGGCGCAAGTTGTACATGCCGGCCATGTTCGGCAGGATCTCGATGGGATTGTTGTCCAGGTTCAGCACTTCAAGCCGATGCAGGGACGCAAGGGTATTGACCCCGGTGTTGCGCAGGTTGATCTGGTTGAGGTTCAGGTTCACCTCACGCAACCAGTTCATGCCGTTCAAGGCAGGCGGTATGCGCCCGAAGCGGTTGTTGGCCAGGTTGAGCCAGCGCACGCCGACAAAGCGTTGCAGGAAGCTGTTCGACAGCTCGGTCAGGCCCATGCCCACCAGGCTCAGGTCTATCACGTGGGAAAAATCGATACCGGCCCCCAGCGGCGGCAGATGCCCCACCGGCATCGCCACCAGGTTCAGGCGATAGCCGATCAGCGTGCCACCCCCATTGGTCACGCGATCGGTCTGTCGTCGCCAGCACCGGCGCAGCTCATCGGCCACCAGGCGTCGCCACTCGCGGGACTGGCCAAAGACCTCCCGACACCACAGCTGCAGGCTCGCATCGAGGCGCTGGTACTGGTCCAGCAGGCGCATCAGTGCCGTCATCGGTTCAACCGAGCCCCCCTGCAGTTCGGTCAGAAGCACATCGATCTGGAGTTGGTCATAGCCCGGGAACAGCACACGCACCACACTGACCAGGGACCGTCGTGTCGCACTGCCCCGGCCACTGAGCGGATACCCGATGCGACCGTCGGGCAAGCGTTGGGGCGGGCTGAAGCGCCCGGCCGAGCGCGCCTGCCCGATCAGTTGCGCGGCCTCGGAGGGATTGGCCAGGGCCCGCGCAGCCAGGGCCTCGCGCATTTGTGCCGCGCTGTCATGACGCGTCCAGCCCAGGGCGCGACGCTGCTCGCGCGTCAGGCAGCAGGCAATCGCCTCGAACATCCCCTGGGGCGCCGGGATCTCGTCGTCGAGCTCGTAGCCTTCAGTGTCGTACACCGAAAACTGCCCGTCGCGACGCACCAGCACGCGGGTCTGGCGGGTATCGCTGAGTGACAACTGGCGCTCGATCACCCGCCCGCTGGACGAACCTTCGCGCAGCTCCAGGTTCAGCCCGTCGGGCCAGGCCGGCATGCGTCGCAGCAAGCCGAAGGCCAGGCCCACGCTGTCGTCACTGTGCACGTTCTGCAGGCACAGCCCCTCCAGCGCCCTGCTCAATCGCGCCTCACGCAAGGTGTGGCGTGCCTGCTCGGCGACCGCCAGGGGAATGCGGCGAGTCTGATCCATCATCTGGCGCTGCGTGGCATCGGCCTGCTCTGCCAGCGCCTGGGCATAGCGTCGCGCCAGCCCGGGAAAGTCACGTTGCAACAGGCTCACACGGCTATCGGCAGCGGTCAGCGTGGCCGCCTCAAGGTGCTCGAACAGTTCGAAGCGCAAGCGCGGCATCTGCTCCCAGATGTGATCGAGCTCCGAGTCCTGCCCCGCGTCTTCGACACCCTGCAGATGCTCCCTGCAGAAGGCATGGAGCACAGGGTCCAGGCCCTGGGCATCGGTTTGCCGGTGCAGACGCTCGAAGAATGTCGAGATGCGCGTATCGATACCGAAGCGGACCAGGGTATCGCGCAGGCGAACCGGCATGCCCCGGTTCTCCACGTGCAGACCGCGCAGGCGCGCCTCGTCCATACCGGCAATCACCATGACCTGGTCGATCTGCGCATCGCTCAGCCCTTCGGCCAGCGGGCCCAGGCGCCGCACCAGCAGGGCATTGCCCGCCCACTGCAGCGCATGCTCGCCAGGCAGGCGCCAGGCGCCTTCGCCATTGGTTTCCAGGCCGGGCGAGTAGGCTTCGGCACGCTGCGGGTGCACCAAAACCCAGCGCCCATCGCGCTGCTGAACCTGATAGGTCTGCCCTTCATGCCTGAGCCACAGCGCGCCTGCATCCTCATACAAGCCATCGCTGCGCGGCACCAGGGCTTCAGGCAAAGGGTGGGCATGACGGTAGCTTGCCAGGTCTTCGTTCCACAGCCTGTATTGGCCCGTGCTGCGCACTATCGGCATGAGGCCGTCGACGAAGGCCGAACGTTTGGCCACCGCCACCAGGCCCGCCACACCCGCCCCTGTTGCAACGCTGGCCAGCACGTTTTCGGCCACGCCGGTCAGATGCGCCAGGGCCTCCTTGCGCTGGCCCTTGCTCCAGTCGACGGCGCCCTCATAGACCTCGCCCAGCAACTGCCCGACGCTACTGAGCAGCATGATCTGGCCAACCCCGGGGACGAACGAGGCCGCTATGCCGAGCAGGGTTTCACCTGCGGCCAGGTAGGCCTCGCGACGTGCTTCGGCCAGCGCATCGTCGACCCTGGCCGTAGGCACGGCAAGCACCGCTGCGTCGGCCTTGAGCCGGGCGATACGCCATTGCGCAAGGCTGGCGAACAACTCTCCGGCCAGCGGGTAATCGAGCAGTTCCAGGTCCGGGCGCGCCGCGTCTCGCTGCGCCTGCCACGCCGCGCCGAAAGCTGCACGCTCCTGCAGGCTGATCAGGCCCTGGAAGTAGCTCAGGTAATCAGCCGATTTCAAGGCCAGGCCCAGATCGGTTGCACAGGCATACCAGGTCGGATACTGACGCAGCGGGCGCTGCGGATCGCCAGGCAGAAACACCACCACCTGGCGCACCAGGCCGGCCTCGGTCCAGCGTATCGCCCCCTCCAGGGGTTCGCCACGGGCCAGAAAGGCGACCGCGCCCTGTACCTGCTGCCCCAGCACCTCGATGCTGCGCACCCTTACCGGGTGCTCGGCGTAAGTCACCTGGCTCGCCCCGTCGACCACCTGGCGCAGCATGCGGTAGGCCACCTCGTCGATGTCCTTTTTCAGGTAGCCGACCTGGGCGGCCACATCCAGCTGATCGCGCTGTTCGCGGGCCAGCAGCGCATGGCGCTGGCGCTTGAGTGCGTCATCCGGCGGGTCGAGCACACTGTCCAGATGAGCCTGATACTTCTGGCCCAGGTCCAGCGTGCGGCACAGGCCGGCAAACCGCTCGGGCGCGACGCCCAGTGCCTGACCCGCAGACACGATCGCCGTGCCGCGAAAGAATCCCCAGTAGCCGCCGGCAGTCTCGCTGAAGTTCTGCAGGGCACGCTGCAACAGCGGGCTCTGGATCTCGATCGCCTCCAGATAAGGCATGGGCGTGGCCGAAAGCCCCGGGCGGTACTGACGCAGGCGCACTTCCTTCCAGTGCGCCGCACGCGTGTCCAGTTGCAGCCCCAGGGTGTCGCGCAAGGCCTTGTCCAGCAGGGGCGCAGCGAACACGTCGGGCGACTGCAGGAGCTGGAACAACTCGGTCAACGCTTCAAGCGACGCCTGATGCCGGATCAATGCAGCGCTCACTGCGCGCGCCTGGTCCCTGGATGCCGTGCGCAGCCAACCCGGCAGGCGTTCGGCGATGAATTGATCGAGAATGGTGGGATCGTCTGTGGTGCCGGTGGTTTTGCGGGTGCTCGAGGTCGGGCTCATGGCGCCTGCTCCATCAAGGGGTGGGCACCCAGACTAGGAACAGCCCCGCCGGCAAGGGAGCGGGAAGGCTTGCCTCGCGGCCTCAGCCCGAACCCAGCACGAGGCTGCGGTAATGCCCGGGGTTGCACCCCGACCACTTGCGAAAGGCCTTGTAGAACGAACTGGTGTCGGCAAACCCCAGGCGTTCGGCGATCTCCACGTAGCTGACCTGCGCATCGACCAGCCAGCCGATGGCCAGCTCGCGGCGCACGCTGTCCTTGAGGGCCTGGTAGGTCTGGCCCTGCTCGGCCAGGCGTCGACGCAGGGTGGAGGCCGACAGGCACAGCTGCTGGGCCAGTGCCTCGGCATCCGGCCACTGGCTGGCGGGCAACTGGCGCAGGTCGTCGCGGATCCGCCGCGCCAGGCTGGTGGGGTCGCGGTACTTCACCAGAATGTTGGCCGGCGCCTCGGCCAGAAAACGCTGCAGCTCTTCAGGTGTGCGCCTGAGCGGCAGGTCCAGGCAATCGGCAGCGAAAATCAGCCGCGTGCGTGGGCGCTCGAACTGCAGGTTCTGTGAAAACATCACGCGGTAGTCATCGCAGTAGTCCGGCTCGGCGCAGCGCAATTCGATGGCCAGAATCGGAATGCGCCGACCCGCCAGCCAGCAGGCCACACCATGCACGATCATCCAGAAGGTGAAATAGGTGAAGGGTCGGCGCGGCGCCTCGGCGGGTTCGCCGATCACGATTTCAGCCAGGCTTTGCTGGCGCACCAGCACCGGGTGCAGGTGCTCGAGCATCAGCGACAGAAACCCCAGCGCGCACTCCAGCCCCGCGCCCAGGGTCGGCTGGGCCATGGACGAGCGGCAGATGAACGCCAGGCTGCCGCTGCGCAGCCCGCGCGGGTCCATGCAGAAGAACTCGTCGTTGCAGCGACGCGCCAGCAGCCGCCACAGCCGGGCATAGGCACTGGCCGGCACGCGGGCCTGGGGCTGCTCCAGTTGCTGCGGGTCGATCCCCACCCGCTGCAGCAACGCCGCAGCCGCCGCGCCGGGTGCGCTGCTTTGCAACAGGGCCTCGCGCACCAGTTGCATGGAGATGGTGTCTTTCTCCTTCATCGACCCTCACTCGTGTTGCAGGTGGTGTGTGCCGGCCATCTTAGGGGGCCGACGGCAAAACGCCAACGCCGTGTCATGCCGATGACGCCAGCCCGAGAAAGGCCTGGATCAGGCGCAACTCGCGGCGCCGCTCCAGGCAACCGAGCATGTGCTGGTTGACCAGCCCTGGCCCCACTATGGGCCGGGCCACCACCCGCGGATCGTGGCTGGTCTCCATCGACGAGACGATACCCAGCCCCAGCTGCGCGGCCACCGCCTCGGTCACCGCTTCGCGGCTGTCGAGCTCCAGCAGCACCCGTGGCTGCACCCCGGCCCGGGCACAGGCCTGGTCGAAGGTGCGCCGGGTGATCGAGCCGGGTTCGCGCAGCACCATGATCTGCTGGTCCAGTTCGGCAAGGGGCAACTCGGGGCGGCTGGCCCAGCGATGGCCGGCCGGCAGCAAGGCACAGATACGCGACGGGCCCAGGGCCTGCAGGTGCAGGCCCTTGCGCGGTTCGACCTCGGTCAGCACGGCCACGTCGGCATGCTCGGACAGCAGCGCCGCCAGGGTTTCCTGGGCATTGCCCAGGCGCAGGTTGACCGTGATGCCGGGGTAGCGCACGCGCAGTTGGGCCAGCATCGGCATGACCTGGTGTGGCCCGTCGGCGGCAACTTCCAGGCGCCCGGTAAGCAACTGGCGGTTGGCTTCGAGCATTACCTGCGCCTCCTCGGCCAGGCCGAACATCGCGCGGGTGATGGCGGCCAGGCGGGTGCCCTCCTCGGTCAGCTCCACACGCCGCGCAGTGCGCCGCAGCAGGGTGATCTGGTAATGCTCCTCGAGTGCCTTGATGTGCCCGGTGACCGCTGGCTGGCTGATGAACAGGCGCGCGGCAGCGCGAGTAAAGCTGCCCTCGCGGGCCACCGCATCGAAAGCGCGAAGCTGGAACAAGTTCATATCTATCGGCCTGACTTATGGTTGGCATAACGACAAACAATTTGATTGATGAAGCGCGCAATTGCAACGTAGGCACCGTAGTTTCAGCCCACCGCTTGCGAGGAGCATCGCCATGACCCACACCCCCGTCCTGCTGACGCCGGGCCCCCTGACCACCTCGGCACGCACGCGGCAGGCGATGATGCTCGACTGGGGCTCATGGGACCGCGAATTCAACACCTTGACCGCCAACCTGTGCCAGCAGTTGCTGAGCATCGTCAATGGCCACGCCAGCCACCACTGCGTGCCCCTGCAAGGCAGCGGCACCTTCGCCGTGGAGGCGGCCATCGGCACGCTGGTGCCCCGTGACGGCAAGGTGCTGGTACTGGTCAACGGCGCCTATGGCCAGCGCCTGGCCAGGATCTGCCAGGTGCTGGGCCGCGCATTCACCACCTTCGAGACCGCCGAAGACCAGCCCACCACCGCCGCCGATGTCCAACGCCTGATCCGCGCCGATGCCAGCATTACCCACGTGGCGCTGATTCACTGCGAAACCAGTACCGGCATCCTCAACCCGCTGGCGCAGATCGCCCAGGTCGTCGCCGAGCACGGCAAGCGCCTGATCATCGACGCCATGAGCTCGTTCGGCGCCCTGCCGATCGACGCGGCCCAAGTGCCTTTCGATGCCCTGATCGCGGCGTCCGGCAAGTGCCTCGAAGGCGTACCGGGCATGGGCTTCGTGTTCACCGACAAGGCCGCACTGGCTGGCGCCGAGGGCAACTCGCCGTCGCTGGCCTTGGACCTGCATGACCAGCATGCCTACATGGCCCGCACCGGCCAGTGGCGCTTCACCCCGCCCACCCACGTGGTGGCGGCGCTGCACGAGGCGCTGCTGCAGTACCACGAGCAAGGCGGCCTGGCGGCGCGCCACCAGCGCTATGCAAGCAACTGCAAGACCCTGCTCGACGGCATGGCGGCCATCGGCTTGCGCAGCTTTCTGCCCGCCGCCATCCAGGCCCCGATCATCGTCACCTTCCACGCCCCGCGTGACCCGCGCTACCAGTTCGCGGACTTCTACGAACGGGTCAAGGCCAAGGGGTTCATCCTCTATCCCGGCAAGCTGACCCAGGTCGAGACATTCCGCGTGGGCTGCATCGGCTGCGTCGGCCCCCACGAGATGCGCGCCGCGGTCCAGGCCGTGGCCGATGCGCTGCGGGAAATGGAAGTGCTGCACATCTGATTCCGTTTTATCCCCCTTTTCTGCGGTATACCGAACAAGGAACGCAATGATGAACTACAGCAACCCCACAAAACTGCAAGCGGCCATTCTCGACTGGGCCGGAACCGTGGTCGACTTTGGCTCGTTCGCCCCCACGCAGATCTTCGTCGAGGCCTTTGCCGAATTCGATGTACAGGTGTCCATCGAGGAGGCCCGCGGCCCCATGGGCATGGGCAAGTGGGACCATATCCGCACGCTGTGCGACCAGCCGCAGATTGCCGAGCGCTATCGCGCGGTGTTCGGCCGCGTGCCGAGCGATGATGACGTGACGGCGCTCTACAACCGCTTCATGCCGCTGCAGATCGAAAAGATCGCCACCCATTCGGCGCTGATCCCCGGCGCACTGCAGACCATCAGCGCCCTGCGCCGGCAGGGCCTGAAGATCGGTTCGTGCTCAGGCTATCCGAAGGTGGTGATGGACAAGGTGGTGGAACTGGCCGGGCGCAATGGCTATGTGGCCGACCATGTGGTGGCCACCGACCAGACCCCCAACGGTCGCCCGTGGCCGGCCCAGGCGCTGGCCAACGTGATTGCGCTGGGTATCGACGATGTGGCGGCGTGCGTGAAGGTGGACGACACCGTACCGGGCATTCTGGAAGGGCGTCGTGCCGGCATGTGGACCGTGGCGCTGGTGTGCTCGGGCAACGCGCTGGGGCTGACCCATGAAGGCTACCTGGCGCTGGATGCCGAGCAACTGGCCAGCGAGCGTGCGCGCATTCATGCGCTGTTCGAAGGGTCACGCCCGCACTACCTGATCGACACCATCAATGACCTG
The DNA here is from genome assembly GCF_002018915.1 of Pseudomonas sp. MF6396. NCBI lineage: Bacteria > Pseudomonadati > Pseudomonadota > Gammaproteobacteria > Pseudomonadales > Pseudomonadaceae > Pseudomonas > Pseudomonas sp. MF6396. The sequence goes on along the minus strand of NZ_MVOK01000010.1, from coordinate 158,051 downwards.
CCGCAGGTGGTGGAGGATATCAATCGGCGTTTGGCGCAGGGTGAGATGCCGCAGGGGGTGTAGACCGCGTTGGGGCTTTCGCCGGCAATGCCGGCTCCTGCAATCGGCAAGGCGGCTCCTGCAGGCCAGGAGCCGCCCTCGCCAGCCAAGGGCGCGCCTGGGCCCTATGCCAGGTGCCGCACCACCCACGCCGCATAACTGTCGATGAAGCTCTGCAGAAACGGCCGGGTCTTCTCCGAAAGCTTGCCATGCTCGTCGAACAGCGTCGCCGCCCCACCCACATAGGCCTCTGGCTGCTGCATGCAGGGCACATCGAGAAACACCAGGGACTGGCGCAGGTGGTGGTTGGCACCAAAGCCCCCCACCGCCCCCGGCGACACACTGATCACCGCCCCCGGCTTCTTGCTGAACACGCTCTGCCCATACGGGCGCGAGCCGACGTCGATGGCGTTCTTGAGCACCCCGGGCACCGAGCGGTTGTACTCGGGGGTCACGAACAGCACCGCGTCGCTGGCACGCACCTTGTCGCGAAAGGCCTTGTAGGCTGCGGGCGGGTCGGTGTCGATATCCTCGTTGTACAACGCCAGCTCGCCAATTTCGACGATACCCAGCTTGAGGCTGGCCGGTGCCAGCTCTGCAAGCGCCCTGGCGACCTTGCGGTTGATCGACTCCTTGCGCAAGCTGCCTACCAACACCGCAACCGAATAGACCTGGCTCATGACCACGCTCCAACCTGATCGACATAGAGAAGTGGTAGTTATAGACGCTACGGCGCGGCCCACAGGTTTTTTTCCAGGGGGACTAAACTTCCCAGGCAAAACAGTGGTCTATGGCCCATAGAGAACATTTCAGAGGGCACACGCCAAATGACAGCAGTACTGGTCGGACAATTTCATGCTCGGGATGCTGAAGGACGCATCTACCCCGTTCATGAATTTCAGGAAGCCACCCTGCAGGCCGATGGAAGTGCCGACTCCTTGCCGATCACCAGCTATCGCCTGGCCATCGGCGATCGGGTCAACCACCTGGGCGAGGATCGCTTCGAGCTGGTACAGAGCGGCGTGGAGATCACCCGTATCCCCTGATGCACCGCGCGGCCCGAGCAATCCGGCCGCGCCCTTTGCTTCAGGCAAACAAAAAGGGCGACCCTTGCGGGTCGCCCTTTTTGTGTTACCGCCAGCAGGGGCGGTGATGTTTGGTAGGCACAATTGGATTCGAACCAACGACCCCCACCATGTCAAGGTGGTGCTCTAACCAACTGAGCTATGTGCCTGCTGCGGGGCGCATTCTACTCAGGTTCAAGCCCCCTCGTAAAGCGAAATGTACAAAAAAATCAGCAGCTTTGCCGCGCCCATGAAAACGGCCCAAACGAAAAAGGCGACCCTCTCGGATCGCCTTTTTCGTGTACCGCCAGCAGGGGCGGTGATGCTTGGTAGGCACAATTGGATTCGAACCAACGACCCCCACCATGTCAAGGTGGTGCTCTAACCAACTGAGCTATGTGCCTGCTGTGAGGCGGCATTCTACGCAATCGACGCAGCGTGTCAATACTTTTTTTCACGCTAAGCCACTGAATACTAATATTTTTTACCCCAGCCCGGGTTTGCGCGATTTTTACCGTCTGGCTGGCGGGTGTTTATTATTGTTGATACGATCTGCACAATCGTAAAAAATATAGAACATACAACTACAAACCCTGAGGTGCCCGCACATGGCCAACACCCCCTACCCCCAGTCGTATTACGCCGCATCGGCCAACCCCGTCCCGCAGCGCCCGAGCCTGCAGGAAGAAGTACAGACCGACGTCTGCGTGATCGGTGCGGGTTACACCGGCCTGTCCAGTGCCCTGTTCCTGCTCGAGAACGGTTTCAGCGTCACCGTGCTTGAAGCCGCCAAGGTCGGCTTCGGTGCCTCTGGCCGCAACGGCGGTCAGATCGTCAACAGCTACAGCCGCGACATCGACGTGATCGAACGTACCGTCGGCCCCAAGCAGGCACAGCTGCTCGGCCAGATGGCCTTCGAGGGCGGGCGCATCATCCGCGAGCGCGTGGCCAAGTACAACATCCAGTGCGACCTGAAGGACGGTGGCGTGTTCGCCGCCCTGACCAAAAAGCAGATGGGCCACCTGGAATCCCAGCAACGCCTGTGGGAACGCTACGGCCACACCCAGCTGGAACTGATGGACCAGCGCCGCATCCGTGAAGTGGTCGCCTGCGACAGCTACATCGGCGGCATGCTGGACATGAGCGGCGGCCATATCCACCCGCTCAACCTGGCCCTGGGCGAAGCCGCCGCAGTGGAATCGCTGGGTGGCAAGATTTACGAACAGTCCCCGGCCATCCGCATCGAGCGCGGTGCCAACCCGGTCGTGCATACCCCGCAGGGCAAGGTGCGCGCCAAGTTCATCATCGTGGCGGGCAACGCCTACCTGGGCAACCTGGTACCGGAACTGGCCGCCAAGTCGATGCCATGCGGCACTCAGGTGATCACCACCGAGCCGCTGAGCGAAGAGCTGGCACGTACCCTGCTGCCGCAGAACTACTGCGTGGAAGACTGCAACTACCTGCTCGACTACTACCGCCTGACCGGCGACAACCGCCTGATCTTCGGCGGTGGCGTGGTATACGGCGCGCGTGACCCGGCCAACATCGAGGCGATCATCCGCCCGAAAATGCTCAAGGCCTTCCCGCAGCTCAAGGACGTGAAGATCGACTACGCCTGGACCGGCAACTTCCTGCTGACCCTGTCGCGCCTGCCGCAGGTAGGTCGTCTGGGCGACAACATCTACTACTCCCAGGGCTGCAGCGGCCACGGCGTCACCTACACCCACCTGGCCGGCAAGGTGCTGGCCGAGGCCCTGCGCGGCCAGGCCGAGCGTTTCGACGCCTTCGCCGAACTGCCGCACTACCCGTTCCCGGGTGGCCAGATGCTGCGCGTACCGTTCAGTGCCCTGGGCGCGTGGTACTACAGCCTGCGCGACCGCCTGGGCGTGTAAGCCGGCAACCCCGGGCCGTCACTGCCCCACGGCATTGACGGCCTGGCGGGCCGCCTGCTCCTGGCCTGCCTGGGCCAGTTCATTGGCGGCCTTGAGCCAGCGCTGGCGGTCCACCTGGGCCGGCAGTTGGCCGGGCGGCTGCACCAGCACCGCCCAGCTCCCCTCCTTCTTCCAGGCTGCGGCGAAATCGTCGAAGTCCATCAGCAAGCGCCGATTGTTGCCCGCACGCAGCAGCACCCGCGACTTGTAGCGGTCATAACCCACCAGCAGGGCATAGCGCGGCTCGCTCCAGAACGCCGAACCTTCCTGATAGCGCAACAGCACCGGATTGCCCGCGGCCACCTGGGTCAGCAACGCCGGCAGGGTGCCGTCGAGCGGGTACACCACCATGCCGTACTGGCGTGCCACAGTCGCTACCGAGGCCTGCAGCCTGTCGACACCTTGTGGCAGTTGCAAGGGCCCTTCGAGCAGGCCGGGGGTGATGCGCACCCCCTGCTGCGAGAGGATCGCGGCCAGCGCCATCGGCGCGCTCTGGTTGGCGTTACCACGGTAGAACGGCACCGCGCCCAGTTCCACGCGCTGGGGCAGGCTGTTGAGCTGGGATGAAGGCTGGCTGGCGCAACCGGCCAGGCTGGCGGCCAGCAGGCAAGCCAGCAGCAGACGATGGGACACGCGACGTTTGGGGGCGGTGGGCAACATGGACACTCGCTTGTGCTGATGCCGGGCAGACGACGCCCGGCCCTGGCTTGCGATCATAGGCTGGCGCAGGCCTGCGGTATAGCCCGCGGCACGCTTAGAGCGAACTGAACCAAGGCGCTGGACCACTGGTCAACCGTCTGTCACAGACGATGGGCTAGACTGAGCTTGTGTCCGAATGGCGAGTGCAGCTTGCCCAGTCGAAGGAGGCACGCAATGAGTCTGACGATGGGAATCTTTCTGTTGATAGGCACGTGGCTGGTGGTAGCCGCAGCCATGCTCTGGGGGGTGTTGCGCATCGCGCGCCGCCACCATCTGCACCATCCGCAGCCGACCAGGGCTGCATCCGAGGCACAGCGGCACGCTCGCCGCCACGCCAACGCGCACTGACGCGACACTGCATAACAACCTTCGCCGACAACGCCGGCATCTGCAGGTGCGTCCTGCAGAGCCGACGTCGCTGGCGAAGCGGTCAGTCAGGTTTCGCTTGCAGCGCCTCGCGCCGCTCGCGAGCCCGGCGCGACATGATGTTGAGCACCTCGATCGCGGTGGAGAACGCCATCGCCGCATACACATAACCCTTGGGCACATGGGCACCGAAGCCTTCGGCGATCAGGGTCATGCCGATCATGATCAGGAAGCCCAGGGCCAGCATCACCACGGTAGGGTTGTCGTTGATGAACCGGGCCAGCGGGTCGGCGGCCACCAGCATCACGATCACCGCACTGATCACCGCGATGATCATGATCGGCAAGTGCTCGGTCATGCCCACGGCCGTGATGATGCTGTCGATCGAGAACACGATGTCCAGTACCAGGATCTGCCCGATCGCCGCGGCAAAGCCCAGGGTCACGGTAGACGACGCCTTGGTCTCTTCCTTGGCACGCGGGTCGACGCTGTGGTGAATCTCGGACGTCGCCTTCCACAGCAGGAACAGGCCACCGGCGATCAGGATCATGTCCTTCCACGAGAAGGCATGGCCGAACACGTCCACCACCGGCTCGGTAAGCTGCACGATCCACGCCACGGTGCTGAGCAGGCCCAGGCGCATCACCAGCGCCATGCTGATACCGATGCGCCGTGCCTTGGAGCGGAACTGCTCAGGCAGCTTGTTGGTGAGAATCGAGATGAAGATCAGGTTGTCGATGCCCAGCACGATCTCCATGGCCACCAGGGTAGCCAGGGCCACCCAGGCGGTCGGGCTTGCAGCAAGTTCCAACAGGTATTCCATGAATCAATCCTGAATCAGTGTGAGTAAAAAATCAGATTTCCCGGGCGCTGTCGTCGCGCTCGGGTTTGTCCTGGGACTCATCGGGCTTTTTCGCCAGGGGCGAACCGGTCGCGTCGCTGAGCGCCTGCTGGGCGGCATCGTTGGTCTTGTCGATCGCTTCCTTGGCCGACTGGGCAGCCTGGTTGAGCATCTGCTGGGCAGATTTTTCCGCCTGCTCGCAACCGCTCATGGCCAGCAGCGCCAGCGCCATCACCAGGGGTGTGCCAATCGATTTGAAATACAGCATGGGTTCCTCTCTGAAGGTCTTGCCTTGATAGCGACGCATTCTAAAGAGACTGAAACATCCGGAAAATTCGTATTTTCAGCAGTTATACTTCGGTTTTTACGAATCGGAGATGCACATGCTCAACTACCGACAACTGCATTACTTCTGGGTCGTGGCCAAGACCGGCAGCATCGTGCGTGCCGGCGAGCAGCTCAATCTCACCCCGCAGACCATCAGCGGGCAGATCAGCCTGCTTGAGCATAGCTACGGTATCGAATTGTTTCGCCGTGTGGGACGCCAGCTCGAACTGACCGAGACCGGGCGCCAGGCCCTGTCCTACGCCGAGCAGATGTTCCAGATTGGCGGCGAACTGGAAGCAGTGCTGCGCGCCCAGCCCGATGAGCAGCAGATTCTGTTTCGCGTGGGGGTGGCCGACGTGGTGCCCAAGTCGATCGTGTACCGGCTGCTGGCGCCGACCATGGAGCTGCCCGACCCGCTGCGCCTGACCTGCCGCGAGGACAAGCTCGAACGCCTGCTGGCAGATTTGGCAGTACAGCGCCTGGACATGGTGATCTCCGACAGCCCGATGCCCAGCCATCTCGACATCAAGGGCTACAGCCAGAAGCTCGGGGAGTGCGGCATCAGTTTCTTCGCCACCCCGGCACTGGCTGCCCTGCATCCGGCGCCCTTTCCTGTCGGTCTGCAGCATGCACCGATGCTCATTCCCGGCCAGGAGACGGTGGTGCGCAGCCGGCTGCTGCGCTGGTTCGCCGAGCAACAGTTGCAGCCGCGCATCGTCGGCGAATTCGATGACAGTGCGCTGATGCAGGCATTCGGGCAGTCGGGCAGCGGCATCTTCATCGCCCCCAGCGTGATCGCCGACGAGGTCTGCCGCCAGTACGGGGTGGAGTTGATCGGCCAGACCGATGCCGTCACCGAGTCGTTCTATGCCATTTCGGTAGAGCGCAAGGTCAAGCACCCGGGTATCGTCGCGATCACCGAAGGTGCCCGCCGCGAGCTGTTCAACTGGCCTGCGCCCTGAGAGACACACGGCACCGACATCACATCCCGGGCCTAAACATTCCACGGCCCGAACCGTCGATAGAAGGACGCGCCGACGCATCGCGACAACACGCCCCACCTACCGCCAGGCAGTGTGCTGCGGTCAGGGCCCGCGTGCTGTGCTAAAGTCCCGCCCCTTTCGCCGCAGGGCTAGCCCGCGGCATGCCTTTGCTACGCTATCCGGGCCTCCCGGACCTTGCACAAGAACGAGAAACACCTGTCATGACCCCACTTCTGAACCTGTTGAACCGTACCAGTCTGGTACTGCAGATCGTGATCGGCCTGGTGGCCGGCATTGCCGTGGCGCTGCTCTGGCCAGCCGCCGCGCTGAACCTGGCATTTATCGGCAAGGTATTTGTCAGTGCACTCAAGGCGGTGGCACCCATTCTGGTGTTCATCCTGGTGATGGCTTCCATCGCCAACCACAGGCACGGCCAGGAAACCCATATCCGCCCTATTCTGGTGCTCTATCTTTTCGGCACCTTTTCCGCAGCGGTAGTGGCGGTGGTCGCCAGCATGCTGTTCCCCTCCCAGTTGGTGCTGGCCACTCATGATGTGGCGATGAGCCCGCCTGGTGGCATCAGCGAAGTGCTGCAAGGCCTGCTGCTGAGCGTGGTGGCCAACCCGGTGACTGCGCTGATGGAGGCCAACTTCATCGGCATCCTGGCCTGGGCGATCGCCCTGGGCGTGGCTATCCGACATGCCGGTGAAACCACCCGCACCGTGGTCGACGACCTGTCCAAGGGCGTAACGCTGATCGTGCGCATGGTCATCCGTTTCGCGCCTCTGGGAATCTTCGGCCTGGTGGCGGCGACCCTGGCCGAATCCGGCCTGGGGGCCCTGCTGGGCTACCTGCACCTGCTGGCGGTGCTGATCGGCTGCATGCTGTTCGTGGCGCTGGTGATGAACCCGCTGATCGTGTACTGGAAAATCCGTCGCAACCCATTCCCGCTGACGCTGCTGTGCCTGCGCGAAAGCGGCATCACCGCGTTCTTCACCCGCAGCTCGGCCGCCAACATTCCGGTCAACCTGGCCCTGAGCGAAAAGCTCGGGCTGCATGAAGACACCTACTCGGTGTCGATCCCGCTGGGTGCGACCATCAACATGGCCGGCGCGGCCATCACCATCACCGTGCTGACCCTGGCGGCGGTGCATACCCTGGGCATCAGCGTCGACCTGCCCACGGCCATCCTGCTCAGCGTGGTCGCCGCCGTGTGCGCATGCGGCGCCTCGGGGGTGGCGGGCGGCTCGCTGCTGCTGATTCCGCTGGCGTGCGGCCTGTTCGGCATTCCCAGCGAGGTGGCCATGCAGGTGGTGGCGGTAGGCTTCATCATCGGCATCCTGCAGGACTCGGCCGAAACGGCGCTCAATTCGTCCACCGACGTGCTGTTCACGGCCGCCGCGTGCGAGGCCGAGGAACGCCAGGCGAGCTGATCCTGGCAGGCATGAAAAAGCCCGGCAAGGCGTTGACCTTGCCGGGCTTTTTTCATGCCTGGGTAATCAGAACGCGCCCATGTAGTCGCGCTTGCCGATTTCCACGCCATTGTGGCGCAGGATGGCGTAGGCCGTGGTCACGTGGAAGAAGAACTGCGGCAGGCCGTAGGTCAGCAGGTAGCTCTGGCCGGTGAAGCGTTTTTCTTTCGGCGTACCCGGACGGGTGATGATCTCGATACCTTCCTTGCCGTCGATCTGCTTCGCCTCGATCTGCTCGACAAAGGCCAGCACCTTGGCGATCAGCGCCTGCAAATCGGCAAATGTGGTTTCAGTGTCGTCGTACTTGGGCAGTTCGACCTCGGCCAGGCGGGCCGAAACCCCCTTGGCGAAGTCCACCGCAATCTGCACCTGGCGAACCAGCGGGAACATGTCGGGGTACAGGCGCGCCTGCAGGAAGACATTGGCGTCGATATTCTTCGCCTCGGCGTGCGCCTGGGCCTTGCCCAGCACATCGCTCAGGGCATTGAGCATCTGCTTGAAAACGGGAACAGAGGCGGCGTACAGGGAAATGGTCATGACAGTCTCGCTGGGTGATGGATTGAGCGTGGCCGATTATAGACACGCTTGGCGCCGCCCGGCGGCTTGTCTTTTATTCTGCAAGGATTAGGCTAGTTGCCTTCCACAGCATAGGGAACGCGCGATGAGCACTGAGTTGGACACCCCCGTTGACGAGCAACGCCTCGACAGCACGCAAATCCGTATCCTCGGCGCCTTGATCGAAAAGCAGGCCACCAGCCCCGAAACCTACCCCCTCACCCTCAACGCCGTGGTGCTGGCCTGCAACCAGAAGACCAGCCGCGAGCCGGTGATGAACCTGACCCAGGGCCAGGTCGGCCAAAGCCTGCGTGCCCTCGAAAGCCAGGGCCTGGCGCGCCTGCAGATGGGCAGCCGGGCCGACCGCTGGGAGCACCGCGTCGACAAGGCGCTGGAGCTGGTACCAGCGCAACAGGTACTGCTGGGGCTGATGTTCCTGCGCGGGCCGCAGACGGTCAGCGAGCTGCTGACGCGCAGCAACCGCATGCATGAATTCGAGGATGCCGAACAGGTGCTGCATCAGCTGGAGCGCCTGGTAGCCCGGGGCTTTGCCCTGCACCTGCCGCGCCAGCCCGGCCAGCGCGAAGACCGCTACACCCATGCCTTCGGCGACCCGGCCGACATCGAAGCGATTCTGGCGGCACGCCAGCAAGGCGCGGAACGCCCTGTCGGCGGCGTGTCGGCCGAGCGCATCGAGGCACTGGAGGCGCGTATCGCGGCGCTGGAAGAACGCCTGGCGCAGCTGGAGTAGCCAGCTCGGCACAGGGTCGAGCAATGCTTTGCGGGAGCACGTTCAGCCGCTCCCGCTCACTGCCTGGCGCGAACCTGCCTGCAGGGCTCAATCGCCCCGCGCAAACGCCACCGCTTCGGCGATCTGCCGTGAATCGGGGCGCACCCCGGTATACAGCACGAACTGCTCCAGCGCCTGCAACGCAATCACCTCCAGCCCGGTAACCACTGGTTTGCCAGCAGCCTGGGCGGCCACGATCAAGGGCGTCTGCGCCGGCATCGCCACCACGTCGAACACCGCCTGCGCCGCCTCGATCTGCTCGTGCTCGAAGGCCAGTTGCTGCGCCTCGGCCCCGCCCGCCATGCCGATCGGTGTCACGTTCACCAGCAACCGGGCCCGCACACCGTGTGGCTCGGCCTGCCAGCGATAGCCACAGGTGCGGGCCAGCCGCTCGCCGGCCTCGCGATTGCGCGCAACGATCGTGCCGTCGCTGAAACCGGCATCGCGCAGCGCGCACGCCACCGCCTTGGCCATGCCGCCGCTGCCGCGCAGCGCCACGCTCCATGCAGGGTCCAGGCGATGCTGGTGAATCAGTTGACGCACCGCCAGGTAATCGGTGTTGAAGCCCTTGAGATGCCCCTGGGTGTTGACCAGCGTGTTCACCGAATCGATGGCCGCCGCCGAGGGGTCCAGTTCATCGAGCAACGCGATGCAGGCCTCCTTGAACGGCATCGACACACCGCACCCACGCACACCCAGCGCGCGAATGCCGGCCACGGCGGCCGGCAGGTCGGTGGTGGTCATGGCCTTGTAGTAGTAATCCAGCCCCAGCTGCTGGTACAGATGGTTATGAAAGCGCACGCCGAAGGTACCGGGGCGCCCGGCCAGGGACATGCACAAAACGGTGTCTTTGCTGGGGGTCATCGATTGGCTCCTGAAAACGGCAGGGGCACCAGTATGCACTCACTGCCCACCGAACCGTTGATCGGGGCTTACACAACCTTTACTCAACGCCCGTGCCATTTTTCCGGGGGCTGCGGTCTTATGGGTATCCCCGCGCCACGTCTTGGGTGTCTCGACAGCACCAGCGCCGGGGCTGCAAACCGAGGAGTCTTCATGAACCGTCACATCCCGAGAATCGCCCTGCTGGTTGGCGCCCTGGCCGTCTGCGGGCAAGCGGCCGCCCACGGTGGTGGCGGCGGCTGGCAGGGGGGTGCGGGCCCGGTGCTGGGCGCGGCCGTCGTCGGTGCCGTGGGGGGTGCGGTGGTGTCCGGCACCCACGACCGTACCGTCTACGTCGGGCGCCAGCCGGCCTACTACGGCCCCCCGCCGGTGTATGTCCAGGCCCCGCCGCCGCCGGTGTACTACCAGCCGTACCCGCCGTATCCGGTTGTGGAGCGCTACGTACCGGTGCCGCCGCCGTATTACCGCGAGCGCTACTACGGCCCGCCACCGGTGTACTACGGACCGCCCCGCTGGTAGCACCGGCCCTGCGCCCTGCCTGCGGGCAGGGCGCTGGCTGTCGGGGAAACCGCCCGCATTGGCTTGATCGCCGTTCAGGCCTAGGCTGGCATACCCTCACAGCCTGAACCCAGGAGTTCGCATGACCGCTGAAAAAGGATTTCCAGCCCCGCTCGACCCAGCCCAACACCCCCTTGCCGCCGCGCAGCAGATGACCCTGGCGATCATCCTCAGCGGCCAGTACAAGCTGCCACAGACGCCCGCCAAGGCGGCCGAGGCAGGCCACGAGTTGCTCAAGGCCGTCACCGCCGGCTACCTCAAGTCCCGCTAAGGTCCCGCTCGGCTGGTTCGGCACGCCGATCCAGCCGCTGCAAACGAAGCCCAGGGTTAAATAAATTTCATAGTTCGCCCAATGTTTACGGGGCAATCGACACAGACTCGACCATACTCCTAGAATGTAACGGCTTGTAATAAAAAACCCGTGCACAGCCAACGACATACCTACATTTAGTGAGCACCAACGTGAAAACCTCCCTGTCTATTCTCAGCCTGCTGCTGATGCTCACTGGCACTGCCAGCGTCACGTCGAACGCTGTTGCCCAACCGGCCCCCCAGGTCCAGCGCGACCCTGCCAAGCTGCACCTGGCCTCGGGCAGTGCACTGCTGATCGACCTGCAGACCAACAAGGTGCTCTATGCGAGCAACCCGGACCGTGTGGTGCCGATCGCCTCGGTCACCAAACTGATGACCGCGATGGTGGTGCTCGATGCCAAGCAGGCCATGGACGAACCCCTGACCATCACCATCGCCCAGACCAAGGAAATGAAGGGCGTGTACTCGCGGGTTCGTCTGGGTAGCGAGCTGAACCGTCGCGACACCCTGCTGATTACCCTGATGTCCTCGGAAAACCGGGCCGCCGCGACCCTTGCGCACCACTACCCCGGTGGCTACACCGCCTTCATCAAGGCCATGAACGCCAAGGCCAAGGCCCTGGGCATGAGTCATACCCGCTATGTGGAACCCACCGGCCTGTCGACCAGCAACGTGTCCACCGCTCGCGACCTGAGCAAGCTGCTGCTGGCCGCGCGCAGCTACCCGCTGCTGAGCGAGCTGAGCACCACCCGCGAAAAGACCGTGGCCTTCAACAAACCCAACTACACCCTGGGCTTTCGCAACACCGACCACCTGGTCAACAAGAGCAACTGGGACATCAAGCTGACCAAGACCGGCTTCACCAACGAGGCCGGCCATTGCCTGGTGCTGCTGACGCGGATGGACAATCGCCCGGTGGCCATGGTGATACTCGATGCCTTCGGCAAGTACACCCATTTCGCCGATGCCAGCCGCATGCGCCAATGGCTGGAAACCGGCGACGCCAAACCCGCCCCGGCCGTCGCGATCCGCTACAAGGCCGAACGCAGCCAGAACCGCCCTGCGGTCGACTGACCCGCCGAGGCTGCCGCGCCTTGCGCGGCAGCCTTCGGGCTTTACTGCCAAGCCCCACTCCCCTGCTGCGCTTCAATGTGCGAGAACTTCAACTGGCCGACCGCCTGTGCATGCCGAAGAGGTCGAGTAAATTCTGGCTCTGACAGCTCGTTCTATCGGTGTATTTGCGCAGGATTCGGGGCGCGCGCCACACACGCCCCCCACTCGACCCTCCAAGGAATCGCACCCATGAGCCAGACTGCATCATCCGAAACAATCCACGACCTGATCGGCGTCGGCTTCGGCCCCTCCAACCTGGCCCTGGCCATCGCCCTGGAAGAACTCGCCCAGACCAACGGCCATGCCCTCGATGCGCTGTTCATCGACAAGCAGAGCGACTACCGCTGGCACGGCAACACCCTGGCCACCCAGAGTGAACTGCAGATTTCCTTCCTCAAGGACCTGGTGTCCCTGCGCAACCCCACCAGCCCCTACAGCTTCGTCAACTACCTGCACCAGAAGAAGCGCCTGGCCGACTTCATCAACCTTGGCACCTTCTACCCCTGCCGCCTGGAGTACAACGACTACCTGCGCTGGGCCGCCGAGCACTTCGCCACCCAGGCGGTGTATGGCGAGGAGATCCTGCGCGTGGAACCTGAACTGCTGGACGGGCGTATCGACCACCTGCGCGTGATCTCCCGCAGCGCCCAGGGCCATGAACGCCTGCGCCGGGCACGCTCGGTGGTGGTGGGCAGCGGCGGCACGCCGAAGATCCCGCCGGTATTCGCGCCCTTCAAGGACGATCCGCGCGTGTTCCACCACTCCCAGTACCTGAACAGCCTGGAACAACTGCCGTGCACCCAGGGCAAGCCCATGCGCATCGCGATCATCGGCTCGGGGCAAAGCGCCGCCGAGGCCCTGATCGACCTGAACGACAGCTACCCGTCGGTCAAGGCCGACATGATCCTGCGTGGCTCGGCACTCAAGCCGGCCGATGACAGCCCGTTCGTCAACGAGGTCTTCACCCCCGACTACACCGACCTGGTGTTCAACCAACCCCAGGCCGAGCGTGCCAAGCTGATCTCCGAGTACCACAACACCAACTACTCGGTAGTGGACATCGACCTGATCGAACGCATCTACGGCATGCTCTACCGTCAGAAAGTCGCCCATCAGTACCGTCACGCCGTTCTGTGCCGACGCAACATCGAGGCCGCCGTCAGCACCGACAAGGGCATCGAGCTGACCCTGCGCGACCTGGCCACCGGCATTCAGCAGACCCACGTGTACGACGCGGTGATTCTTGCCACCGGCTATGAGCGCCGCTCCCATCGCGAGCTGCTGGCGCCACTGCAACAGCACCTCAAGGACTTCGAAGTGGACCGCGACTATCGCGTGCTGGCCAGCCCGGAGCTCAACGCGGCGGTCTACCTGCAGGGCTTCTGCGAAGCGTCACACGGCCTGAGCGATACCCTGCTGTCGGTACTGCCGGTGCGCGCAGCCGAGATCGGCCAGTCGCTGTACCAGAGCCTGGGCCAGCGCGCCAGCAACGCCCGCGCCAGCGCGACCCTGGCCAGCGCCTGAGCCTGCCCCGTGCTATCAGCGCTGCATGCAGCGCCGATAGCGCTCATCCACCCGTTTGGCAAACCATGCCGTGGTCAGCTTTCGGGTGATCTTGGGGCTCTTGAGTTCGATGCCTGGCAACTGCGCCCGCGGCAACGGCTTGCCCGCAGCCGCCTCGGCCAGTGCATACACCCGCTGATACAGCCGCGTGCGCTCGAATGCCAGGCTGTCCCCCTCCTCCAGTTGACTGCGAATGGTCGGGTTGCGCAGGCCGAGCCTGTCACCCAGGCGCCGTACCGCCTGTTCAGTGGCACCCGGAAAAATCGCCCCTGGCGCGATCAGGTCGCCATCCAGCGCCAGTTCCACGCCCGACGCCTGGCTGACCGCATGCTGGAACGCCGCGTTGCGGCTTGCGTACCAGCCTGCATTGAAGTCGGCAAACCGATACAGCGGCTGCTCGTAGCTGGCTGGGTAACCCAGCAGATGGGCGATGCCGAAATACAGCCCGCCGCGCCGAGTGAACACTTCCTGGCGCAGGGTGCCGCTGTAGGCATAGGGGTAGTCCTGGGCGTGGCGTTCGGCGAACGCGATGCTGACCTGCATCGGCCCCCCAGTGCGCACCGGGTTCAGGTCGCCGAGCAAGGTACGCCCAAGCGGTAGCGAACCGATCAGGTCGTCGAACAGTGCACTCAGCTGCTTCTCGCTGCGCACCGCCGCCAGTCGCTGGCTGTAGGTTCTGCCATCGGGCGAGTGGGTTTGCAGCGCGGCCTCCACCAGCCGCTGCGGTACATGCAGACGCGCCGCACGCCGGTCGATCTCGACGCGGGCAATGCGCCCCAGGCCGGGCACCTGCGGGTCGGCCTGGTAGGTCGACTCCTGCTCGGTCACCGCCAGCACTGCGCACAGGTTGCTGCGGCTGGGGTCGAGCTTCTGTGCGGCAAACGCCGTCTGAATGTCCGCCGCCCACCCTTCACGGTCACCAGTGGCGGCTGGCATCAGTGCAACCACCGTGGCGCGCACCTGGGCCGGCGTGGTCTGTTGCGCCCCACGCTGGCCGGCGCACCCCTGCAACAGCAGCGCCAGCGTGGCCAGCACCATCCATCCGCGTAAAGGCATACAGCCCCCGGCTATCGGTCGAGGGCCCCACAGTACACAGCCGGGGCCGGCCCGTGCAAACCGTCAGCAGCCCGGCTTGGTCAACTCGGTGCCGATGGTGACCGCATTGACCTTGACCTTGTCGAAGCTGGCCTGCGCCACTTCATCGAAGGTGCGCTCGCAGTTGAAGCGGGTGTCCACCACAAAGTCGTCACCCTTGGCCTTCTGCATGGCCTCGCTCCAGTGACCGGCCGCCGCGCTGGCCTCATCATCCACCAGCACCACCTCCAGCAGCACTTCGGTAAACCCCACTGCCCGCGGTCCTTGCCAGAGCGCGTACACCGACGGGTCGGCGGCATTGCCGCACATGCTCAGGCAACTGGCGTAGAACTCCAGCCCGCCTCCCGAAGACCCGGCCATTGCACCGAACGTCAGGGGCTGCGCGGCCGGCGGCGCAAAGTCGCCGATGAACGTGCTCAGGTCTGCCTTGCAGGTGGACGAGAGCTCCATGCGCAGCTCGCTGACCGTGCCGCCGCCGGCCGTGGCGGTGATTTCGCAGCCTTGCACCTTGTAAGTATGGGTGTCGCCGAACGAGGTACGCGCAACACCGGCTACCGACTCGAAGAAACGCAGGTTGGTGCCCAGCATCTCGCCATTGAACACCTGGGCCACCGTGGCCTGGGCCAGGGCCAGATTCGGCAGAGCGCTGAGGGTGAGTGCGCAGCAGAAGCCAGACAGTGCACGTGAACGCATCGGAACATCCTGTAAGGGCAGAAAATGAAGCGCGTACTGTAATCCAGGCTAACGGCAAATAGCCATCAAGCTCGCCCATCAGCCCAGCACGATGTAGTCGCTGCGCTGCACCAGCGGGGCATGCTCGCCTGCAATCAGGCGCACGTATCGGCCACCGAGCTGGTCGATGGCGATGCAGTCATCCACGTCCATCACTGCATCGGTGTGCGCCTGGCTCCAGTGACGTGCCATGCGTTGCTTGCCGATGGCCTTGGCCTGGGCCTTGCTGGTGGCCACCACCAACAGGTACTGGTGCGCCTCGCCGAACGCACCGGGCTCGTAGCCGCCCAGGTTGATGAAATACAGGCGTGGCTCGCCGGCAGCCGGCTGCATGTCCGACCAGTGCAGCTTGTAGCCGTCGACCCCGTCGACCTCCAGCCAGGAATCGATGTGCACGCCCCTGGCGCTGCCGAACCATTGCTCGCGCAATTGCGGGTAGGCCGCTTCGAGGGTCGGGGCCACCACGAACACCACATCGTGCACTTCGATGCGGGCCCGGGGGTGTTTGCCCCCCAGCATCACCACGAACAACATGATCCGCCCACCCTCAAGGTTGCTCGCCGACCAGGAAGGTCTTGCTGATGTGGCGAAATTTCTCGTGGCCGGCGCTGCCCAGCAGCTCGAACAGCACCATCTCGCGAGTCACGATCTGCGCGCCGGCATCACGCATGCGCTGCAGGCTGGCGCTCTTGCTGAGCAGGCTGCGGCTGTCGCAGGCGTCCTCCACCACGAACACCTGCCTGCCCAGCGCCAGCAGGCCGAGCACTGTCTGCAGCACGCACACGTGGGTTTCCATGCCGCACACAATCACCTGGTGGCGGGCCAGCAGGCTGGCGGGCAGGCAGTCGGCAGCCACGCAGGAAAAGTGCACCTTTTCCACCACCTCGGCAGCGGGCGCCGCCTCGAGCAGTGCCCCGACGGTGTGCCCGAGGCCCTTGGGATATTGTTCGGAAATCACCGTGGGCAACCCCAGTTCGGCCGTCGCCGCCAGCAACCAGCGGGTGCGGGCCAGCGTGCCGGCAGGGTCGCTGACCGCGCCGATGAGTTTTTCCTGAACGTCGATGACCAGCAGCGTGGCCTGGGTAGGGTCGATCAGCATTGCGTGCGCTCCATGGCGGGCGCCGGGGCGATGGGTGTCACCGCCAGGCGGCTTGCGGACAGAAACCCGGGCAGCGCGATGGCTGCCCGGGCCCGATCGGATGCTACCACGCGAGGCTCATGCGGTCAGGCGGTGCGGCTCCAGGGCCTGGCTGAGCACGCCCAGCACCTGCTCTTCATGCTCATGGATGAAGAAGTGCCCGCCGGGGAAGAGCGCCAGCGAGAAATCACCCTGGCTCTCCTGACGCCAGGCCAGCAACTGTTCCTGGGTCGCGCGATCCTCCTCGCCCCCGAGCACATGCAGCGGGCAACGCAGTGCCGGGCGCTGCCGATAGGCGTAGCGTCCGCACAACAGAAAGTCTGCGCGCAACACCGGTAGGGTCAGGCTCATCAGTTCCTCGTTGCCCAGCACTTCCTCCG
This sequence comes from Pseudomonas sp. MF6396, assembly GCF_002018915.1. Lineage (NCBI taxonomy): Bacteria > Pseudomonadati > Pseudomonadota > Gammaproteobacteria > Pseudomonadales > Pseudomonadaceae > Pseudomonas > Pseudomonas sp. MF6396. Next base: position 141,190 of record NZ_MVOK01000010.1, on the reverse strand, counting down.
AAGTACCGCCCAGGGTGCGCAACTCTTCGATCAGTTGCGGGTCGCTCTTGGGTTCGCGCCAGCTTTCGTCGTCGTAGCCTTCACGACGGGTCGGCGCCGCCGTACCGCTGGCAAACAACGCCACCGGCGGCGGGCAGCCCAGCGCCTGCAGCTCGTGCACCAGCTCGAACGCCAGCAGCGCCCCCAGGCTGTGCCCCAGCACCGCGTAGGGCTGGTGGGCGACAAGGCTCTGTTCGGCGGCCAGTTGCCGGGCCAGGGCCTGCATGTCGGTGTACAACGGCTCGCCAAGGCGTGCACCCCGCCCTGGCAGCTCCACCGGGCGCACGTTCAACCAGGCGGGCACCTTGCGCCGCCAGCGGCTGAAGACCATGGCGCTGGCACCCGAGTACGGCAGGCACAACAGGGTCAGTGACGACACGTGCCGCCCCTCACTGCGCCGCAGCGGTTTCGGCCATCTTCTGGCGCAGGCTCAGCGGGCGCATGTCGGTCCATACCTCATCGATGTACGCCAGGCACTCAGCCTTCAAACCGCTCTTGCCGACGGTGCGCCAGCCGTTGGGGATAGCCTTGTAGTCCGGCCAGATGGAGTACTGTTCCTCGTGGTTGACCACAACCTGGAACACGATATCGTCGCGATCGAATACGGAAGTCATTGCCTGTCTCCTTGGTTGAATGAGGCTCGTGGCGCGGGAGGCGTACGGGCGCTACTGGAGGAGACGAAGCGGCGTGCGGATAAATTAGCGACGCTGGGAAAATCCCGCGGCACCTGCCGGCGCTAGCAGTTGAAGGTCAGGTTGTAATGCACCGAGCGGTGGTCCGATGCCCCCGGCGCAGAGACGTTCCCCGGCGCCGGCACCTGCGAGGTGCCATTGGTCACCGCATAGTCCAGCATGTTGCTCGGCGCCACGCTGGGGTGGGTGCTGCCGCCCGCCAGCTCGATACGGGCGATGTCTTCGGGCGACACCCAGTTGCCACGCGTCGGCACCGGGGGAGTGGTCGGTCGCGGATCGCGGTTGAAATCCCCCAGCAGCGCGAACGGCGTATCGGTGTGCCAGCTGATCTCCCTCAACATGCGCGCGGCGTTGACGCCCCCGCCGGAAATGGCATGCAGGTTGAAGATCGCCAGCTCCGGCGTGTTGCCCGCCAGCGCTCGTCGCCTCACACGCACCCCCATGGCCGGGCGGTAAAGGGGCGGGCCCGCCACCGGCAATTGCCCGTCCGAGATGATGGCCAGTTGGCTGACCATGAACTCGCCGGGGTCAGGCATCACGATCGCCAGGTTCACCCGCAACCGCTGCACATCGAGGAAGTAGATCAGGTAGCGCTCGGGCCGGCTGCGGGTGCCGGCCTGCCAGCTGTAGACATGGATGTCGTGGTGACTGCCGAACTGGTCGGCCACCCGTTCGGTGCGGCTGAACACCGCAGAATGCGGGGCAACGCCGACCTCCTGCAGAACCACCACATCGTTGCTGCGCAGCAGCGGCAGGACCCCGGTCAACCATTTGCTCTCGGTGCTGACCGATGCGCCCTGCAGGTTCCAGGTGGCCACCCGTATCGGCACCTCAGTGCGCGCGCTGCGACCTATTTCGATCTGTGCCGAGGGCCCTGCAGTGTTCACTCGGCTGTGGTAGTAATCACGAATGCGCCCATGCAGGCGAATGTGCGCATGCCACGGGCCGAAGATGGCCATGACCCCGTGCTGGAGCATGCGCAAGGGGTCGCCAGGATCCAGCAGGTGTGGCCCCTGTACGCTCCTTAGGCCATTCATGACCAGGGCATGGTGCACACGGTAGAGCCCGATCATCACGCCATGACGATACAGCCCTGGCGAGGCCTGAAGATGCTGCAGCACCGTGGTGTCGCTGTACCAGCGGCGCAACAGGGTGGTCATGCATGCCCCATAGCCGGCCTGTGCCTCATGGTTGCTGCTGCGTATCAGGCGTGCCGAAACGATGTAGTTCAGGTAGACCAGGGTATGCACGCAGTCCCGGGGCCTGGCGGCGGCGAGCAGCGCCACCGCGTCCATGAACACCACGTCGACCTGCTCTTCGAACACAACGGCCGGCATGTCGGGCACCAGGTTGTTGTCGATGTACAGGCCAATGACACGGTCAACGGGCATGGGAACACCTCCACCGGGTCAGGCCTTCTGGAACAGCGCAAACAGCTCGCCATCGAGCACGCCCAGCCCCACCCGCTCGGTAGCGGCCAGGTTGCTGCTGACCGTTGCCGGGCTGAGGGCATTGCCGTCATAGGCGTATTGATAGAGCGCGCGACCGTCGGCATTGGCAATGCTGCGGGTGAAGGCGAGTTTGAGCAGCCCCGCGTGAACCGTCACACCCGGCATGAACGGGTAGGCCTGCTCGATGAACACCCGTGGCTCGGTCCAGGCCTGCTTGCCGTCGTACTTCACCAACAGGGTCCGACCATCGCCATCCTTGTAGAACAGGTGGATCAGGCCCTGGTAGACAATGGCGATCGGGTCGTCGGGGGTGGTCACCGCTACCCCCCTGGCCCTGAGCACCGGGCCATTGCCCCAGTTTTCCAGGTCTTCGCTGCTCAGGCACTCGATCTGCCTCGTGTGGCCGTGCCGATAGAAGGCGTGCAACCGCCCTTGAAACTCCACCAGCGACGGCGAGCCGTGCATGGGCTGACTCAACGTCATGGGCTCGAACCCCATGAGCGTGTCGTTGTAGGAGGCCAGGGTGTATTCACCCTGGTCATCGCTTCGAAACGCATGGACCTTGTCCTTGAACACAAAAAGCGCCAGTGACCTGCTCGGGGTCACCATCAGTGGCAGCACCGCCGGCGTCGTCCATACGTCGATGCCACTCACTTTCGCGACGAATTCGGCCACGTTGCCGTCGGCGTTGTAGGCGCAATAGAGCACGCCCCGGTGTACGACTACCCGGCAACCGCCAGCCACAGGCTGCGACTCGGTAGGGAAAGCACGGTTGAAGATGCCGTGCATGTTGGCTGCGTAACAAAGTTGCATCGCCTGCTCCAGAGGTACAAAGAGCCCCCAGTAGAACAGCGCAGCCCGGCCGGATCAGCCGGGCAAAGCCCAGCGTGTACGTGAGAAACCGGAAGTTGCACGGGCCCGGGCGTGACCTGCCGGGCTGGCAGCAGGCGCACATCGCTGTGCGATTGTTCGGGCCAGATGCACAACACGGGGTTCGCACCGGCGCAGCGCAGGCGTATCGTATGCACTCGAATCCTGATAGGTAACACGGAGTTTCCCCATGCTTGGCGTAACGGACTACGGTGCCTTCGTGATTGCCTTCCTGGTGCTGCTGGCGATCCCGGGGCCGGGCAATTTCGCGCTGATCACTGCCACCGGCAAGGGCGGCATCAAAGGCGGCCTGGGCGCCACCTTCGGCGTCATCCTGGGTGACCAGGTGCTGTTGTGGCTGGCCGTGGCCGGTGTGGCAGCGCTGCTCACCACCTACCCGGCAGCGTTCCATACCGTGCAATGGCTGGGTGCAGCGTACCTGGCCTACCTGGGCCTGCGCATGGCCCTGGCCAAACCCGGCAGCACGCCGGTACGGCCGATGAAGTCCAAGCACTACCTGCGCCAGACCATGATGATCACCCTGCTCAACCCCAAGGCGATCATGTTCTACATGGCGTTCTTTCCGCTGTTCGTCGACCCGGTCCGGCATCAGGGCTTCGTGACGTTCGGCTTCATGGCGGTGACCATTGCCGTGCTGACCTTCCTGTATGGCCTGGTGGCCGTGCTGCTGACCCACAACCTGGCCGCCCGCCTGCGCGCCAACCCCAAGGTCTCGAACCTGCTCGAACGCCTGGCCGGCATGTGCCTGGTGGGCTTCAGCATCAAGTTGGCGGTACTGCGCTAAACCCCTGGCGCGGGTCTACTACACTTGCCTGACCTTGAAGCGGCGCGGCAAGTGAGACGACATGAAGCGACTGACACAATTGATCGGCGGCGCCCTGCTGGCACTGGGCCTAGCCTCCCAGAGCCTGGCGGCGCCCGCTGCGGCCCCCATCCACTTTGGCGACATCACCTGGGAAAGCGGCAGCCTGACCACGCAACTGCTGCGCTTTATCGTCGAGAAAGGCTACGGCTACCCCACCGACACCCTGCCCGGCAGCACCGTGAGCATGGAGGTGGCGCTGGCGCGCAACGACATCCAGGTGATCGCCGAGGAGTGGGCTGGCCGCAGCCCGGCCTGGACCAGGGCCGAGCAGGCCGGCCAGGTGTTCAGCATCGGGGACACGGTCAAGGGCGCCGACGAAGGCTGGTACGTGCCCGCCTACGTGATCAAGGGCGATGAACAGCGCGGCCTCAAGGCACTGGCCCCGGACTTGCGTTCCGTCCAGGACCTCAAGCGCCATGCCCCACTGTTCAAGGACCCCGAGTCACCCGACAAGGGCCGCTTTCTCAACAGCCCCAGCGGCTGGACCTCCGAGACCGTCAACAGCCAGAAGCTCAAGGCCTACGGGCTGGACGGGCAGTACGTGAACTTTCGCAGCGGCTCGGGCGCGGCGCTGGACGCCGAAATCACCTCCGCCATCCGCCGTGGCAAGCCGGTGCTGTTCTACTACTGGTCGCCCACCCCGCTGATGGGCCGCTACGAGCTGGTGCGCCTTGAAGAGCCGCCATTCGACGCCCAGGCCTGGGCCACCCTCACCGACCCCGGCAACCCCGAGCCCAAAGGCACCCGCTCGCTGCCGGCCAGGCTGTCGATCGGCGTATCGGCGCCGTTTCGCGAGCAATACCCGGAGCTGGTGGCATTCTTCGCCAAGGTCGATCTGCCGATCGCCACCCTCAACAGCGCCCTGGCAACGATGAGCGAGCAGCGCCAGGCGCCGGACGCTGCAGCGCAGGCCTTTCTGAAGGCGAACCCGAGCATCTGGAAGGCCTGGCTGCCCGCCGAGGTGGCGACCAGGGTCGAGTCGGCCCTGTGAGTACGGGCTTTCCCGAGGCGCTGCACGTTTCGTTCGCAGACAGCGTCAATCGCTTCGTCGACTGGCTGGTGCTGGCCTACGGCGACCAGCTTCGGGCGGTCTCGGACGGGCTGCTGCAACTGCTGGTAGGGTTGGAAAACCTGCTGCGCGCCACGCCGTGGTGGTTGCTGCTGGCGCTGGTGGCACTGCTGACCTGGCACGCCACACGCAGTGTGCGGCGGGCGCTGCTGCTGAGCGGCCTGCTGTTTCTGATCGGGGTGGTCGGCCTGTGGGACAAGCTGCTGCAGACCTGCGCGCTGGTGCTGGTGAGTACCGGCCTGTGCCTCCTGATCGGCATTCCGTTCGGCATCTTGCTGGCCAGCCGGCCACTGGCACGCCGGTTGCTGATGCCGGTGCTGGACGTGATGCAGACCCTGCCCAGTTTCGTGTACCTGATCCCGGTGCTGATGCTGTTCGGGCTGGGCAAGGTGCCGGCGATCTTCGCCACCCTGGTGTATGCCCTGCCGCCGCTGGTACGCCTCACCGAACTGGGCCTGTCGCAGGTGGACCCGTCGCTGACCCAGGCCGCTCAGGGGCTGGGCGCCAACCGCTGGCAGCGCTTGCGCCGGGTGGCATTGCCGTTGGCGCTGCCGAGCATCCTGGCCGGCCTGAACCAGTCGGTGATGATGGCGCTGTCGATGGTGGTGGTGGCCTCGATGATCGGCGCGCGCGGCCTGGGTGAGGACGTGCTGGCCGGCATCCAGACACTGAACGTGGGCAAGGGGGTCGAGGCCGGGCTGGCCATCGTTGCGCTGGCGATCGTGATCGACCGCATCACCCAGGCGTATGGCAAGCCGCGGTGAAGCCTTCCTGGTGCAACAGCGTTGATCTGCACCGCCCTTTCAAAGTACTCGTTGCCGGATAGACCAAAGGGGCCGTTCAGCCCGCGCGCACTAAACGCAACTCGTCTACGCTGCTCAAAAGCCTGCCGGCACACTGAAAGGGAGTTCGAGCGTGCGAGCCTACCGTATCCTGTCCGCCGCAACACTGTGCCTGGTCAGTGCATCGGCCAGCGCTTTCCAACTGTCACCCTACGGCAAGGTGAACAATGGTGCCTACACTCGTGTCTTCAGCGAGGCGGTACACGAAAACCTGACCCTGGCATCGATCAGGCAGGCAGCGATTCCCGATGCCCTTAAAGCGGATCAGAACTTCATCGAAAGCCTCATCGCGGGCGCACGCTGGAACGATGATCCGCTGGGTTTCATGAAGACGGGTGTACCAGTGGATTTCTACCTTTCGTTCAAAGACTCGTGCAAGCGTTCAACACAGATCAATCCCACCTGGGACCTCATGTATCGCACCCACTGCGGCGACATGCAGTACCTTCACGCCATGGCCTCAAGCGCTCTGGAAACCACGACACAAACACGCGCCAGAATCATGATGTGGGCCGAATTCACATTCCGTGTTTCCACCGGAGAAATCCCCAAGAACCGCTACTTTCGCAGCGTGCCGCAACTGATGAGCCCCGAAGGTGGCGAGCAGTTCAGCCAGTCGCTCACCCACAGCAACACCCGACGGTTGCTATGGCAGCCCGAAGACCTTTTCAGCAAGAACTGCACGCGTATGCCCGCACTCAATGCAATGCTGCGAGGACACGGCTGGACAGAGTCGCGCTGTGACGATTCGCACAATGAGCATGCTGCCAGCACCATCCAGAACCTGGCGTTGGGCTCGTTACTGCACCTGCTGCAGGACTCCTTCTCCGACAGCCATGTACGGCGCTTCCCCCTGCATGATGAGCACGTCTCTCGGCTGGCAGGGGTGCAGGGCGTCGAACAGTTCGGCAACTATGCCAAACAGGACTCGAGCCGCCACAAGGTGGCAGACAGGCTGCCGGAAACGGCCAATGACGCCCAGCCGCTTGATCTGAAGCACCTCAGTGCACAGCTGATCGCACTCTCGGTAACAGGGCGCGACGGTACGGGCGCCGCGCAATGGGAGCAAGCCAGGCCGCTACTCGAACACGCCTTCGATATCAGCCGGGCACAACCCGTCTCGGGCGCGATAGGCTATGAAAAACTCGACCGGTAATGGCACTGGAGGGCCTTTACCGACTGCCGCTATCCCCTTAGACTACAGGCCTTTTCCCGCATCCCGAGGTATTCGTCCAATGCGCCATTGATGCCACCGTCGTTTCAGACGGCCCGTCTTCAGCCCCGTCACCGGGGGAAGCACCAGGCATCCTTGGAGGTTCGCATGACGAACACGTCATCCCTGACGCTGGACAGCGTCACCTATGCACTGCCAGATGGCAGGCTGCTGTTTTCCAACCTCACCGAACGTTTCGACCAGCGCCGCACCGGCCTGGTGGGGCGCAACGGCGTGGGCAAATCCATACTCGCACGCCTGATGGCCGGTCAGCTCGAGCCCAGCGATGGCCGCTGCCTGCGCCAGGGGCGCGTGCACTACCTCGCTCAACAGCCGATCACCTCCCGCACCACGGTCGCCGACCTGGCCCAGGTACGCCAGGTGATAGAAGCGCTCCAACGCATCGAGGCTGGCAGTACCGCCGCGAGCGACTTCGAGACTGTCGGCGAACGCTGGAACATACGCGAGCAACTGCACAGCCACCTGGCCCGCGAGCAGCTCGGCATGCTGCGCTGGGATCGCCCCGCCGAAACGCTGAGCGGCGGCCAGGCCATGCGCGTGGCACTGCTGGGTGCGTTTCTCGGCGACGCCGACTACCTGATTCTCGACGAGCCCACCAACCACCTGGACGCCCCCAGCCGCGCCGCCCTGATGATCATGCTCGAACGCTGGAACAAGGGGCTGCTGGTCATCAGCCACGACCGCATGCTGCTCGCCAGCATGCAGCGCATCGTCGAGCTGTCGCCCTCGGGCCTGCACAGCTACGGGGGCGACTACAGCGCATTCACCGCTTGCAAGGCCCGCGACACCGAACTGGCCGAGCGCAATCTCGAGCGTCTGAAGCTCGAACGCCAGCGCCAGGCCCGCGACCTGCAGCGTCAACACGAGCGCCTCGAACGCCACCAGGCCAGGGCCGGCCACGAGGCCAGGCACAGCAACCAGGCGAAGATCCTGCTCGACCGTCAACAGCAACGCAGCGAGGCCACCGCAGGCAGGCAGCAGCGCAACCACCTGGCCACGCGCCAGGCCATGGACGCCCAGGTGCGTGAAGCCGCTCAACGCCTGGACCCACAGCAGCCGGTGGTACTGCACGCGCCGGCACGTCAGTTGCCGCCAGGCAGCCAGATCGCCTGGCTGCGTGACCTTGAGCTACCCCACATCGAGCATCCGCACGCGCTCGACCTGGTGCTGTACGTCGGCCAGCGCCTTGCCCTCACCGGCGCCAACGGCAGCGGCAAATCCACGTTGCTCAAGGTGCTGGCCGGGCAACTGCCGCCTAGAAAGGGTGAATGCGAGACCCGCGCCAGCGTGGCGTACCTGGACCAGCAGTGCAGCCTGCTCGACCCGAGCGTATGCGTGCTGGAGCATGTGCGCGAGGCGTGCCGTGAACTCGACCAGAGCAGCGTGCGCACCCGATTGGCGCAACTGGGCCTGGATGCAGACCGCATCACCCTGCCCAGCGGCCTGCTCAGTGGCGGCGAACGGCTCAAGGCAGCGCTGGCCGCGGTACTCTACAGCGACCAGCCAGCGCAATTGCTGTTGCTCGACGAACCCAGCAACCACCTCGACCTGCCATCGTTGCAGGCCCTGGAACAGATGCTCTGCCAGTATCAGGGGACCCTGCTGGTGGCGTCCCATGACCTGGTGTTCCTGCAACACCTGCAGTTGCAGGGGCAGCTGTGCATGCCGCAATCAGAACTGCACGGCTTCGGTGACGCACAAGGTGGCAAAACCACTGCCCAGGGTGAGGTTGTGATGGGCGACGATGGCCTCGGCGCCTAGGCCGGGGGTATCCATGCAGGTGTGCGCGTCGCTGACCAGTACCGGGCGCACGCCCAGCTCGGCAGCAACGCGGCAATTGGTATCGACGCAGTACTGGGTTTTCATGCCGACCACCACCAGCTCTTCAACGCCCGCCTGCTGCAGCCACTCACGCAGCGGCGTGTTCCAGAAGGCACTGGGCCGGAACTTGTCGAACACACGGTCGTATTGCTCGTCTACCTCCAGCGCCGGGAGCAGTTGCCAGGGTGTGCTGCCGGCCTCGATCGGCGAACCCTGCGGGCCGGTGTGGCGCGCGACGAATATCGGCGCCCGGGCCGCCCGTGCGGTGCCGATCAGGCGGTTGATGTTGGCCAGTATCCGATCGCCCTGCCAGGGCTGTTCGGGGCCATGGAACAGGCCGACCTGCATATCCAGAATCAGTAACGCGCGCCGTACGGGCATGGTGTCTCTCCTTAAGATGCCAGCCGGACGCGCCAACCAAAAGGCCCCGTCCATTACTGGCGGGGCCTTGGGTGACCTGCTGCGTTCGCTTTACACAGCCACCCATCGCCCGCCGATGGCGGTCGTGGTGGTGCGGGTCGAGGTCAACAGGTCGATATTCATGTCACGCACAATGCTCCACGAGCCCTGCGTCGGTCAAGCCCATGGCGGCGCGACCACTCACGCTCGTCACGCCGGACCTGAAGCGCTGGCGGCCGGGCACCGGCGCAATCGGCATCTGCCCGTTTCCGATCTGCACGGGATGTATTATCGTGGCTGCTTGCGCAATATGCGTGGCCTGACCATACAGGCATTTGCCAACCGATCGAGGGTGCCATGAGTAACGAGAGCATTAACTGGGACAAGCTGGGCTTTGACTACATCAAGACCGACAAGCGCTACCTTTCCTACTTCCGTGATGGCGAGTGGGACAAGGGCACCCTGACCGAAGACAACGTACTGCACATCAGCGAAGGCTCCACCGCGCTGCACTACGGCCAGCAATGCTTCGAAGGCATGAAGGCCTACCGCTGCAAGGATGGCTCGATCAACCTGTTCCGCCCCGACCAGAACGCCCTGCGCATGCAGCGCAGCTGCGATCGCCTGCTGATGCCGCGGGTGCCGACCGAACAGTTCATCGAGGCCTGCAAGCAGGTGGTCCAGGCCAACGAACGCTTCGTACCGCCGCACGGCAAGGGTGCCCTGTACCTGCGTCCGTTCGTGATCGGCGTGGGTGACAACATCGGCGTACGCACCGCGCCGGAGTTCATCTTCTCGATCTTCGCCATCCCGGTTGGCTCGTACTTCAAGGGCGGCATGACCCCGCACAAGTTCCTGATCTCCGATTTCGACCGTGCCGCGCCCCAGGGCACCGGCGCCGCCAAGGTCGGTGGCAACTACGCAGCCAGCCTGCAACCAGGCTATGAGGCCAAGAAGGCCGGCTTTGCCGACTGCATCTACCTCGACCCGCTGACCCACAGCAAGATCGAGGAAGTGGGTTCGGCCAACTTCTTCGGCATCACCGCCAACAACGAGTTCGTGACCCCGAAATCCGCCTCGGTGCTGCCGGGCATCACCCGCCTGTCGCTGATGCAACTGGCCGAATCGCGCCTGGGCCTGAAGGTGATCGAGGGCGACGTGCTGATCAACCAGCTGGACCGCTTCAGCGAAGCCGGTGCCTGCGGCACCGCTGCGGTGATCACCCCGATCGGCGGCATCCAGTACAACGGCAAGCTGCACGTGTTCCACAGCGAGACCGAAGTCGGTCCGGTGACCCAGAAGCTCTACGCCGAGCTGACCGGTATCCAGAGCGGTGATGTCGAAGCGCCGGCGGGCTGGATCGTCAAGGTCGCCTGAATGCATCGCGGGTCAAGCCCACTCCCACAGGTTCATCGCAACCTTGTGGGAGCGGGCTCGACCCGTGACTGGCTGCGCAGCAGCCCTTTTTCAAGATGAATTTTTCTTTAACCCGGGCACCGCCTATTCTTTGGCACAATCGAGTCTCCACACGCCGCCCAGGTAAGAGCATGCCCCGCGTACTGACTATCGAAGACGATGCCGTCACCGGCCAGGAAATCGTCGCCGAACTCTCCAGCCACGGCCTTGAGGTCGACTGGGCCGACAACGGTCGTGAAGGCCTGGCCAAGGCAATCGCCGGCGGCTACGACCTGATCACCCTCGACCGCATGCTGCCCGAAGTCGACGGCCTGACCATCGTCACCACCCTGCGCAACCTCAAGATCGCCACGCCGATCCTGATGATCAGCGCCCTCTCCGATGTCGACGAACGCGTGCGCGGCCTGCGCGCCGGTGGTGACGACTACCTGACCAAGCCGTTTGCCTCCGACGAGATGGCGGCGCGCGTGGAAGTGCTGCGGCGCCGCAACAGCGTGCCGATGGCCCAGACCCGCCTGCAGGTCGCCGACCTGGAGCTGGACCTGATAAGCCACGAGGCCCGGCGCGGCGAGCAGACCCTCAACCTGCTGCCCACCGAGTACAAGCTGCTGGAATTCCTGATGCGCCACGCCGGCCAGGTCATCACCCGCATGATGATCTTCGAGGAAGTCTGGGGGTACCACTTCGACCCCGGCACCAACCTGATCGACGTGCACATCGGGCGTCTGCGCAAGAAGATCGACGCCGCCGGGCAAACCCCGCTGATTCGCACCGTGCGGGGCTCCGGCTATGCCATTGCCGAACCCGTCTAAGGGCTGGAGTTCGTCCACCAGCCGCCTGCTGGCGCTGTACAGCTTTCTGTTCGTGGCCTGGAGCAGCATCCTCATGGGGGTGCTGTACTTCGAGGTGTCCGGCTACCTGAACAAGCTCACCCGCCATTCCCTGTTGCAGCGCCAGCACCTGTTCGCACACATGAGCGGCAAGCAGCTCGACGACGCCCTGATCGCCAGCCAGGCCTTCGACGAACGCAGCTTCGATGCCTACGGGCTGTTCGACGCGCAGTTCAACCCACTGGACGGGCAGATCCGCCAGATCCCGCCCGAGCTGGGCCTGGATGGCAGGATCCACGAGCTCAGCCGCTGCCTGGACGCCGACGACCCGCGCATGCCAAAAGACAGCTGTGATGCCGTGGCGCTCAAGGTGCGCGATGGCCGCTGGCTGGTGCTGGTACGCGACAACGGTTCGCTGTTCGTGGTCACGCGGATCATTCTGCATGCGTTGCTGTGGGGGCTGTCGCTGACCATCATTCCCGGCATCGCCGGCTGGTACCTGCTGCGTCGCCGCCCGCTCAAGCGCATAAGGGCGATCCAGGCCAGTGCCGAGCTGATCGTGGCCGGCGACCTCACCCACCGTCTGCCGCTGTCGTCGCGCCGTGACGAACTGGACATGCTGGCAGCCATCGTCAACGCCATGCTCGACCGCATCGAGCGGCTGATGCATGAGGTCAAAGGCGTGTGCGACAACATTGCCCACGACCTGCGCACCCCGCTGACGCGCCTGCGGGCCCAGCTGTACCGGATCCGCCAGCAGGTCGGCGACGACTCGATCCAGGCCGACCAGATGGACCAGGCCATCAGCGAAACCGACACCCTGATGGCGCGTTTTCGCGGGTTGCTGCGCATCAGCGAACTGGAAGACCGCCAGCGCCGTGCCGGCTTCGTCGAGCTGGACCCGCGTGCCCTGCTGGTAGAGCTGCATGACTTCTACCTGCCGCTGGCCGAGGACGGCGAAATTCGCCTGACCCTGGTGCTGCCCGACCAGTTGCCGGCGCTCAAGGGCGACCGCGAGCTGCTGTTCGAGGCCCTGGCCAACCTGCTGGGCAATGCCATCAAGTTCACCCCGGCCGGTGGTCAGGTGCGGATGCGAGCCCGTGAAGACGCCCAGGGCGTGCTGATCGAGGTGGAGGACAGCGGGCCGGGGATTCCGGCGGACGGGCGCGAGGCCGTGCTCAAGCGGTTCTACCGCAGCGAGGAAGGTCATCGGCACAACGGGTTCGGGCTGGGGCTTTCGATCGTTGCAGCGATCGTCGACCTGCATGGATTCGGACTGGAGGTGGGCGCAAGTGAGCTGGGTGGGGCGCGGCTGGTGTTGCAGTGCAGGCCGCAGGCGGCCAGTTAGGGCCCTTTCGCCGGCAAGGCCGGCTCCTACAGCAACCTGTGCAGGAGCCGGCCTCGCCGGCGAAAAGTTCAGCGCGATCAGTCAGCCAGACGCCAGGTCGTCGTGCCCTTGCCGTCTTCCAGCACCACGCCCATGGCGGTCAGCTGGTCGCGGATGCGGTCCGATTCGGCCCAGTTCTTGTCGGTACGTGCCTGCAGACGCGCCTGGATCAACGCCTCCACTTCAGCCGCATCGACCTTGCCTTCGGCGCCCGCCTGCAGGAAGTCGTCGGCCTCCAACTGCAACACGCCCAGCAGCTCGGCCAGCTCGCGCAAACGGCCCGCCAGGCCAGCGGCCACCTCAGGCTCGGCCTCGCGCACGCGATTGATCTCGCGCACCAGGTCGAACAGCACCGCACAGGCTTCAGGCGTGCCGAAGTCGTCGTTCATGGCCGCGGCAAAACGCTCGACATACGACTCGCCACCTTGCGCGGCCACGCGCGGCAAGCCGCGCAGCGCATGGTAGAAGCGCTCCAGTGCGCCCTTGGCTTCGCGCAGGCTGTCCTCGGAGTAGTTGATCGAGCTGCGGTAGTGGCTCGACACCAGCAGGTAGCGCACCACCTCAGGGTGATACTTGTCGAGCACGTCGCGAATGGTGAAGAAGTTGTTCAACGACTTGGACATCTTCTCGCCATTGATACGGATCATGCCGCAATGCATCCACGCCTTGGCGTACTGCTTGCCGGTGGCCGCCTCGCTCTGGGCAATCTCGTTCTCGTGGTGCGGGAACTCCAGGTCGTTGCCGCCACCATGAATGTCGAAGCTCTCGCCCAGGCAGCAGGTCGACATCACCGAGCACTCGATGTGCCAGCCCGGACGGCCCGGGCCCCACGGCGATTCCCAGCTCGGCTCGCCGGGCTTGACGCCCTTCCACAGCACGAAGTCGAGCGGGTCCTGCTTGGCCTCGTCGACCTCGATGCGGGCACCGATGCGCAGGTCTTCGATCTTCTTGCGCGACAGCTTGCCGTAGCCGACGAACTTGCCGACGCGGTAGTACACGTCGCCGTTGCCCGGCGCGTAGGCATAACCCTTGTCGATCAGGGTCTGGATCATCGCGTGCATGCCGGCGATGTGGTCGGTGGCACGCGGCTCCTGGTCCGGCGGCAGGATGTTCAGACGGCGCTCGTCCTCGTGCATCGCGTCGATCATGCGCGCGGTCAGCGCTTCGAACGATTCGCCGTTCTGGTTGGCGCGGTTGATGATCTTGTCGTCGATGTCGGTGATGTTGCGCACATAGGTCAGGTCGTAGCCGCTGTAGCGCAGCCAGCGCGTGACCAGGTCGAACGCGACCATGCTGCGCCCATGGCCCAGGTGGCAGAAGTCGTACACGGTCATGCCGCACACGTACATGCGAACCTTGTTGCCATCGAGCGGAACGAAAACTTCCTTGGTCTTGCTCAGGGTGTTGTAGATGCTTAGCACGTAGAGTTCCTTAGCTGCCCCACGAATCGCGCAGGGTCACGGTGCGGTTGAACACCGGCTTACCCGGCGTGGAGTCTTTCAGGTCGACGCAGAAGTAGCCTTCGCGCTCGAACTGGAAGCGGTCTTCGGGCTGGGCCTGGCCCAGCGAAGGTTCCGCACGACAACCGCTCAGCACCTGCAGCGAATCGGGATTGATGTTGTCAAGGAAGCTGCCGCCGTCGTCGGTCTTCTCGGGGTTGGCCGAACGGAACAGGCGGTCATACAGACGTACTTCGCACTCGACGCTGGCCGCGGCCGGCACCCAGTGGATCACACCCTTGACCTTGCGGCCTTCGGGGTTCTTGCCCAGGGTGTCGGGGTCGTACGAGCAGCGCAGCTCGACGATGTTGCCCTCGGCATCCTTGATCGCCTCGTCGGCGCGGATCACGTAGCTGCCACGCAGGCGCACTTCACCGGCCGGCTCCAGGCGCTTGTAGCCCTTGGGCGGCTCTTCCATGAAGTCGTCGCGGTCGATGTAGATCTCGCGGGCGAACGGCAGTGCACGCACGCCCATGTCTTCCTTGGGGTGACGCGGCAGTTCGAGCTGCTCGACCTGGCCTTCGGGATAGTTGGTGATGACTACCTTCAGCGGGCGCAGTACGCACATGGCCCGTGGCGCGGTGCGGTCCAGGTCGTCACGGATGCTGAATTCGAGCATCGACATGTCGACCACGCCGTCGGAACGGTTGGTGCCGACCATCTCGCAGAAATTGCGGATAGACGCTGGGGTGTAGCCACGACGGCGGAAGCCCGACAGCGTGGACATGCGCGGGTCGTCCCAGCCCTGTACGTGCTGCTCGTCCACCAGTTGCTTGAGCTTGCGCTTGCTGGTGATGGTGTAGTTCAGGTTCAGACGGCTGAACTCGTACTGGCGCGGCTTGCACGGCACCGGCAGGTGGTCGAGGAACCACTCGTACAACGGACGATGGCTTTCGAACTCCAGGGTGCAGATCGAGTGGGTGATGCCCTCGATGGCGTCCGACTGGCCATGGGTGAAGTCGTAGATCGGGTAGATGCACCAGGTGTCGCCGGTCTGGTGATGATGGGCATGGCGGATGCGGTACAGGATCGGGTCGCGCAGGTTCATGTTCGGCGAGGCCATGTCGATCTTGGCGCGCAGCACGCGCTCGCCATCCTGGAACTCGCCGGCCTTCATGCGCGCGAACAGGTCGAGGTTTTCCTCGACGCTGCGCTCGCGGAACGGGCTGTTCTTGCCCGGCTCGGTCAGGTTGCCGCGGTACTCGCGGGCCTGCTCCGGGGTCAGGTCGCACACATAGGCATTGCCCGACTTGATCAGGTCGACCGCCCACGCGTGCAACTGCTCGAAGTACTGGGAGGCATAGCGCACCGGGCCGGTCCACTCGAAGCCCA
This sequence comes from Pseudomonas sp. MF6396, assembly GCF_002018915.1. Classification (NCBI taxonomy): domain Bacteria; kingdom Pseudomonadati; phylum Pseudomonadota; class Gammaproteobacteria; order Pseudomonadales; family Pseudomonadaceae; genus Pseudomonas; species Pseudomonas sp. MF6396. The sequence continues at coordinate 125,423 of NZ_MVOK01000010.1, read as the reverse complement.
GCCACTTGACGTCACGCTGGATGGCGTCGATGTACTCCTGGTCCTCTTTGGCCGGGTTGGTGTCATCGAAGCGCAGGTGACAGGCACCGCCGAATTCCTGGGCCAGGCCGAAGTTCACGCAGATCGACTTGGCGTGACCAATGTGCAGGTAGCCGTTGGGCTCCGGCGGGAAACGGGTGACGATGCTGGTGTGCTTGCCCGAATCCAGGTCGGCCTGCACGATCGGACGCAGGAAGTTCACAGGGACGGCGGGCGCGCCTTTGGCAGCGGCGTTGGGAGCGTTGTCAGCGGTGGGCTTGCTCATAGGATCCTTGAAATACCGGTACACGGCCCGGGTAGGCCGACTGAATCAAAGCGCTTATCATAGCCCAAGCGCCCGAGCTGCCGACAGGGCAGCGCCGACAAACTGGCGCTATATTCGGCTGGCCGGGCAAAAAAACTGCCGTGACGTGCGTATCGTGGCCTGTAAACTGTGCGTCAGGGTTACTACGCGATCCTGCGCACCCATTTCTTGAATGCCTGAAAAGCGAGAATTTGAGCATGACCCAAGTCAAACTGACCACCAATCACGGTGACATCGTCATCGAGCTGAACGCCGAGAAAGCCCCGATCACCGTGGCCAACTTCATCGAGTACGTCAAAGCCGGTCACTACGAGAACACCGTGTTCCACCGCGTCATCGGCAACTTCATGATCCAGGGCGGCGGTTTCGAGCCGGGCATGAAAGAGAAGAAAGACAAGCGCCCGAGCATCCAGAACGAAGCCGACAACGGCCTGAGCAACGACAAGTACACCATCGCCATGGCCCGTACCATGGAGCCGCATTCGGCCTCGGCGCAGTTCTTCATCAACGTCGCCGACAACAGCTTCCTCAACCACAGCGGCAAGAACGTGCAGGGCTGGGGTTACGCAGTGTTCGGCAAAGTCACCGAAGGCACCGACGTGGTCGACAAGATCAAGGCCGTTGCCACCGGTTCCAAAGCCGGCCACCAGGACGTGCCAGCCGAAGACGTGATCATCGAGAAAGCCGAGATCATTGGGTGATACTGCTGATCTCCGATCTGCACCTGCAAGAAGAACGCCCGGACATTACCCGGGCGTTTCTTGATCTGCTGGCCACCCGTGCCCGCAGCGCGCAAGCGCTGTACATTCTCGGGGACTTTTTCGAGGCCTGGATCGGCGACGATGCCATGACGCCCTACCAGGCGTCGATCTGCCAGGCCTTGCGTGCGCTGAGCGACACGGGCACCCAGGTGTTCCTGATGCACGGCAACCGCGACTTCCTCATCGGCCAGGCGTTCTGCAAGGCCGCAGGCGCCACCCTGCTACCCGACCCCAGCGTGGTCGAGCTGGGCGGCGAGCCGGTGCTGCTGATGCATGGCGACAGCCTGTGCACCCGTGACGAAGGCTACATGAAGCTGCGCCGTTACCTGCGCAACCCCGTGAGCCTGTGGGTGCTGCGCCACCTGCCGTTGCGCACGCGGCACAAGCTTGCGCGCAAGCTGCGCAGCGAAAGCCGCGCGCAGACGCGCATGAAGGCCAATGACATTGTCGATGTGACGCCCGAGGAGGTACCGCGGGTGATGCAGCAGCATGGCGTGCGCACCCTGGTGCATGGGCACACCCATCGCCCGGCGATCCACAAGCTGGTGGTGGGCGATGCGCCGGCGCGGCGTATCGTGCTGGGCGACTGGGATCGCCAGGGGTGGGCGCTGCAGGTGGATGAACAAGGGTTCCAGCTGGCACCCTTCGACTTTGCCTGACCCCTTCGCCGGCAAGGCCGGCTCCTACAGGTTTTGCGTAATCCTGTAGGAGCCGGCCTTGCCGGCGAAGCCTTTTTCAGTGCCCGGCCGACGCCGGCCCGGCCTTGGCCGCGAACGGCGGCTTGGCCAGCCACACCAGCAGCACCAGCCCGACGAACACCCAGCCCATCAACGTGAAGTAATCCACCGTCGACATCATGTACGCCTGGCTGTTGAGCATCTGCTCCAGCTGCGCATACGACTGCCCGTTCGCCCCGCCCAGGTGGCCGAGCATTTCACGGGTGGCCGGCTCATAGGTACTGATGCTTTCGCTCAGGTACGCATGGTGCTGGTCGGCCCGGCGAATCCAGATCCAGGTGGTCAGCGACGCGGCAAAGCTGCCGCCCAGGGTCCGCAGGAAGGTCGCCAGCCCCGAGCCGTCGGCGATCTGCTGCGGCGGCAGGTCCGAAAGCAGGATGCTCAAGGTGGGCATGAAGAACAACGCCACGCCGATACCCATGAACAGCTGCACCAGGGCGATGTGCTGGAAGTCCACCTCGTTGGTGAAGCCGGCCCGCATGAAGCAGCTGGCACCGATTGCCACGAACGCCAGCCCCGCCAGCACGCGCAGGTCGAACTTGTGCGCGTACTTGCCCACGAACGGCGACATCAGCACCGGCAGCAGGCCGATCGGCGCCACCGCCAGCCCCGCCCAGGTGGCGGTGTAGCCCATCTGGGTCTGCAGCCATTGCGGCAGGATCAGGTTGATGCCGAAGAACCCCGCATACCCACCCACCAGCACGATGGTGCCGATGCGGAAGTTGCGGTGGGCAAACAGGCGCAGGTTCACCACCGGATGCTTGTCGGTCAGTTCCCAGATGATGAATACCGCCAGGAACACCACCGAAATCAGGCTGCCGATGACGATGAAACTGGACTCGAACCAGTCCAGGTCATTGCCCTTGTCGAGCACGATCTGCAATGCCCCCACCCCGACGATCAGGCTCAGCAGCCCGATGTAGTCCATCGGCTGGCGGCTGGTGCTCACCGGACGGGTGCGCATCTGCTGACGCACCACGGCGGCGGCGAACAGGCCGATCGGCACGTTGATGAAGAAGATCCACGGCCAGCTGTAGCTGTCGGTGATCCAGCCACCGAGTATCGGCCCGGCAATCGGCGCCACCACGGTGACCATCGCCAGCAGCGCCAGGGCCATACCCCGCTTGGCCGGGGGGTACACCGCAATCAGCAGGGTCTGGGTCATGGGGTACAACGGCCCGGCCACCACGCCCTGCAACACGCGAAAGCCGACCAGCTCGGGCATCGATTGCGAGATACCGCACAGGAACGACGCCAGCACGAACAGCAGCGTGGCCCAGATGAACAGCTTCACCTCGCCGAAGCGCCGGCTCAGCCAGCCGGTCAGCGGCAAGGCTATCGCGTTGCTCACCGCGAACGAGGTGATGACCCAGGTGCCCTGCTCCGAACTCACCCCCAGGTTGCCGGAGATGGTAGGCAGGGCGACGTTGGCGATGGTGGTGTCGAGCACCTGCATGAACGTCGCCAGCGACAGGCCGATGGTGGTCAGCAGCAGGCTTGGCGGGGTGAACGAAGCCTGCCCGCTCATCGCTGCGCAGTCTTGCCGCTGGCGGCGCTGTTGTCATGGATCAGGCGCGCGATCAGGGTATCGGCCTCCACCAGCTGGCGGTCGTACACCTGGGTGGCGAACGAGGCTTTCTGCGGCGGCTGTTGCGCCAGCACCGGGCCGCTCTGGTCGTGCAGGTCGACGTCGACCTGGGTCGACAGGCCGATCCGCAGCGGGTGTTCGGCCAGTTGCTCGGGGTTGATGTGGATCCGCACTGGCACGCGCTGGACGATCTTGATCCAGTTGCCGGTGGCGTTCTGCGCCGGCAGCAGGGCGAAGGCGCTGCCGGTACCGGCGCCCAGGCTGTCGATGGTGCCGCTGTACTTCACGTCGCTGCCGTACAGGTCGGCAACGATGTCCACCGGCTGACCGATACGCATGTTGCGCAGCTGGGTTTCCTTGAAGTTGGCGTCGATCCACAGCTGATCCAGCGGAATCACCGCCATGGTCGCGGTGCCCGGCTGCAGGCGCTGGCCCAGTTGCACCGTGCGCTTGGCCACATAGCCGGTGACCGGCGCCACCAGGGTGGTGCGGGCATTGTCCAGGTAGGCCTGGCGCAGGTCGGCGGCGGCAGCCTGCACTTCGGGGTGCGAGGAGACCACGGTGTCGTCGACCAGCGCGGTGGTGGTGTTGAGCTGCTGCTGGGCATTGCTCAGCGCGCTTTGTGCCGATGCCAGGTCGTCACGGGCGTGGGACAGCTCCTCCTGCGAGATCGCCCCGCCGGCGGCCAGGGTCTTGCGTCGGTTGTAGTTTTCCTGGGCCTTCTGCAGCTCGGCCTTGCGCGCCCCCACCTGGGCCTTCTGCCCGTCGACGTTGCTGTAAAGCCCACGCACCTGGCGCACGGCGCGCGCTAGCTTGGCCTCGGCGCTCTGCAGGCCGACCTCGGTGTCGCTCGGGTCGAACTGGATCAGCACCTGGCCGGCGTGCACCAGGTCGCCATCGTCGGCGCCGATGCTGGTGACGGTGCCGGTGACCAGCGGGGTGATTTCCACCACGTTGCCGTTCACATAGGCGTCGTCGGTGTTTTCGCTCCAGCGCCCGTAGAGCTCGTGCCAGGCCCACACACCGGCGCCAAGCACGAGTACGAGCACCAGCAGCCCGAGCAGCAGCGTCTTGCGCTTGCGCTGATTGTTGAGGTCCTGCTCGGTAGGGGCAGTGTCCGGGGAGGATGCAGTGGCCATGAGAAATACCTTGGCGTTTTATTGATTGCGGGAAGTCGAGGGCAATGCGGCGGCCTGGGTGTCGGCCTGGTAGCCGCCCCCCAGCGCCTGCATCAACTGGATCGACAGGTCGATCTGTTCGGCGTTCAGTTCGGCCAGCTGACGCTGCGACTGCAGCAGCTGCTGTTCGATGCTCAACACATCCAGGTAGTTGCCGATGCCGGAGCCATAGCGCTGCATCACGGTGTCGTAGGACTGCTGGGCGATGTCGGTGGCACGTTGCTTGGCTGCAATCTGCTGGCCCAGTGCATGCAGCTGGTCGATGCTGTCGCTGACCTCGCCCAGTGCACGCACCAGGCTCTTGTTGTATTGCGCCACGGCCACGTCGTAGTCGGCATCACGGGCATCGAGGTCGGCGCGCAGGCGCCCGCCGTCGAAAATCGGCAGCGACACGGTCGGGGCGATGTTGAAGAAGCGGCTGGGCGCGCCGAAGATCGCATCACCCAGCAGTGCCTGGGTGCCGGCGGCGGCGCTCAGGTTGAGGTTGGGGTAGAAGCGTGTCTTGCTCGCATCGATCGACTTGCTCGCCGCCTCGACCCGCCAGCGCGCGGCCACCAGGTCCGGACGCCGGCCCAGCAACTCGGCCGGCAGCACCGAGGGCAGCGCCACCGCAGCAGGCTTGAGCACATTGGGGCGGGCGATCTGCTGGCCACGGTCGGGGCCCTTGCCCAGCAGCACCGCCAGCGCGATCTGCGCGCTGCGCAGCTGCTTCTGGGCATTGATGGCCTGCTCCTGGGAGCTGGCCTCCAGGCTTTCGGTCTGCTGCAGCTGGTACTGGCTGTCGATACCCGAGGCCAGCCGGCGCTGGCTGAGTTCGAGCATCTGGCGGGTACGCTTGAGGTCTTCCTGGGTCAGGTCGTTGACGATGTGCGCCTGGCCCAGCTGGCTGTAGGCACGGGCAACGTCGGCGGCCAGGGTCAGTTGTGCGGCCTGGCGGTCCACCTCGGCGGCACGGGCCTGGCCCAGGGCGGCTTCCCAGGCATCGCGTTGCCCACCCCAGAGATCGAAGGTGTAGTTGAAGGTCGCGCTCAGGCTGCGCAGGGTGGAGTAGCTGCCGCCCTGCCCCGTCGGGTCCTGGTCACGGGCCAGGCGCGAGCGGCTGACCCCGGCGCTGGCATCCAGCGTGGGCATGCGCTCGGCGTCGGCAGCGTAGGCCGCGGCGCTGGCCTGATGGGCACGGGCGCTGGCAACCTGCATGTCGGGGCTGTCGCGCAAGGCCTCGCCGATCAGGCTGTTCAGTTGCGGGTCGCCAAGGCGGGTCCACCAGTCGCCCTTGGGCCAGGCCGCAGGCGACAGGGCAACGCCGCCGAGGGTCTTGCCAGCCTGCAGGTCGGCGGCGCCGAGGCGCCGGCCCTGGGTATCGAGGCCACTGTAGTTGGCGCAACCGGCCAGGCTCAGGGTAAGCACCAGCAGGCTTGCACCGGCACGCAGGGCTCGTGGTTTCATTGGGCCTCCACGCGCAGAGCGGTGACGGCATCGCCGGCCGCCAGCAGCACCTTGGTCAGGATCTTTTCCAGGGTCTTGAGCTCGTCCGGGGTCAGCACGCCAACCAGCTCGTTCATCGCCGAGGCACCGATCTGGGGCAACTGGCCGGCCAGCACATCGCCATCGGCGGTGAGCTCCAGGCGTACCTGGCGGCGGTCCTGCGGGCAGCGGCTGCGGGCGATCAGGCCCTTCTGCTCCAGACGATCGAGCATGCGCGTCATCGACCCGCTGTCCAGGCTGAGGAAACGGCACAGTTCGGCGGGGGTATCGACCCCGTACTGGGACACGATGATCAGCACCTTGAACTGCGCGGCGGTGACGCCGAAGTCCTGCAGGTGGCTGTCCAGAATGCGGTCCTTCACCAGTGCGGCGCGCCCCAGGAGCATGCCGATGGTGCAGGACTGGAAGTTTTCGGGGGTGAAGTGCTGCATGAAGAGAGATACCTGCTTAGGCAGTGGATGCCGCAGATATTACTGCTCAGGCAGCGAATGGCCAAGCATTAATTAGCTTGCTTTCTATTTGGTCGACAAAAGGAGGTATTGCGGCGCCCGTATCGCGGGCCAAGCCCGCCCCCACAGGATGGGTCATCAGCCTGTGGGCGCGGGCTTGGCCCGCGATGTTTTCAGGCCGGCACGCCGCTATGGAAGCGAAACTCCACGTCCGGCGTGGTGATCAGTTCGGCTTCCACCTCGCGCACCCGCTCCACGGTGCGCTCCACATCCGCCGCCTCGCCATACTGGTACGCCAGCTTCAGGTACCCCTGGTAATGGCGCGCCTCGCTCTTGAGCAGCCCGTGGTAGAACTTGCCCAGTTCCTCGTCCAGGTGCGGCACCACCGCAGCAAAGCGCTCGCAGCTGCGCGCCTCGATGAACGCGCCGACCACCAGCGTGTCCACCAGCTTCACCGGCTCGTGCGCGCGCACCACCTTGCGCAGCCCCGAGGCATAGCGCCCTGCCGACAATGGGCGCAAGGCCACCTTGCGCTTCTTCATCAGGCGCAGCACCTGCTCGTGATGCACCAGCTCCTCGCGGGCCAGGCGCGACATCATGTTGATCAGGTCGACATGCGTGTTGTACTTGGCAATCAGGCTCAGCGCCGTGCTGGCGGCCTTGAACTCGCAGTTCTTGTGATCGATCAGCATCGTCTCCTGGTCGGCCAGGGCGGCATCGACCCAGGCATCCGGGGTGCGGCAGGCGAGGAAGGCTTCGATTTCGGGAATAAGGGACATAGGCTCACAAACGGGCATGGGGTGTCGACAAGACCGGCGATTATACCGGCGGCAGTGGCGATCACCAGTGACTATGCTTGATGCATATCAACATCCACCGCATCCGGGGCGCCGACTATAGTCAGGCATCGCATGCCATTGTCGAAGGAGTTCTCCCTCATGCTTTTAGAAGTTCGCAGCATCCTGGTGGTGCTCGACCCCGACCACGCCCACAGCAAGGCCCTGACCCGCGCCAAGCTGATCGCCGGCGTCACCAAGGCACGCCTGCACCTGCTGATGTGCGACAAGAAGCAGGACCACAGTGCCCTGCTCAGCCTGCTCGCCAGCCAGTTGCACGACGATGGCTACGACAATGTCACCTATGAGCAGGCCTGGCACGACACCCTGCACGAGTCGATCATCGACGTGCAGAAAGCCGAAGGCTGTGAGCTGGTGATCAAGGAACACCGACCGGAAAACGCGCTGAAGAAGTTCCTGCTGACGCCTTCGGACTGGAAACTGCTGCGCCAGTGCCCGTGCGCGGTGCTGATGGTCAAGACCGAGCGCCCCTGGACCGGTGGCGTGATTCTGGCGGCGGTGGACGTGGGCAACGACGATCAGGAGCATCGCAAGCTGCACGCCAGCATCATCGACCACGGCTATGCCATTGCCAGCGTGGCCAAGGGCAACCTGCACGTGATCAGCGCCCACCCCTCGCCCATGCTCTCGGCGGCGGACCCGGTGTACCAGCTCAAGGACACCATCGAGAAGAAGTACCGCGACGAATGCGCTGCGTTCCAGGCCGAATTCGATATCGCCGACGATCGCCTGCATGTGGCCGAAGGCCCGGCGGACGTGCTGATTCCGCACACGGCTAAAAAGTACGAAGCCGTGGTGACGGTGATGGGTACGGTGGGGCGTAGCGGGATCACCGGTGCGCTGATCGGCAACACCGCCGAGGTGGTGCTCGATTCGCTGGAATGCGATGTGCTGGTGCTCAAGACCGAGGACCAGGTGAAGCACCTGGACGAGCTGGCCAGAGGCTGAAGACCCCATCGCGGGTCAAGCCCGCGCCCACAGGGTAAGCGATGATCCAGTGGGCGCGGGCGTGACCCGCGATGGGAACACCGCTTAACCCAGCGCATCCTTGAGAAAGCCCGGCGCGATGTAGCGCTGATAGTGCGCCTCGGACAACAGAAAGAATTCCCGATCGATGGCATCGCGCAGCTCGGGCAGCTCCCAGTCGCGAAACTCCGGCAGCAGCACCATCCCGTACGCTTCCAGCTCGCGGATCACCCGCGCGCCCCGCGCAATCAGCTGATAAGCCCAGCAGTACTCGGACTGATGCGGCACGAATCGAATCTTGCGCAGCTCCAGCTGGCCGCGCAGCTTGTCGGCGTCGAACACCTCCAGCTTGGCCGCCATCACCTGCACCAGCAGGTGTTCCAGGCGCAGCCACACCGCACGCTTTTCATCGTCGTTGTAGCCGTTCCAGTGGATCACCTCATGGTGAAAACGCTTGCACCCGCGACACACCAGGTCCCCGTAAACCGTGGAACACAGGCCGACACAAGGCGTTTTTATTGACTGATTGGACATGAAAGATTCAACGGCATGGCGATGGAACAGACGGCCATGTTAGCCCTTTGTCTAACGGGGGTCACGCCGTAAAGTCGTTGCAATCGCCTTACCTTTGGCGCGTTTTTACCGTAGAATCACCCGGCCTTTTTAAGGCAGCAATGTCCGTTAGAAGCTGTTTTCAAAGCGTCACGAGCACAGTTGATCCGGTAGAACGGCGTTGGCTCGGGGTATTCGAACATCGAATGCACCGCGCCAGCCCTCATCAGCCTCCGTTCTACAGGCGTAAAACTTTGAAAGCAGCTTCTGTAAGGATGTCCTGCAACCCTGGCTACGCGGCTCAAAAAGCCGTATTGCGCATGGGTGCCGGCCATTCTGGATGAGCGTCCCGGACACCCATTTGGGACCACTGATGAGGGTAATAACTGTGCTTGAAGCCTACCGCAAACACATCGAAGAGCGTGCCGCCCAGGGTATCGTGCCCCAGCCGCTTAACGCCGAACAAACCGCAGGCCTGGTCGAGCTGCTGAAGAATCCCCCCGCTGGCGAAGAAGCCGTCCTCGTCGACCTGATCACCAACCGCGTACCACCAGGAGTGGACGAAGCCGCCTACGTCAAGGCCGGTTTCCTGTCGGCGGTCGCCAAGGGCGAAGCCACCTCCCCGCTGATCAGCAAGCAGCGCGCCGTTGAACTGCTGGGCACCATGCAGGGCGGCTACAACATCGCCACCCTGGTCGAGCTGCTGGACGACGCCGAACTGGCCGCCGTTGCCGCCGAACAGCTCAAGCACACCCTGCTGATGTTCGACGCCTTCCACGACGTGGCCGAAAAAGCCAAGAACGGCAACGTTCACGCCAAGGCGGTACTGCAGTCCTGGGCTGACGGCGAGTGGTTCAAGAAGCGTCCGACCCTGGCCGACAAGATCAGCCTGCGCGTCTTCAAGGTCACCGGCGAAACCAACACCGACGACCTGTCCCCTGCCCCGGACGCCTGGTCGCGCCCTGATATCCCGCTGCACGCCCTGGCCATGCTGAAAATGGCCCGCGACGGCATCGTGCCGGACGTGCAAGGCGCCATCGGCCCGATGAAGCAGATCGAGCAGATGCGCAACGAAGGCTTCCCGATCGCCTACGTCGGTGACGTGGTCGGTACCGGTTCCTCGCGTAAATCGGCGACCAACTCGGTGCTGTGGTTCTTCGGCGACGACATCCCTTACGTGCCGAACAAGCGCGCTGGCGGTTTCTGCTTCGGCTCCAAGATCGCCCCGATCTTCTACAACACCATGGAAGACGCCGGCGCCCTGCCGATCGAATTCGACGTGTCGAACATCCACATGGGCGACGTGATCGACCTGTACCCGCACGCCGGCAAGGTGTGCAAGCACGGTACCGACGAAGTCATCACCACCTTCGAGATGAAAACCCCCGTGCTGCTGGACGAAGTCCGCGCCGGTGGTCGTATCCCGCTGATCGTCGGCCGTGGCCTGACCGAGAAGGCGCGCGCCGAGCTGGGCCTGGGCCCGACCGACCTGTTCAAGCTGCCTGAAGCACCTGTCGACACCGGCAAGGGCTACACCCTGGCCCAGAAGATGGTCGGCAAGGCCTGCGGCCTGCCAGTGGGCAAGGGCGTTCGTCCTGGCACCTACTGCGAACCGAAGATGACCACCGTCGGCTCCCAGGACACCACCGGTCCGATGACCCGTGACGAACTGAAAGACCTGGCGTGCCTGGGCTTCTCGGCCGACCTGGTCATGCAGTCGTTCTGCCACACCGCGGCCTATCCGAAGCCGATCGACGTGACCACCCACCACACCCTGCCGGATTTCATCCGCACCCGTGGCGGCGTGTCCCTGCGTCCAGGCGACGGCATCATCCACAGCTGGCTGAACCGCATGCTGCTGCCGGACACCGTCGGTACCGGTGGTGACTCGCACACCCGCTTCCCGATCGGCATCTCGTTCCCGGCCGGTTCCGGCCTGGTCGCCTTCGCCGCTGCCACTGGCGTGATGCCACTGGACATGCCGGAGTCGGTACTGGTGCGCTTCAAGGGCAAGCTGAACCCAGGCATCACCCTGCGTGACCTGGTTCACGCCATCCCTTACTACGGCATCCAGAAAGGCCTGCTGACCGTCGAGAAGAAGGGCAAGATCAACGCCTTCTCCGGCCGCATCCTGGAAATCGAAGGCCTGGACGACCTGACCGTGGAACAGGCATTCGAACTGTCCGACGCCTCGGCCGAACGTTCGGCTGCCGGTTGCACCATCAAGCTGCCTGAAAAAGCCATTGCCGAGTACCTGAAGTCGAACATCACCCTGCTGCGCTGGATGATCAGCGAAGGCTACGGCGATGCGCGCACCATGGAGCGCCGTGCACAGGCGATGGAAGCCTGGCTGGCCAAGCCCGAGCTGCTGTCGGCCGACGCCGATGCCGAGTACGCCGAAGTCATCGAGATCGACCTGGCCGATATCAAGGAGCCGGTTCTCTGCGCTCCTAACGACCCGGACGACGCTCGCCTGCTGTCCAGCGTCCAGGGCCAGAAGATCGACGAAGTGTTCATCGGTTCGTGCATGACCAACATCGGTCACTTCCGCGCTGCCGGCAAGCTGCTGGACAAGGTCAAGGGTCAGCTGCCAACCCGTCTGTGGCTGTCGCCGCCGACCAAGATGGACGCTCACCAGCTGACCGAGGAAGGCTACTACGGCATCTACGGCAAGGCTGGCGCGCGCATGGAAATGCCGGGCTGCTCGCTGTGCATGGGTAACCAGGCACGCGTAGAGCCGAACTCGACCGTTGTGTCGACGTCGACCCGTAACTTCCCGAACCGTCTGGGCGATGGTGCCAACGTGTTCCTGGCCTCCGCCGAACTGGCTGCCGTTGCCTCGATCCTGGGCAAGCTGCCAACCGTCGAGGAGTACATGGAGTACGCGGCGAATATCGACAGCATGGCTGCCGACATCTACCGCTACCTGAGCTTCGACCAGATCGCCGAGTTCCGTGAAGCCGCTGCGAACGCCAATATCCCGGTCGTTCAAGCGTAAGCTGACTTAGCGTGAAAAGAAGCCCCGCCAATTGGCGGGGCTTTTTGTTGCCTTCTGAAAAGCTTCGCCCCTCAGATCACGAACAGATCCATGAACCGATGCACCGCCGTCGCCTCAAGCCTCGCCTGATCCTTGCACAACGCAAGGATCTCGGCCGAACGCTGCGCAGTAAACCGCGTCGCCAGGTTGGCCTTGAACTTGTCCTCCAGCAGCGGGATGCCCTGGGCGCGTCGGCGCCGGTGCCCGATGGGGTACTCCACCACCACCTGCTCGGTGCTCGACCCGTCGGTGAAGAACACCTGCACCGCGTTGGCGATCGAGCGCTTGTCGGCCTCCAGGTACTCGCGACTGAAACGCGGGTCTTCGACGATCACCATCTTCTCGCGCAAGCGGTCGATGGTCGGGTGCGCCGCATGGAAATCATCTTCGTAATGCTCGGCCACCAGGTTGCCGAAGATCAGCGGCACCGCCGTCATGTACTGCAGGCAGTGGTCCCGGTCCGCCGCGTTGGCCAGCGTGCCGACCTTGGAAATGATGCGAATCGCCGACTCATGGGTGGTGATCACGATGCGCTCGATTTCATGCAGGCGATTGCGCACCTGTGGATGCAGGGTCACCGCCGCCTCGCAGGCGGTCTGCGCATGGAACTCGGCCGGAAAGCTGATCTTGAACAGTATATTCTCCATCACGTAGCTGCCGAACGGCTGCGACAGGCTGAACTCGCGCTTGCCCTCGGGCTTGAGCGCCAGGTCCTTGTTGGTATGGCTGAACAGCACGTCATAGAAGCCCCACTGCGGCGCGGTGAGCACGCCGGGGATGCCCATCTCGCCGCGCAGGGCGATGTCCGCCAGGCGCACCCCGCGACTCGACGCATCACCGGCCGCCCACGACTTGCGCGAGCCGGCATTGGGGGCATGGCGGTAGGTGCGCAGCGCCTGGCCATCGACAAAGGCCTGGGACAGGGCCGCCAGCAACTGCTCGCGATTGGCGCCCATGAGCCGGGCGCACACCGCCGTGGATGCGACCTTGACCAGCAGCACGTGGTCCAGGCCCACCCGGTTGAAAGCGTTTTCCAGCGCGAGCACGCCCTGGATCTCGTGAGCCATGATCATGGCCTCGAGCACCGTGTGCAGGGTCAGCGGCGCGTCGCCGTTGGCCACGCGCTTTTGCGAGAGGTGGTCGGCCACCGCGAGGATGCCGCCGAGGTTGTCGGAGGGGTGACCCCATTCTGCGGCCAGCCAGGTATCGTTGTAGTCCAGCCAGCGCACGATGCAGCCGATGTCCCAGGCCGCCTTGACCGGGTCGAGGCGGTACGCGGTGCCGGGCACCCGCGCGCCATGGGGCACCACGGTACCCTCCACCAGCGGCCCCAGGTGCTTGGTGCACTCGGGAAAGCGCAGCGCCAGCAGGCCGCAACCCAGGGTGTCCATCAGGCAGTTGCGCGCCGTATCCAGCGCCTCCCCCGGCTCGGCCCTGAAGTGCAGGACATAGTCGGCAATGTCCTGCAGGACCCGGTCGTAGTCGGGGCGGTCGTTCAGGTCAACATTGGCACTCATTGTCGTCTCTCTGTTCACATGGGGTGAAAGGAGAGCCGAGCACCGCTGCCTCTAGAAGGTATCGCCAGGTACGCGTACCCAACCCTCCATCAGCACGCGAGCGCTGCGGCTCATGATTGCTTTGGTAACGGTCCAGTCGCCATTCACCTGGCGCGCCTCGGCGCCCACGCGCAAGGTGCCCGAGGGGTGACCGAAGCGCACGGCGCTGCGCTCGCCGCCACCGGCAACAAGGTTGACCAGGGTGCCGGGGATGGCCGCCGCGGTGCCGATGGCCACCGCTGCCGTACCCATCATGGCGTGGTGCAGCTTGCCCATCGACAACGCACGCACCAGCAGGTCGATATCGCTCGCTGCCACGGTCTTGCCGCTGGAGGACTGGTAGTCGGCCGGCGGTGCCACGAACGCCACCTTGGGCGTGTGCTGGCGCTGCGCGGCCTGCTCGACGTGCTCGATCAGGCCCATGTGCACGGCGCCGTGGGCACGGATGGTTTCGAAACGCGCCAGGGCCTCGGGGTCGCCGTTGATTGCGTCCTGCAGCTCGGTGCCGGTGTAGCCCAGGGCCTGGGCGTCGATGAAGATGGTCGGGATGCCGGCGTTGATCAGGGTTGCCTTGAAGGTGCCGACACCGGGCACCACCAGGTCGTCGACCAGGTTGCCGGTGGGGAACATCGAGCCGCCCGCGCCGTCTTCGTCGGCGGCCGGGTCGAGGAATTCGAGCTGCACCCCGGCGGCCGGAAAGGTCACGCCGTCGAGTTCGAAGTCGCCGGTTTCCTGCACTTCGCCTTCGGTGATCGGTACGTGGGCGATGATGGTCTTGCCGATGTTGGCCTGCCAGATGCGCACCACAGCCACACCATTGCGCGGGATGCGACTGGCGTCGACCAGGCCGGCGCTGATGGCGAACGAGCCGACTGCCGCCGAGAGGTTGCCGCAGTTGCCGCTCCAGTCGACGAAGGCCTTGTCGATGGCGACCTGGCCGAACAGGTAGTCGACGTCGTGCCCGGGCTTGATGCTGCGCGACAGGATGACCGTCTTGCTGGTGCTGGAGGTGGCCCCGCCCATGCCGTCGATCTGCTTGCCGTAGGGGTCGGGGCTGCCGATAACCCGCAGCAGCAGCGCATCGCGCGCGGCGCCGGGGAGCTGGGCGGCTTCGGGCAGGTCTTCGAGGTTGAAGAACACGCCTTTGCTGGTGCCGCCACGGATGTAGGTGGCGGGGATTCTGATCTGGGGTACGTGTGGCATGGAAATCTTGTCCTGTAATGTGATCGAGCCACCTGCTCTGTGGCAGCGGGCTCGACCCGCGATGCAAGCGATGCGGTTACAGCCAGTACCGCGTCGCCTGCATCGCGGGTCGAGCCCGCTCCCACTAGGGCGAGGCAAGCTGAGTCTTTTATGCCACCGACGACTCGAGGAAGTCCTGGGCAAAGCGCTGCAGTACACCGCCCGCCTCGTAGATCGACACCTCTTCCGCCGTGTCCAGACGGCAGGTCACCGGCACCTCCAGGCGCTCGCCGTCACGCCGCGTGATCACCAGGGTCAAGGTGGCCCGCGGTGTCCGCTGCCCCACCACGTCATAGGTCTCGCTGCCATCGATACCCAGGGTCTTGCGGTCGGTGCCCGGCTTGAACTCCAGCGGCAACACGCCCATGCCCACCAGGTTGGTACGGTGGATACGCTCGAAGCCCTCGGCCACGATGGCCTCGACACCGGCCAGGCGCACGCCCTTGGCCGCCCAGTCGCGTGACGAGCCCTGGCCATAGTCGGCACCGGCCACGATGATCAGCGGCTGCTTGCGCTGCATGTAGGTCTCGATGGCCTCCCACATGCGCGTCACCTTGCCCTCCGGCTCGATACGCGCCAGCGAACCCTGCTTGACCTTGCCGTTCTCCTGCACCATCTCGTTGAACAGCTTGGGGTTGGCGAAGGTTGCGCGCTGTGCGGTCAGGTGGTCGCCACGGTGGGTGGCGTAGGAGTTGAAGTCCTCTTCGGGCAGGCCCATCTTTGCCAGGTACTCGCCTGCGGCGCTGTCGAGCATGATCGCGTTGGACGGCGACAGGTGGTCGGTGGTGATGTTGTCCGGCAGCACCGCCAGCGGGCGCATGCCCTTGAGCGAGCGCTCGCCTGCCAGCGCGCCTTCCCAGTACGGCGGGCGACGGATGTAGGTGCTCATGGCGCGCCAGTCGTACAGCGGGTCGACCTTGGGTCCGGTGTCTTCGTGCACGGCGAACATCGGGATGTACACCTGGCGGAACTGCTCCGGCTTGACCGCAGCCTTGACCACTGCATCGATCTCTTCGTCGCTGGGCCAGATGTCCTTGAGGCGGATTTCCTTGCCGTCCACCACGGCCAGCACGTCCTTCTCGATATCGAAACGGATGGTACCGGCAATGGCGTAGGCCACCACCAGCGGCGGCGAGGCCAGGAAGGCCTGCTTGGCATACGGATGGATACGCCCGTCGAAGTTGCGGTTGCCCGACAGCACGGCGGTGGCGTACAGGTCGCGGTCGATGATTTCCTGCTGGATCACCGGGTCCAGAGCGCCGGACATGCCGTTGCAGGTGGTGCAGGCGAACGCCACGATGCCAAAGCCCAACTGCTCCAGCTCATCCTCCAGGCCCGCCTCTTTGAGGTACAGGGCCACGGTCTTGGAGCCTGGCGCCAGCGACGACTTGACCCACGGCCTGCGCGTCAGCCCCAGCCTGTTGGCATTGCGCGCCAGCAGCCCGGCAGCGATCACGTTGCGCGGGTTGCTGGTGTTGGTGCAGCTGGTGATGGCAGCGATGATCACCGCGCCGTCAGGCATCTGCCCCGGCACCTCTTCCCATTGCCCGGCAATGCCCCTGGCAGCCAGCTCGCTGGTGGCCACCCGGGCATGCGGGTTGGACGGGCCGGCCATGTTGCGTACCACGCTCGACAGGTCGAACTGCAGGCCACGCTCGTATTCGGCATTGACCAGGCTGTCGGACCACAGGCCGGCGACCTTGGCGTAGGTTTCCACCAGCTTGACCTGGGCGTCTTCACGACCGGTGAGCTTGAGGTAATCGATGGTCTGCTGGTCGATGGAGAACATCGCCGCCGTCGCGCCGTATTCGGGGGCCATGTTGGAGATGGTCGCGCGATCGCCCAGGGTCAGCGCACGGGCGCCCTCGCCGTAGAACTCGAGGTAGGCGCCTACCACCTTGGCCTTGCGCAGGAACTCGGTGAGCGCCAGCACCACGTCGGTGGCGGTGATGCCTGGCTGCGGCTTGCCGGTGAGCTGCACGCCGACGATTTCCGGCAGGCGCATCCAGGACGCACGACCCAGCATCACGTTCTCGGCCTCCAGGCCGCCGACGCCGATGGCGATCACGCCCAGGGCATCCACGTGGGGGGTGTGGCTGTCGGTACCGACGCAGGTATCGGGATAGGCCACGCCCTGCTCGGCGTGGATCACCGGCGACATCTTCTCCAGGTTGATCTGGTGCATGATGCCGTTGCCGGGCTGGATCACATCGACGTTCTTGAACGCCTTCTTGGTCCAGTTGATGAAGTGGAAGCGGTCTTCGTTGCGACGGTCTTCGATGGCGCGGTTCTTCTCGAACGCCTGCGGGTCGAAGCCGCCGCACTCCACGGCCAGCGAGTGGTCGACGATCAGTTGCACCGGCACCACCGGGTTGACCTGGGCCGGGTCGCCGCCCTTGTCGGCGATGGCGTCACGCAGGCCGGCAAGGTCAACCAGTGCGGTCTGGCCAAGGATGTCATGGCACACCACGCGGGCCGGGTACCAGGGGAAGTCGAGGTCGCGCTTGCGCTCGATCAGTTGGCCGAGCGAGGCATCGAGGGTTGCCGGATCGCAGCGGCGCACCAGGTTTTCGGCCAGTACGCGGGAGGTATAGGGCAGCTTGTCGTAGGCGCCGGGGCTGATGGCGGCGATGGCGGCGCGGGCGTCGAAGTAGTCGAGCGTGGTGCCCGGCAGGTGCTTGCGAAATTCAGTATTCATGGACGCGGGACTCAATCACGGATAAGTCGGCGGTGCGCAGCAACGATGGGAAACCTGTAGGAGCCGGCCTTGCCGGCGAAACGGTAGAAGAGACACCGCAGTGCTTCCTTCGCCGGCAAGGCCGGCTCCTACAACAGCAACGCCGGCCTCTCCAAAGGCAAGGCCAGCGCCTTGATCGGTACTGCACGCCAGTCTCAGCGTTGTTCGATTGGCACGAACTTGCGCTGTTCGACGCCGGTGTATTCGGCGCTCGGGCGGATGATGCGGTTGTTGGCACGCTGCTCGAACACATGCGCCGCCCAGCCGGTCAGGCGCGAGCAGACGAAGATCGGGGTGAACAGCTTGGTCGGGATACCCATGAAGTGGTAGGCCGAGGCATGGTAGAAGTCGGCATTGGGGAACAGTTTCTTCTGCTCCCACATGGTCTTGTCGATGGCTTCGGACACCGGGTACAGCACGGTGTCGCCCACCTCGTCGGCGAGCTTCTTCGCCCAGCCCTTGATCACTTCGTTGCGCGGGTCGGACTCCTTGTAGATGGCATGCCCGAAGCCCATGATCTTGTCCTTGCGCTCGAGCATGCCGAGGGTGCCGGCAACGGCTTCCTGCGGGGTCTTGAAGCGCTCGATCATTTCCATCGCGGCCTCGTTGGCACCACCGTGCAGCGGCCCGCGCAGCGAGCCGATGGCCGCCGTCACGCACGAGTACAGGTCCGACAGGGTCGAGGCACACACCCGGGCAGTGAAGGTCGAGGCGTTGAATTCGTGCTCGGCGTACAGGATCAGCGAAACGTTCATCACCTTGACGTGCAGCTCGCTCGGCTTCTTGCCGTGCAGCAGGTGCAGGAAGTGCCCGCCCAGGGTGTCTTCGTCGCTGGTGCAGTCGATGCGCACGCCATGGTGGCTGAAGCGGTACCAGTAGCACATGGCCGCCGGGAACAGCGCCAGCAGGCGGTCGGTCTTCTCGTGCTGCAGGCCGAAGTTGAGCTCCGGCTCCAGGGTGCCGAGCACCGAGGAGGCGGTACGCATCACATCCATCGGGTGGGCGGTGACCGGAATGCGCTCGAGCACTTCCTTGAGCGCCTGGGGCAGGTCGCGCAGCGCCTTGAGCTGGTGCTGGTACTCGCTCAGCTCGGCCTGGGTCGGCAGCTCGCCGTACAGCAGCAGGTAGGCGACCTCTTCGAACAGCGCGTGCTCGGCCAGGTCGCGAACGTCATAGCCACGGTAGGTCAGGCCGGCGCCGGCCTGGCCCACGGTCGACAGTGCGGTTTGCCCGGCCACCTGACCACGCAGGCCGGCACCACTGAGTACTTTTGCTTCGGCCATTGGTTTTCTCCACTTTTGAATTTGTTATGGGAATCGGCTAATTGCGGTGTGCTGCGGTTCAGCTCTTCTTCTGAGCGAACAGTGCGTCGAGCTTCTGCTCGAACACGTGGTAGTCGATGGCATCGTAAAGCTCCATGCGAGTCTGCATGGTGTCGATGACGTTTTTCTGCGTGCCGTCGCGGCGCAGCGCGGTGTAGACGTTCTCGGCCGCCTTGTTCATGGCGCGGAACGCCGACAGCGGATACAGCGCCAGCGACACGTCGGCCGAGGCCAGCTCTTCGGTGGTGTACAGCGGCGTGGCGCCGAATTCGGTGATGTTGGCCAGGATCGGCGCCTTCACGCGGTTGGCGAAGGTCTTGTACATCGACAGCTCGGTGATGGCCTCGGGGAAGATCATGTCGGCACCGGCCTCGATGCACGCCGCAGCGCGATCCAGCGCGGCCTCCAGGCCTTCTACCGCCAGGGCGTCGGTACGCGCCATGATCACGAAGCTGTCGTCGGTACGCGCGTCCACGGCCGCCTTGATGCGGTCGACCATCTCCTGTTGCGAGACGATTTCCTTGTTCGGACGATGGCCGCAGCGCTTGGCGCCCACCTGGTCCTCGATATGAATGGCGGCGGCGCCGAACTTGATCATCGAGCGGACCGTGCGCGCCACGTTGAACGCCGACGAACCGAACCCGGTGTCCACGTCCACCAGCAGCGGCAGGTCGCACACGTCAGTGATGCGGCGCACGTCGGTCAGCACGTCATCCAGGCCGGTGATGCCCAGGTCGGGCAGGCCCAGCGAGCCTGCCGCCACACCGCCACCGGAGAGGTAGATGGCCTTGAACCCGGCGCGCTTGGCCAGCAGCGCATGGTTGGCATTGATGGCGCCGACGACCTGCAGCGGGTGCTCGGCGGCGACTGCATCGCGAAAACGCTGGCCGGGACTGCTTTTCTGACTCATGACTCACCTCGTGGGCTAGGGGCGGTGGCGTCTTTGTAATGACGCTCGATATTGCGCTTGGATGCGCCGATGTGGCGGCGCATCAGTAATTCGGCCAGCTCGCCGTCACGGTCGGCGATGGCATCGAGAATCCGGTGGTGTTCGGCGAACGCCTGGTGCGGGCGGTTGGGCGTGGCGGAGAACTGGATGCGGTACATGCGCACCAGCTGGTACAGCTCGCCGCACAGCATCTGCACCAGGGTGCGGTTGCCGCTGCCCTGGATGATGCGGTAGTGGAAGTCGAAGTCGCCCTCCTGCTGGTAGTAGCCCACCCCGGCCTGGAACGCGGCATCACGCTCATGGGTGTCGAGCACCCGGCGCAACTCGTCGATCTCGGCTACGCTCATGCGTTGGGCAGCCAGGCGGCAGGCCATGCCCTCGAGGGACTCGCGAATCTCGTACAGCTCGATCAGCTCGGCATGGCTCAGCGACACCACCCGCGCCCCTACGTGCGGCACCCGCACCAGCAGGCGCTGGCCTTCCAGGCGGTGGATGGCCTCGCGCAGCGGGCCGCGGCTGATGCCGTAGGTACGCGCCAGCTCCGGCTCGGAGATCTTGCTGCCGGGGGCAATCTCGCCCTTGACGATCGCGGCCTGGATGCGCCGGAAGACGTTTTCGGAAAGCGTCTCCGAATCTTCCTGAAGGGGGGCGGAGGCTTGGGCTGCATCCAGCATATTGTCGACACCTTGAAAATCTGTAGGGCCAAAACTAGCTAATTAAGCCACCCCAGTCAAAGACAAATTCAATATTGTCGACAATCGTCTAAGAACGAACTTCGTGTCTGTCGGTGTTGTCTGACTCCAGCCGCTGGCATCGACACACCAGCGTGGTAGAATGCCGCCGCCTCTGAGGGGGCAAACCCCCACAGCATCGCGTCAGGATTTATGAGACTCACACCCTTTCTACTGTTACTCAGCCTCTGTGGGCTGCCTGCCCTGAGCCAGGCGGCAGACAAGACTGTCTATGGCCTCAATGAATATGCCCGCCTTGTCGATATCGACCTCGAGGTTGCGGCCAAGCTCGACACCGGGGCCAAGACCGCCTCGCTGAGCGCGCGCGATATCAAGCGCTTCAAGCGCAACGGCGAATCGTGGGTGCGCTTCTATCTGGCAATTGACGCAGCCCATTCGCATCCGATAGAACGACCACTGGCTCGTGTCAGCAAGATCAAGCGACGCGCCGGTGACTACAACCCGGACGAAGGCAAGGCCTATACCTCCCGCCCGGTGATCGCGCTGAATATCTGCATGGGTACGGCCCTGCGCAGCATCGAAGTGAACCTGACCGACCGCAGTGCCTTCCAGTACCCGCTACTGATCGGCTCCGAGGCGCTCAAGCACTTCGACGCGCTGGTCGACCCAAGCCTTAAATACGCTGCCGGCAAACCTGCCTGCGCCACTGACGCTCATACCGCAGAGTAATTTCGATGCGCTCTCTTACCCTTCATCTGAAAGTCCTGATCACCCTCCTGGTGTTGCTGGGTGTGTCGATCACGGCGTACCAGATCTTCATGCTCGGCATCCCGGTGACCGAAGACGAAACCGACGACCTGTGGAACATCGATGCCAAGGTCGAGTTCGTCGCCAGCCCCAAGGACCCGATCAAGATCCAGATGTTCGTGCCGCCATTGAGCAACGACTACGTCAGCCTCAATGAGAGCTTCATCTCCAACAACTACGGCGTAAGCGTCAACCGTGTCGATGGCAACCGCAAGGTGACCTGGTCGGCGCGGCGCGCCAAGGGCAACCAGACCCTCTACTACCGCCTGGTACTGACCAAGCGCTACAGCAGCGAAAAGGTCAAGATCAAGGGCCCGACCTTCCGTGACAGCCAGCCGGTCGAAGGGCCGGAGAAGATCGCCGCCGAAGCGTTGATGGCACCTATCCGCCAGCACTCGGCCGACGTCGAGACCTTCGTCAGCGAGACCATCAAGCGGGTCAACAACCCCAACGACGACAACGTCAAGCTGCTGCTGGCCGGCGATGCCTCTTCGCTGAACAAGGCCAAGGTCATCGACCTGCTGCTGTCGATCGCCCACGTACCGGTGGAGAAGGTGCACACCATCCGCCTGCTGGCCGACCAGCCGCAGAGCCCGGAACTGTGGCTGCGCAGCTTCAACGGCAACGACTGGCTGTACTTCAACCCGGACACCGGCGAGCAGGGCCTGCCGGCCGACCGCCTGCTGTGGTGGACCGGCGATGATCCGCTGATCACCGTCGATGGCGGCAAGAAGGTCAACGTCAGCTTCAGCCTGAACAACAGCGAGATGAACGCCATCCGCCTGGCCAAGCTGACCGACGAGAACACCGACGCCGACTTCCTCGAATACTCGCTGTACGGCCTGCCGCTGCAGACCCAGCAGACCTTCATGATCATGGTGATGATCCCGATCGGCGTGCTGGTGATCCTGGTGCTGCGCAACCTGATCGGCCTGCAGACCCTGGGTACCTTCACCCCGGTGCTGATCGCCCTGGCCTTCCGTGAGACTCAACTGGGCTTCGGTATCGCCCTGTTCACGGTGATCACCGCGCTGGGCCTGACCCTGCGCTCCTACCTCGAACACCTGA
This sequence comes from Pseudomonas sp. MF6396, assembly GCF_002018915.1. Lineage (NCBI taxonomy): Bacteria > Pseudomonadati > Pseudomonadota > Gammaproteobacteria > Pseudomonadales > Pseudomonadaceae > Pseudomonas > Pseudomonas sp. MF6396. The sequence continues at coordinate 103,097 of NZ_MVOK01000010.1, read as the reverse complement.
AGCTGCAGATGCTGCCGCGCCTGTCGGTGGTACTGACCTTCGTGGTGGTGCTGATCGCGGCCATCAGCCTGTTCAGCCACAAGCTGGGCCTGGAGCGCGGGCTGTCGGTGGCACTGTTCCCGATGGTGATTCTGACCATGACCATCGAACGCCTGTCGATCACCTGGGAGGAACGCGGCGGCGGCCATGCCATGAAAGTCGCCATCGGCACCCTGTTCGCCGCCTCGGTCGCGCACCTGCTGATGAGCGTGCCCGAACTGGTGTACTTCGTGTTCACCTTCCCGGCGGTGCTGCTGATTCTGGTGGGCTTCATGCTGGCGATGGGTCGCTACCGCGGCTACCGCCTGACGGAGCTGGTGCGCTTCAAGGCCTTCGTGAAGGCTGACGCCTGATGTTCGGCCTATGGAAAACCTGGAAGGCCCTGGAAGCCCGGGGCATCATGGGTATCAACCGGCGCAACGCGGACTACGTGCTCAAGTACAACAAGCGCAACCTGTACCCGATCGTCGACGACAAGATCATCACCAAGGAGCGGGCGATCAAGGCCGGCATCCACGTGCCGGAAATGTACGGGGTGATCTCCACCGAAAAGGACATCGACAAGCTCGACGAGATCATCGGCGGGCGCAGCGATTTCGTCATCAAGCCGGCGCAGGGCGCCGGTGGTGACGGCATCCTGGTGATCGCCGACCGCTTCGAGAACCGCTACCGCACGGTGTCCGGCAAGATCATCACCCACGAGGAAATCGAGCACCAGGTGTCGAGCATCCTCACCGGGCTGTACTCACTGGGTGGCCATCGCGACCGCGCGCTGATCGAGTACCGGGTAACCCCGGACCAGATCTTCAAGAGCATCAGCTACGAAGGCGTACCGGACATCCGCATCATCGTGCTCATGGGCTACCCGGTCATGGCCATGCTGCGCCTGCCCACGCGCCAGTCCGGCGGCAAGGCCAACCTGCACCAGGGCGCCATCGGCGTGGGTGTGGACCTGGCGACCGGCCTGACCCTGCGCGGTACCTGGCTGAACAACATCATCAGCAAGCACCCCGACACCACCAATGCGGTGGACGGCGTGCAACTGCCCAACTGGGACGGCTTCATGAAGCTGGCCGCCGGCTGCTATGAACTGTGCGGCCTGGGCTACATCGGCGTGGACATGGTGCTGGACCAGGACAAGGGCCCGCTGATCCTGGAACTCAACGCCCGCCCCGGCCTGAACATCCAGATCGCCAACGATTGCGGCCTGACCCTGCGCACCCACGCCGTCGAGGCGCACCTTGAGGAACTGGCCAGCAATGGCATCAAGGAAAGCGTCGAAGAGCGCGTGCGCTTCGCCCAGGAACTGTTCGGCCACATCCCGGCGCAGTAATCTGCCACCGCCCTGGCGCAGCAGCGCACAGGGCGGTCGCCGATCCGCTAGGAGCATCGCCTGCACAGGGCTACAATGCTCGCCCCGCCTCGACAGCTGTTCACCCGAATGCCGACCTGCACACTTCACCCCCTGCCCTACCAGGCCGACCCGGCCGCCTACTTTGCCCGTATCCGCCAGGCACCTGGCGCCGTGCTGCTCGACAGCGCGCGGCCTGGCGCCGTGCGTGGGCGCTTCGACCTGCTCAGCGCCTGGCCATTGTGCACGCTGACCCCGGACGCCGAAGAAGACGGCCAGCACTACCTGCAGCGCCTGCGCGAGCAACTGGCCGGGCTTGGGCGCGCGCACTTGCCGGCAGGTGTCGAGCTGCCGTTCGCCGGCGGCCTGATCGGCTACCTGAGCTACGACTTCGGCCGGCGCCTGGAGCGCCTGCCCGCCATTGCCTGCGAAGACCTGGGGCTGGGTGACGCAAGCCTGGGGCTGTATGCCTGGGCACTGATCAGCGACCATCAGCTGCAACGCAGCCAGCTGGTGTTTCATCCGGCGCTGCCCGCCACCGAACGCGAGCGCCTGGTGGCACTGTTCGAGCACGACGCCCCGACGGCAGCCGGCGCATTCAGGCTTGCTGCGCCAATGCGCGGCGACCTCGCAGCCGAGGATTACCGTCAGGCGTTCGAGCGGGTGCAGCAGTACATCCATGCCGGCGACTGCTACCAGATCAACCTTACCCAACGCTTTCGCGCACCCTGCCAGGGCGACCCGTGGACGGCCTACCAGGCGCTGCGGGCTGCCTGCCCTACGCCCTTCTCCGGCTATCAGGTACTGGCCGATGGCAGCGCGCTGCTGAGCTTCTCGCCCGAGCGCTTCATCAGGGTCAGCCAGGGCGAGGTCGAAACCCGCCCGATCAAGGGCACCCGTGCGCGCAGCAGCGACCCCGTGCAGGATGCCGCCAATGCTGCCGAGCTGCTGGCCAGCACCAAGGACCGCGCCGAGAACCTGATGATCGTGGACCTGCTGCGCAACGACCTGGGGCGCAGCTGCGCTACCGGCTCGGTGCAGGTGCCGGAGCTGTTCAGCCTGGAGAGCTACCCCAACGTGCACCACATGGTCAGCAGCGTGACCGGGCGCCTGGCACCGGGCAAGGATGCGCTGGACCTGATAGCCGGCAGCTTCCCCGGCGGCTCGATCACCGGGGCGCCGAAGATTCGGGCGATGCAGATCATCGACGAACTGGAGCCGAGCCGACGTGCACTGTATTGCGGCTCGCTGCTGTATGTGGACGTGCGCGGGGAGATGGACAGCTCGATCGCCATCCGCAGCCTGCTGGTGAAGGACGGCCAGGTGTGCTGCTGGGGGGGCGGTGCGGTGGTGGCGGACTCGCAGTGGGAGGCGGAGTACGAGGAGTCGATCACCAAGGTCAGGGTGTTGCTCCAGACCCTGCAGGGCCTCTAGAACGCTTCGCCGGCAAGGCCGGCTCCTACAGCGTGCAGGAGCCGGCCTTGCCGGCGAAGGGGGTATTACAGGCTCAACGACCTGTTCGAGGCCTTGATGAACTCTTTCTTCAGCGCCTCGAAATCATGCACCGCCGGGAACTGCGGGAACTCGCGAATCACGTTTTCCGGCGCATGGAACAGGATGCCTGCATCCGCCTCGCCCAGCATGGTGGTGTCGTTGTACGAGTCACCCGCCGCGATCACCCGGTAGTACAGGCTCTTGAATGCCAGCACCGACTGGCGCTTGGGGTCTTTCTGGCGCAGCTGGTAGCCGGTCACACGATCGCTCTGGTCGGTGATCAGGCGGTGGCACAGCAAGGTCGGGAAACCCAGCTGGCGCATCAGCGGCTGCGAGAATTCGTAGAAGGTGTCGGACAGGATCACCACCTGGAAACGCTCGCGCAACCAGTCCACGAACTCGATGGCGCCGTCCAGCGGCTTGAGCGTGGCAATCACTGCCTGGATGTCGGAAAGCTTCAGGCCGTGCTCATCCAGGATGCGCAGGCGCTGCTTCATCAGCACGTCGTAATCGGGAATGTCGCGGGTGGTGGCCCGCAACGATTCGATTCCGGTTTTTTCCGCAAAGGCGATCCAGATCTCCGGGACCAGTACACCTTCCAGGTCGAGACAGGCAATTTCCACAGCTCACTCCTCGAACAACGCTAAAAATGGAAGGCGCACTCTACAGGCGCGCCGTCTAACCCGGCAATTTTTGTTAACATTCGCCCATTACGAGCGCCAAGCGCCATTCAATGACCGGAAGCCGCCTGATGAGCCAACCCTTCGACGTCGCCGCCCTCGCCGCGACCTATGCCAACAAGTCCCCGCAGGACATCCTCAAGCTCGCCTTCGAACACTTCGGCGACGACCTGTGGATCTCCTTCAGTGGCGCCGAAGACGTGGTGCTGGTGGACATGGCCTGGAAGCTGAACAAGAACGTCAAGGTGTTCAGCCTCGACACCGGCCGCCTGCATCCGGAAACCTACCGGTTCATCGACCAGGTGCGCGAGCAGTACAAGCTGCCGATCGAGATCCTTTCCCCTGATCGCAGTGCACTCGACCCCTTCGTGAAGGAAAAGGGCCTGTTCAGCTTCTACAAGGACGGCCACGGCGAATGCTGCGGCATCCGCAAGATCGAGCCGCTGCGCCGCAAGCTGAGCACCGTCAGCGCCTGGGCCACCGGCCAGCGCCGCGACCAGAGCCCGGGCACCCGCAGCCAGGTGGCCGCGCTGGAAATCGACAGCGCCTTCTCCACCCCCGAGCGCACCCTGTACAAGTTCAACCCGTTGGCGCAGATGAGCAGTGAGGAAGTCTGGGGCTACATCCGCATGCTCGAGCTGCCCTACAACAGCCTGCATGAACGCGGCTTCATCAGCATCGGCTGCGAACCCTGCACGCGCCCGGTACTGCCCAACCAGCACGAGCGCGAAGGCCGCTGGTGGTGGGAGGAGTCGACTCAGAAGGAATGCGGGCTGCACGCCGGCAACCTGATTACCAAGGGCTGAACATGCACACCCTGAGCGCAGCACCTCGCCCCACCTGCCAGACATTGCGTCAGCAGTAAGGGCATCGTGGCCAGTGGCTGGGCTACCTGCTCGCGGGGCTATCTGCAGGAGCGCCTTCAGGCCACCGTGCTGGCGGCCTGAAGGCACTGCAAGGGCTTAATGCACTGGCAGTTCGACGCCAGCGAACAGCTCTTCGAGTTCCTGCTTGTTGTGGCACTGGATGGCCTTGGCCATCACTTCACGGGTCAGGTGGGGCGCGAACTTCTCGATGAAGTCGCACATGAAACCACGCAGGAAGGTGCCACGACGGAAACCGATCTTGGTGATGCTGGACTCGAACAGCTCACTGGCATCGAGCACCACCAGGTCGTTGTCGAGCTTGGTGTCCACCGCCATCTTGGCCACGATGCCCACGCCCAGGCCCAGGCGCACGTAAGTCTTGATCACGTCGGCATCGGCCGCGGTGAACACCACCTTGGGGGTCAGGCCGCGATGGCTGAAGGCTTCGTCGAGCTTGGAGCGGCCAGTGAAGCCGAACACATAGGTCACGATCGGGTATTCGGCCAACGCCTCCAGGGTGAGCTTGGGCAACTTGGTCAGGGGGTGACCCTGCGGCACCACCACGCAACGATTCCAGCGGTAGCACGGCATCATCACCAGATCACCGAACAGCTCCAGGGCCTCGGTGGCGATGGCGAAGTCGACGGTACCGTCAGCCGCCATCTCGGCGATCTGCATCGGCGAGCCCTGGTGCATGTGCAGCGCCACTTCAGGGTATTGCTTGATGAACGAACTGATCACCGGCGGCAGGGCGTAGCGTGCCTGGGTGTGGGTGGTGGCGATCGACAGGGTGCCCTTTTTCTCGTTGGAGAATTCCTGGGCGATCTGCTTGATGCTCTCGACCTTGCGCAGAATCTCGCCGGCGGTGGTGATGATGCGCTCACCTGCCGGGGTCACGCGGGTCAGGTGCTTGCCGCTGCGGGCGAACACTTCCACACCCAGCTCGTCTTCCAACAGGCGAATCTGCTTGCTGATCCCCGGCTGGGAGGTATACAGGCTCTGCGCTGTCGCGGAGACGTTGAGGTCGTGGTGCGCCACTTCCCAGATGTAGCGCAATTGTTGAAGCTTCATAGGTATCCCTCAAATCAACTGGGCGTCACCGGCAGCAGCGACGAGTTATAACTATATTAGTGGTTTGAAGAATAAATCTAGAACTATTTCTTCAGCTTTCTTACAACGTCCTACACCGCCTCCCCTATGACTTGCGCCGCCCCAGGTACTGCGCCAGGGGCACCATGTACACAGGCACCGGCGACAGCTGAAGGACGCGTACCGCCGTGCGCCCCAAGGGGATCTCGCTACCGGCGCCCTGGCTGTGGCTGCCGACGATCAGCAGGTCGACGCTCAGGCGCTGGGCCTGCTCCAGGATCACGTCGGCCGGGTCGCCCTGGCGTACCCGCACCGCGCGGATCAGCGCCAGGTCTTCCTTCTCGCCCAGTTCATCCTGAAAGTTCTCCAGCACCCGCTGTTCGATGTTCGCCATCACGGTATTGAGCGCCCGACCGCGCATATGGGACAGGGTATGTTCATCAAGGTAGCTTTCCAGCAGCGATTCGGCGAACTGGCCCATCGGTTCCACGGCATGGACCACGTACAGTTCGGCGCTGAAGCTGCGTGCCAGCGCCAGCGCGTGTTGCATGACATAAGGGGAGTAACAACCGAGGTCGGTGGCACACAGCATCGAACGGATCATTTGACCTCCTAGCTGCCGATACGGCAGGGCAAGGTTCAGCTTAGCAGCGCCAAAACGACGCGCAGAGCCGTCCGGCGCCCTGCCAGGCGGCCTAGCCGGGGGTACGTTCGTTGCTGATGCCGTGGGGCACATGGCCGGTGGCGACCACTGCACTGGCGCGTTCGCAGTGCCCTGCCTGGTCGTCGAAGAACACATCGGCCGCGAACGCCTCGAGAAACGCCGACTTGTCCAGGCCGCCGAGAAACAGCGACTCGTCCAGGCGAATGTCCCATTCGCGCAAGGTGCGGATGACCCGCTCGTGGGCCGGCGCCGAGCGCGCCGTCACCAGTGCGGTGCGAATCGGACAGGCGCCACTGGGGAACTCCTTCTGCAGCACGTTGAGCGCCGCCAGGAAGGCCTTGAACGGCCCGCCGCGCAGCGGCTCGCGGGCCGACTCGCGCTCGCTGGCCTGGAACGCCTCCAGGCCGCCGAGCTGATAGACGCGTTCGGACTCGTCGGAAAACACCACTGCATCGCCATCGAAGGCGATACGCAGCTCCGCGCTGGCCGCACGCCGTGCCCCGCCGGAAAGGATGGTGGCAGCGGCAAAACCGGCGTCCAGTGCGCGGCGCACATCTTCTGCATCGGTGGACAGAAACAGGTGGCAACCAAAGGCGGCCAGGTACGGATACGGACTGCGCCCGCCAACGAAGGCTGCCCGCGAAATGCCCAGGCCATAATGCTCGATGGAATTGAACACCCGCAGCCCGGTGTCGGCGCTGTTGCGTGACACCAGCACCACCTCGACCCGGGCCTGGCCGAGGCTGGCATTGAGGCCCAGCAGCTTTTCCACCAACGGGAACGCATCACCCGGTTGCAGGTATTCGTCTTCGTGCTCGATCTGGTACTGGCGGTAGGCTTCGACACCCTCGGCCAGGAACAGCCGATGGCTCTCGCTGAGATCGAACAGTGCCCGTGATGAAATGGCTACCACCAGTTTGTCGCCAAGGCCTTTGCTCATCGCCGCTCTGCTCCGCACTGCCCTGCATCGGGCGCCATAAGGTCAAACAATCGACACACTATCAGGCCGGGCGCTGCCGCCCGCAACCTGCGAGCGTGTCGGGTGACGGCACTTTTGATCAGAAAAGCCCATACCAATGGGCCAAAGCGGCAGGAAAGCGGGCCCTGCCCATTGTCGAATCACGGTGTAACGCGCTAAGGTTCGGCACCCCGCCGCGTTCAATCATGCTGCTCCGCCGCGCGGGTAGCTGGCGGCCGGCACCCGTGACCTGACGAGTAACACGATGGCTGATTTACCGATCGACGACCTTAACGTTGCCTCCAACGAGACCTTGATCACCCCCGATCAGCTCAAGAAGGACATTCCACTCAGCGCCACCGCCCTGCAGACCGTGACCGCGGGCCGCGAAGTGGTACGCAATATCCTCGACGGCAAGGACCACCGCCTGTTCGTGGTGATCGGCCCCTGCTCGATCCATGACCTCAAGGCCGCACACGAATACGCCGAGCGCCTGAAGGTGCTGGCGGCCGAAGTCGCCGACACCCTGTACCTGGTGATGCGTGTGTATTTCGAGAAGCCGCGCACCACGGTGGGCTGGAAGGGCCTGATCAACGACCCGTACCTGGATGACTCGTTCAAGATCCAGGACGGCCTGCACATCGGTCGCCAGCTGCTGCTGGATCTGGCGGAAATGGGCCTGCCCACCGCCACCGAAGCCCTCGACCCGATCTCCCCGCAGTACCTGCAGGACCTGATCAGCTGGTCGGCGATCGGCGCGCGCACCACCGAATCCCAGACCCACCGCGAGATGGCCTCGGGCCTGTCTTCGGCCGTCGGCTTCAAGAACGGTACGGACGGCGGCCTGACCGTGGCGATCAACGCACTGCAATCGGTTTCCAGCCCGCACCGTTTCCTGGGCATCAACCAGGAAGGTGGCGTATCCATCGTCACCACCAAGGGCAACGCCTACGGTCACGTGGTGCTGCGCGGCGGCAACGGCAAGCCCAACTATGATTCGGTCAGCGTCGCCCTGTGCGAGCAGGCCCTGGCCAAGGCCAGGATCAAGCCGAACATCATGGTCGACTGCAGCCACGCCAATTCCAACAAGGACCCGGCCCTGCAACCGCTGGTGATGGACAACGTGGCCAACCAGATCCTCGAAGGCAACGAGTCGATCATCGGCCTGATGGTCGAAAGCCACCTCAACTGGGGCTGCCAGGCCATCCCCAAGGACCTTGCCGAACTGCAGTACGGCGTGTCGATCACCGATGCCTGCATCGACTGGGAAGCCACCGAAAAGTCCGTGCGCAGCATGCGCGCCAAGCTCAAGGACGTGTTGCCCAAGCGCAACCGCGGCTGAAAGCCATCAACGAAAACGCCGGGCAATGCCCGGCGTTTTCGTTTTCAACAGGGTGTCAGCAGGCTCAGGCCTTGTTGGAATGCTTTTGATGACGTTCCATGTAGCGCTCGACATAGGAGCACGAGGGGATCACGGTGTAGCCCATGTCCTCGGCATAGGCGAGGGCCTTTTCGGTCAGCGCCGCAGCGATGCCTCGCCCACGCAGCGCATTGGGCACGAACGTGCGGTAGATATCCAATGTCTGCTTACCCAGGTCCATGTAGGTCAGGTAGGCACGATGACCGTCCACATTGGTCTCGAACTGATGACCAGCCTGGTCATGGTGGATGGACAACGCCTCGCTCATCACTACTCCTCGCGGGTCTTCTCGTCAGACCCTTACCTTACCGATGTTTGTCCGGCGAAGGAACCTCTACGCCACCCCGTGCCCGTTTGGACAGCGAGAACAGCCTGGTTGTTCTCTGGCAACTGAGCACCCACAAATAGTAGGCGCCCAGTGCACAGATGCTCAAGGTACTTGATCGTAAAAAACCTGCACTTGCAGCATGCGAACACGGCAGCGAGCCACACTGCCAACAGTAGCCGGATGATGTAGTGGTAAGACGAACAATGACACTTGGAGTCACTTTTAGTTCACTACAAAGACGCATTTACAGCGGTGTTTCAGCGCCGCTACAAAAGCGCCTGCATTCTTTTCACACCCCCGCCGGGGCGGCCTGCGCAACCGCGCAATTTTTTTCCGGTTCTTGCGCTCGGTCAGTTTACTTACTACAAGTAATGGGTACTATGTACGCCGGCCAGTTTCTCTTTGTTGAGAGATGGCTCTTTAATAGAAAGTCCTTGAAGGGGAACACGATGAACAACGTTCTGAAATTCTCTGCTCTGGCTCTGGCCGCAGTACTGGCCACCGGTTGCAGCAGCGTCTCCAAAGAAACCGAAGCCCGCCTGACTGCAACCGAAGACGCAGCAGCCCGTGCACAAGCTCGTGCCGATGAAGCCTACCGCAAGGCTGATGACGCTCTGGCCGCCGCTCAGAAAGCTCAGCAAACTGCTGACGAAGCTAACGAGCGCGCTCTGCGTATGCTGGAAAAAGCCAGCCGCAAGTAATAATCCCTCGGGATTGTTAAAAAGCCGACCCACCTGTGGGTCGGCTTTTTTATTGCCTGCAGAACCGTCCTGCGCAAACGACGAGGCCCGCATGAAGCGGGCCTCGTGCAAACACAAGCGGGTTACTGCATTTCGAGCGGAACGCTCGATACCATCGGCGCACTGGCGTCACCCGGCACCGCGATCTCTACCGGGATACCATCTTCGGCCGCCACCACGTCACGCACCATGTCCCAGTTCATGCGCAGGTTGTTGGCCAGGTCTTCGCGCTTGAGCAGGGCATTGATCACTGCCGTGTGCTTGTCGACCACCGACGGGTCGCCCTTGTCATCCAGCGGGGTATGCGCCTCGAGGTAGACCTTGCCACCACTGAGGCCGAACTTGTACGGCTCGTTGATGATGCGCACCGAAGTCCCCACCGGGGCCATGCTCGCCAGTTGCAGCACGTTGTTGTTGAGCATGCGGAAACAGCCATGGCTGGTACGCATGCCGATGCCGAACTTCTTGTTGGAACCGTGGATCAGGTAGCCCGGTACGCCCAGGGTGAACTTGAACGGGCCCAGCGGGTTGTCCGGGCCGGCCGGCACCACGTTGGGCAACGGATCACCGTCGGCGGCGTGCTCGGCCTTGATCGAGGCCGGTGGGGTCCAGGTCGGGTTCGGCGTCTTGGCCGTGACCTTGGTGTTGGCAATAGGCGAACCCCAGCCTTCGCGGCCGATGCCCAGCGGGAAGGTGTGCACCACGTTCTCGCCTTTGGGGTAGTAGTACAGGCGGTACTCGGCAAGGTTGATCACGATGCCTTCGCGCGGGCCCGGCGGCAGGATGAAACGGGTCGGCAGCACGATCTCGGTGCCGGCGCCTGGCAACCAGGGGTCCACGCCCGGGTTGGCCGCGACCATTTCCAGGTAGCCCAGGTCGTTGGCGGTACCGATGTCGGCGAAGGTGTCCTCATACTTGGCCTTGATCACCTGGACCTGGCCGATGACATCCTCGCCCGGCGGCGGCAGGGGGAACTCCAGAGCGGCAACAGGGCCCGCCGCCAGCAGGGCGGCCAGGGACAGGCAACGGGTGACGGCGGGAAAGCGCGGCAACATCCGGGAAATCCTTCGCTAATTCAGGTGGATCAAGCGGGCAATTGTACACCGCCCCCTGCGGGATCGGGAGGCATCCGGGCACAGAACCCTTGCCAAACGTAAAAGATCCGACGTCAGGCCTGCAGCTCGGGCCATACCGGACGCGTGCCGCGCCGCTGCGCCTCGAGGATCGCCCGGCACAGGCGGCACAGGCGCTGGTCACGGTAGATGCTGCGTTCCACACCCGACCAGCGCGGTTGCGCCGGCAACAGGGTGCCACACAGGGTACGGTCGACGGAGCCGCCCAGTTCGAGTTGGCGGGCGATCAGGTGGACGCGACTCTCCTGGCAGGCGAACAGGTCAAGCTGTTCGTCAGGCTCGATCAATTGATAGGCATACAGGGACCAGGCGGGACGCGGCATCGGGGGCTCCAAATCGGGGGCGCAACATTAGCCGAAAGCCGATCAGTATAAAAGCGTCAAAGCAGCGGTTTTATTGATGGCCAGGCATTTTCCAGCAACTGCGCCTGGGCGCCCTGCCCCGGATGGATGCCATCGGCCTGCATCAGCCCGGGCACGCCACCTACCCCTTCGAGAAAGAACGGCACCAGCGGCACGTCCTTTTCCTTGCCAAGATCGGCATACACCTGTGCGAACGCATCGGTGTAGCGCTTGCCATAGTTGGGTGGCAGGCGCATGCCCAGCAGCAGCACCCTGGCACCGGCATCACGGGAGCGATCGATCATCGAGGCAAGATTTTGTTGCAATTGCGCCGGTGCCTGCCCGCGCAGCCCGTCATTGCCACCCAGCTCCACCACCACCAGGCTGGGCTTGTGCTCTGCAAGCAGCGCAGGCAGCCGCGCCTGGCCCCCGGCACTGGTGTCGCCACTGATCGAGGCATTGACCACCTTGTCATCGAAACCCTCGGCCTTGAGCCGCTGTTCGAGCAGGGCAACCCACCCCTGACGGGTATCCAGGCCAAAAGCGGCACTGATACTATCCCCAACGATCAACACCGTTCCTGCCGATGCGCCCTGGGCCATGCACAGCAAGGCCAGGCCTGCACTCAATAACCACACTCGCATTGGATTCTCCATGGGCCCCAGCATCTTGACTGCGCGCAACCTTAGCAAAGTGGTCCCCAGCGCGGAAGGCGACCTGACCATCCTGCACGAACTGAGCCTGGAATTGAAACAGGGCGACAGCCTGGCCATTGTCGGCGCCTCCGGCTCGGGCAAGTCCACCCTGCTCGGCCTGCTGGCCGGCCTCGACCTGCCCAGTGCAGGCTCGGTGACACTGGCCGGGCACGACCTGGGCCCGCTCGACGAAGACCAGCGCGCCCAGGTCCGCGCCGAGCATGTCGGCTTCGTGTTCCAGTCGTTCCAGCTGCTCGACAGCCTCAATGCCCTTGAGAACGTGATGCTGCCGCTGGAGCTGGACGGACGCCGCGATGCCCGCGAACACGCCCGCAGCCTGCTCGAACGGGTCGGCCTGGGCCAGCGCCTGAGCCATTCGCCACGCCAGTTGTCCGGCGGCGAGCAGCAGCGGGTGGCAATTGCCCGCGCCTTTGCCGCCGAGCCTGCGGTGCTGTTCGCCGACGAGCCCACCGGCAACCTCGACAGCCACACCGGTGAACGCATCAGCGACCTGCTGTTCGAACTGAACAAGGAACGCGGCACCACCCTCGTCCTGGTCACCCACGATGAACGCCTGGCGCACCGCTGCGGCCGGCTGATTCGCCTGGAAGCCGGCCACCTGGTCACCCCGCTGGAGCCCTAGATGGCACACCTGTCGTTTCTGCGCCTGCCGCGCCTGGCGTTGCGTCAACTGATGCGCGATGCACGCGCCGGCGAACTGCGCGTGCTGTTCTTCGCCCTGCTGGTGGCCGTGGCCGCCAGCACCGCCATCGGCTACTTCGGCGCCCGCCTGAACGGCGCCATGCTGCTGCGTGCCACCGAGTTCCTTGGCGCCGACCTGGTGCTGCAGGGCAGCGCCCCGGCCACCCCGGAACAGATCCGCAACGGCGAACAGCTGGGCCTGGCCCATGCGAAAGTGGTCGAGTTCTCCAGCGTGATCGCCACCGACAACGGTATCCAGCTCTCCAGTGTCAAGGCTGCCGGCACGGGTTACCCGCTGCGCGGGGAGCTGCGCAGTGCCGCCGAGGCCTACGGGCCGGAGGTGGCCGGCGGTGGTCCGGCGCCGGGCGAAGCCTGGGTCGAGTCGCGCCTGCTGGCGGCGCTGAACCTCAAGATCGGTGACAGCGTCGACGTGGGCATGAAGACCCTGCGCCTGAGCCGCGTGCTGACCTATGAGCCGGACCGCGCCGGCAACTTCTACAGCCTCACCCCGCGGGTGCTGATGAACCTCGCCGACCTGGATGCCACCGGCGTGGTGCAGCCCGGCAGCCGGGTCATCTACCGCGACCTGTGGCGCGGCGAACCCCAGGCCCTGGCAAGCTACACCCAGGCTACCAAGGCGGGGCTTGCCGCCCACCAGCAACTGCGCGACTCGCGTGACGGCAACCAGCAGATCGGCGGTGCACTGGGCAAGGCCGAACGCTACCTGAACATGGCCAGCCTGGTGGCGGTGCTGCTGGCCGGCGTGGCCGTGGCGCTGTCGGCCAGCCGTTTTGCCATGCGCCGCTTCGATGCCAGCGCCCTGCTGCGCTGCCTGGGCCTGTCCCGGCGCCAGGCGCTGAGCCTGTTCTGCCTGCAACTGGCGATTTTGGGTAGCGTGGCAGCCCTGGGGGGCGCACTGCTCGGCTGGCTGGCGCAACTGGGCCTGTTCGCCCTGCTGCAGGGCCTGCTGCCTTCGCAGGTGCCGCCAGGTGGCATCGCCCCGGCCCTGGCCGGGATCGCCACCGGGCTGGTGGCGCTGGCCGGCTTCGCCCTGCCGCCATTGGCAGCGCTGGGCCGGGTGCCGCCGCTGCGGGTACTGCGCCGCGACCTGCTGCCGGTGCCGGCAAGCAGCTGGCTGGTGTATGGCGCAGCACTGTTGGCCCTGGGCCTCATCATGTGGCGCCTGAGCCTGGACCTGCTGCTGACCTTCGCCCTGCTCGGCGGCGGTCTGGTGGCCGCGCTGGTGCTGGGCGGTCTGCTGCTGCTCGGCTTGCGCAGCCTGCGCCGGCTGCTGGCCGGCGCCCCGCTGGCCTGGCGCCTGGGCCTGGGGCAACTGCTCAAGCATCCGCTGGCGGCGGCAGGCCAGTCGCTGGCCTTCGGCATGATCCTGCTGGCCATGGCCCTGATCGCCCTGCTGCGCACCGAGCTGCTCGACACCTGGCAGAACCAGCTGCCCAAGGATGCTCCCAACTATTTCGTGCTCAACATCCTGCCGGACGACAAGGACACCTTCGCCCAGCGCCTGAACGAATTCTCGGTCCATGCCGCGCCGTTGTTCCCGGTGATTCCCGGGCGCCTGACGCTCATCAATGGCGAGCCGGTGCGCGAGATCGTCAGCAAGGAATCCACCGGTGACCGCGCCGTCCAGCGCGACCTGAGCCTGACCTGGGCCGCCGACCTGCCCCAGGGCAACACCTTGAGCGCCGGCCAGTGGTGGCAGGCGCAGCCAACGGCCGATGCCTTGCCCGGCGTGTCGGTGGAGGCGCAGCTGGCCGAGAGCCTCAAGCTCAAGCTGGGCGACACCCTGACCTTCAGCATCGGTGGCCTGGAGCGCCAGGTACAGGTCAGCAGCCTGCGCACGGTCAACTGGGACAGTTTCCAGCCCAACTTCTACATGATCTTCCAGCCCGGCACCCTGCAGGACCTGCCGACCACCTATCTCACCAGCTTCTACCTGGCCCCAGGCCACGACCAGCAGGTGGTGGCCCTGTCGCGAGCGTTCCCGGCAGCCACCATCCTGCAGGTCGATGCGCTGCTGGAGCAGTTGCGCAGCATCCTGGCCCAGGTGACCCTGGCGGTACAGTATGTGCTGCTGTTCGTGCTGGCGGCGGGCCTGGCCGTGTTGTTCGCCGGGCTGCAGGCCACCCTGGACGAGCGCATCCACCAGGGTGCGCTGCTGCGGGCACTGGGCGCCAGCCGCAGCCTGCTGGTCAAGGCCCGGCGCATCGAGTTCGGCCTGCTGGGCGCTGCCAGCGGCCTGCTCGCGGCGCTGGGCACCGAACTGATCAGCCTGCTGCTGTACCGCTACGCATTCGACCTGCACTGGAGCCCGCACCCGTGGCTGCTGCTGTTGCCGGTGATCGGTGCGTTGCTGGTGGGGGGTGCGGGGGTATTCGGCACGCGCCGGGCGCTCAATGCCAGCCCGCTGACAGTGCTTCGCGAGGGCTGATAGACTCGGCGGCTACCTACCCGAGCCTGGAAGCCCATGAGCCGATACCGCCCGCCCCGCACTGCCGGCACCGCACTGATCACCCCACAGGGCGAGGCGCGCATGCGCGCCGAGCTGCATGAACTGTGGCATGTGCGCAGGCCCCAGGTGACCCAGTCGGTCAGTGAGGCAGCAGCGCAAGGTGACCGTTCGGAAAACGCCGAGTACACCTACGGCAAGAAGATGCTGCGCGAAATCGACAGCCGCGTGCGCTTCCTGACCAAGCGCCTGGAAAACCTGAAAGTGGTGAGCGAACGGCCCAGCGACCCGAACAAGGTGTACTTCGGGGCCTGGGTCACGGTCGAGAACGAAGACGGCGAACAATCGCGCTACCGCATCGTCGGGCCCGACGAGCTGGACTTGAAACTGGGCCTGATCAGCATCGATTCGCCCCTGGCCCGCGCCCTGATCGGCAAGGCGCTGGACGCTGAAGTGCGGGTGCAGACACCGACTGGCGAACAGACGGTGTACATCGTCGAGATCGAGTACCCCTGAGCGATCAGGCGCGGGTGATCAAGCCCTGGCGGGCGACGCGGGTCAGGTGGTGGATCACTTCGGCGGCATCGGCCCTCGAGGGCGCCTGCACCACGGCCAGGTCGAAACGGTCGTTACCGAACCGGGCGAGGGTTTCGCAGGAGTCGGCGAACTGGATCAGGAACGCCGTGGCGCGGCCTTTGGGGCGGGGCCAGCCATCGAGGTAGCGCAGCAGGGTCGGCTGGTGTTTGCCGCTCAGCAGAATGCGCGGCGTGCGAGCCGCCTGGCTGGTAGGGAGAGGGGTGAGGCAAACGCTGGTACGTGGGCAACTCATGGTGTACTTCTCTGTGCCTCGCAGATCCCGCTGGGCTGCGGTGCGAGGCGTCACCGAACCAGCGCTTTAGCGGTATTCGGACGACCTGCTGGTGGTCTTCCTGCGCCCCGCAAGTAGCTGTTTAAATCGGCGCAAGCCAGCATCCTAGAGAAGCGCCGGCCCGGCTGTCAACAATGCCATCGTCTGATAAACGACCCGGACGCCGGAAAAACAAGCGAGTTTCTCGCATTCGACGGCGACGCCGGTTCCTGCACCTGTCGGTGCCCCTGAAGGCGCCTGCGTTGCCGCAGAAGCAAGCAGCCGGGTCGGGCACAAAAAAGGGCCTGCAATGCAGGCCCTTTTTTGTGCCACAACGCCAAGGCTCACTTGGCGATCATGCGGTCCACCGACGCCCTGCCCGCCCCTTCCACCAGTACCGCAATCGCGCCACCCAGCAGCGCCAGGGCGAACTCATAGCCGTTGTTGGCCATGAACAGACCGTTGCCGATGTGCACCGAGAAAATCGCCACCAGCAGCAACCCCACCAGCGCCAGGGCCGCCGGGCGTGCCAGCAGGCCGATGACCAGTGCCAGCCCGCCGAAGAACTCGGCACCACCGGACAGCGCCGCCATCAGTGTCGGCGGGGTCAGCCCCAGGCTTTCCATGTACTGCGCGGTGCCTGCCAGCCCGCCGCCACCAAACAGGCCGAACAGCTTCTGCGAGCCATGGGCCATGAAGATGATGCCGATGAAGATGCGCAATACGGTAATGCCCCAGCCGGCACGGGTGAACAATACGGAGTTGATGGCGTTCATGCTGTCTTCCTTAAGCGATGCAGGTGTGTGGTAGAGGTCGCCATCTTAATCATATTTTCAAATGTTAAAATCGCGATTATCTGCACATACAAATCGTAATTTTCGATTACTTGCGTGAGGCCACTTTTCGTCCCCGGGCTTCCAGCGCGTCGCGTTCGCGGTCGAATGCCAGAAAGTACTTGTTGACGCTATTAACATAGCTGACCGGCCCCATTCCCACCTGCTCGAGCGCCACACGCTCTACCTGAAAGAACCACTGGTTGGGGTTCAGGCCGCGTCGCCGCGCCTCGGCCCGCATGGCCTGAACCCGCTCCGGCCCCAGGTTGTAGCCGGCCAGCACGAACGCCATGCGCTCGCGTTCGTTGAGCTGGTTGCTGGAAAAGAACTTGCGCCGGATCAGTGCCAGGTAGCGCGCGCTGGCCTGTACATTGCCATCGACATTGGCGATATCGCTGATCCCCACCCGCTGCGCCGCACCGGGGGTGATCTGCATCAGCCCATGGGCGCCACCTGCGCCCCTGGCCGCCGGGTCGAGGGCCGACTCCTTGAACGCCAGTGCCGCCAGGTTCAGCCAGTCCAGGTTCTGGGCCTGGGCGTGACGCTGCAGCACCGGCCGCAGTTTTTCCAGGCGCTGGCGGTTGGCCTGGGCCAGCGGGTAATGCACCTTGTACAGGCGCCGGTAGATACGCTCGAACGCCACATCCTGATCGGCCGGGGCGTGATACCCCTTGAGGAAGCGATCGACACTGGCGTGCAGCATCGCCGCGTCGCGGCGCACGTACCAATGCATCGCCTCGGGCTGGGCCAGCTGCACCTTGCGCTGCACCAGCAGCTTGGGCATCACCTGCGCCCAGCGCCGGGCAATCGGCTGTTCGACCACGGTCAGGTGGAAGATGCCGGCCTGCACCATCTCCAGCACATCCTCCACCGCAAGGCTGGGGTCCGCCCATTCCACCTTGAGCGGCGCCAGCTTGCGCAGGGCCAGGCGCTGGTTGATTTCGTGGAGGGTATCGCCTGCCGCACTCGAACTGGTCAGGGTCACGGTGCGGCCGGCAAGCTGCTCGACGCGCTGGTAGGTCCGTTCGCCCTTGCGCCCCACCAGCACCAGCGGCACATTCTCCAGCACCGGGTCGCTGGCCATCACCCCGCGGGTGGAACTCAAATCGATCAGCTCGCCGGGCGCCACCAGATCGCCCTCGCCACGCTGCAATGCGCCGATCAACTGGTCCTTGGCCTTGGGGATGATCTTCAGGCGGATCTGCTGACCGTCACGGGCACGCCCGTTGAGGTAGTGCTCGAAGGCGATCATCCGATGGTATTCGATGCCCACCGGCTGGCCCTTGACCTCGCCGGAGCTGTTGCGGCTCTGGTTGACCAGCACGCGCAACACCCGGCTTTCACGGATCTGCGCCAGGTCGCGCACCTTGGCCGCAGGCACCGCCTGCTGCGGGCCAGGCAGGCGTGCGTGGGCCGGGCCGGCGCACAGCAGGCCCACACACAGCAAAAAAAGCCAAAGTGATCGCGTCATCCGGTCTCCGGCAAAGGGCCGCGATTGAGTATTTGACGCCATAATGAGCGGTCGGTCCGTGACAATTGACCGCAAAAGACCGCGACAACTTCTTGAAGTTCTTGGCGTTATTGGTATTTTTCGGCGCTGCCAAGCGCTTTTGCCGCACAACCTGAGGTAGCACCATGCAACTCATCGACATCGGCGTCAATCTGACCAACCCAAGTTTCGACGGCAAGCACGAGGCCATCTTGCAGCGTGCCGAGGCCGCCGGGGTGCATCAGATGCTGGTGACCGGTACCAGCCTGGCCGGCAGCGAAGCCGCGCTACACCTGTGCGAGCAACTCGACCCGCAGGCCCGGCGCCTGTTCAGCACGGCCGGTGTACACCCCCACGATGCCAGCAGCTGGAACAGCGACACCGCGCGCCATCTGCGCGCGCTGCTCGAACAGCCACGGGTGCACGCGGTGGGTGAATGCGGGTTGGACTTCAACCGCGACTTCTCGCCACGCCCGCAACAGGAAAAGGCCCTGGAAGAACAACTGGCGCTGGCGGTGCAGCTGCAGATGCCGGTGTTTCTGCACGAGCGTGATGCCAACGAACGCCTGTTGCAGATTCTCAAGGACTACCGCGACCGCCTGCCCGCCGCCGTGGTGCACTGCTTTACCGGCGAGCGCAGCGCCCTGTTCAGCTACCTGGACCTGGACCTGCACATCGGCATCACCGGCTGGATCTGCGACGAACGTCGCGGCACCCACCTGCACCCGCTGGTCGCCAGCATCCCCACTGGCCGCCTGATGCTGGAGAGCGACGCCCCCTACCTGCTGCCCCGGACCCTGCGCCCCAAACCCAAAAGCGGTCGCAACGAACCGGCCTACCTGCCCGAAGTGCTGCGCGAAGTGGCCCTGCACCGGGGCGAGACACCCGAGCAGGTGGCTGCGCACACCAGCGACTGCGCCCGGCGCTTCTTCGGGCTCCCCGACATAGTTTGACGCATATCAAGATTTGTCTTTGAATTGGCTGGCACACTGATGGCACCTTGCCAAATTGTTTCCGCTCAATCAGAGAAGACCTATCCATGGGTGCCTGGCTCAGCAATATCTCACTGAAGTACAAGTTCTGGGCGGTGAACGCAGTCGCCTTCGTCACAACCCTGTTCGTGGTGCTGTATGCGGTGCACCTGGAAACCCGCGCCAGGGCCGAGACAGCCCAGGCCCGGGTGCAATCCGAAGCCCGCCTGCTGGCCGCCTGGCCCGCCGGCCAGGCCTTGCCGCAGAACGCCACCTGGGTCAGCTTCACACCCGGGCAGGCGCCCACCTTCGATGGCCAGGCGTTGCCGGCCCTGGCCACTGCCCAGGGCTGGGTCGAGCTGAACGGCATGCCGCTGCTGGGCAGCGACCCGCTGATCGGCGCGCAGGTCATCCAGCGCGATGGCCAGCAGATCGCGGTACTGGCCCAGGCCCCGAGCATGGCGCAGGTGTTCACCGACCGCTTCGTCAACTATGCGGTGTGCGTACTGATCCTGATGCTGGCCATGCTGTGCGCCTCGCAGTTGCTGATCCGCTTCCTGCTCAGCCAGCTCAACATCCTCAAGGACGTGATGCTGCACGTCGAGAAGACCGGTGACCTGTCGGCACGGGTGCCGCTGTCCTGCGGCGACGAGATCGGCCAGATGGCCAGCGCCTTCAACGCCATGCAGACCACCTACCACCGCGTGGTCAACACCGTGGCGCGAACCGCCGCGCAGCTGGATGCCGGCGCCGCGCGCCTGGCCGCCAGCATGAACGAGGTGCGCCACGGCATGCTCGGCCAGCAGAGCGAAACCGACCAGGCCGCCACCGCCATCAACGAAATGACCGCCACCGTCTACCACATCGCCCAGCATGCCGGTGCCACACGCGACCTGTCGCAAAGCGCCGACACCCTGGCCGGCAGCGGCAAGGACGTGGTCAGCCGCGTGCAGTCGTCGATCTCGGGGCTCTCCACCGGCGTGCAGCAGACGGCCGAGATGATCCGTCAACTGGCCGAGGACAGCCAGAAGATCAACAGCGTGGTCGGGGTGATTCACAGCATCGCCGAACAGACCAACCTGCTGGCCCTCAACGCGGCGATCGAGGCGGCCCGTGCCGGCGACCTGGGCCGCGGTTTCGCGGTGGTGGCGGACGAGGTGCGCAACCTGGCCAAGCGCGTGCAGAGCTCCACCGATGAAATCACCACCATGGTCTCTGCCCTGCAGGCCGGCACCCGCGATGCGGTGGAGTTCATGACCGAGAGCTCGTTCAAGGCCGACGACTGCGTCAAGCAGGCCCAGGAAGCCGGCGAGGCCCTGGCGGAGATCACCGGCGCGGTGGCGCAGATGCGCGAGAGCAATACCCAGATCGCCGTGGCGGCCGAACAGCAGAGCCAGGTGGCCGAAGAGATGAACCGCGCAGTGGTGAGCATCCGCGACGTGACCGAAGAGACCGTGCAGCAGACCGTCGACTCGGCCACCACCAGCAGCGAACTGGCCACCCTGGCCGGCGAGCTGAACAAGGCCATCGGTCAACTCAAGCTATAAACGCGATAGCCGCGCGCAATTGGCCCCCTGGCGGGGGCCAAACTACGCTTGGGTTATCCGTTTTGCACCTTGAGGAGAACCGTGATGAACAAGCACCTGTTTCACCTGCCCCACTGGCATCACGCCCCTCGTACCCCCACCAACATCGCGCTGCAGCTGATTGCACTGCCGCTGCTGGCCATCGGCGCGCTGCTGGTCTTGAGCGGCGCGCTCGACGCCGACCTGGGCACCCTGGCCGTCGGCGTCATCGGCCTGCTGGCCGGTGTGGCGGTGGAGCGCCAGCGCCAGTGATTCAGGCGAACACGGTCACCGTCTGGCGGCTGATGGCAAGCAAATCACCGGCTCCGTTCCACAAGGCGGCCGCCACATGGCCGTAGCCGTCACGCGCGTAGTCGATCTGGGCGCAGTACTGGCACCAGTCCAGGGGGGTCAGGCTGGCCACCGGCTGCACGAACTCGATGGTCCAGGTCAGGGTGCTGCCGGCAGCGGGCTTGCTCAGGTGCGGCATCAACGCCGGTGGCCAGGCATCGACCAGCGCCAGCAGGTGGGCTTCGGTCACCGGCTCCTCGACCACATCCTCACCGCGCAGGCGCACCCAGCCGCCCATCTCGCGTGACCGGCTACCGCTGAACGGCAAGCCGCCAATGCCCCAGCGCATGGCCAGGTGGCGAATGAACTCGGGGGTCACGCCCTTGATGAAGGGCAACTCGGGGCTGGACTCGCCAAGGCTTTTCATCGGCACCGGCGCCAGCCCTGACACCTGCACCACCGAATCGCGCCCGGCACCGAAACTGCCCTGCACCAGGGTCACCACCTGGCCATTCTGTACCGCGCGCCCCAGCAGCGAGCTGACCGCCTTGCCGTCACGCAACAGCTCCACCTCGAAACTGATCGGCACCCCAGGCTCGGCCGGCCCTACGAAGGTGATGGCCAGCGAGCGCACCGGACGGTCCGGGGCGACCTTGGCGTGCATGGCCTCGTACACCAGCGCCGCCATCAGCCCGCCGAAACAGGCACGCCCCTGGGCCCATTCGGCCGGGATGGTCACCGCCTGGGGCTGCAGGCGCACGGCGGTGAGCAGTTGGGAAAAATTCATCGGGACCTCGACCAGTGGGCAAATGTGGCGATGTTAACCAGCCGCCGCGCCGCGCACAGGCCGCATTTGCGCCAAACACGCGACTTATCGACGTTGGATTTCGCTCAGCAGTGTCTCCAGCGTGCGGTCGGCACGTTGCTCGGCCGCCGCCTGTTGCGCCTGCCAGTGCGCCACGCAGGGCGCCAGGCCAGGCTGCTGCTCGGCCTGCAACAGCCACTGCAACAGGTCGTGCCAGTCGCCCAGATCGCCCTGGGCGCGCTTGAGCCCGCGGCGCAGGGCCGGGCGCAGGCGTTCGAGCTGTGGATAGGCCTCGGCGCCATAGCGCACCCGCTTGATCAGCAGGCGCAGGCGGTGGCGGTCGTGCGCCGGGTCGTTCATGGCAGCCTGCAGGTTGCGCCACTGCTTGTGCAGGCGCTTGCCCACCCGCGCCTCCAGGCGGCGTACCAGGCCCTGGCGCTGGGCCGCGCGCAGGAACATCGGGAAGGCATCGATGATCGCCAGCAGCCGCGCAAGCTCGGCGCTGGCCGCCACCCGGGCAAAGGTGCGGGCCGGGTCGCCAAGCTGCTGGCGGGCCACCTCGGGCAGCCCGCGTTCGAGCAACTGCGCGGCCAGCACCTCGCGATCGCGCAGCGGCGTGGTCAGGCGCCCCAGCTCGGCGGCAGCATCCTCCAGCTTGTCCACCCCCGGCAGCCCGCGCAGGGGCCGCAGCAGGCTGCGCAGGCGACGCACGCTGGTACGCAGGTCATGCAGCGCCTCACTGTCGGTATTGGCCGCCAGGCGCGCCTGGCAGGCCAGCAGACGCACGTGCAGGGTCAGCACCTGGGCGATCACATGGTCGAGCATTGCCGACATGCCTGGTCCTCCCTCAGCGCCCGGCGCGCGATTCACGGATGTAGAAGCGTGCCTTCTCGGCCTTGTTGCTGCAGCCTTCGAAGGCTTCGAACTGCTGCTGGGTCTTGGCGCCGGTCAGCAGCGACAGGGCCTTGGAATAGCTGACCGTGCCGGCGAAGCCCTCGGCCTTGGCCAGGTCCAGCTCCTTCCAGGCCGAATCCAGCTGATTGGCGCAGCTGTCCCGGTACGCCGTCTTGCCGGCGCAGCCGCTCAGTACCAGGGCAATCAGGGGCAGGCAGATCCAGGCTTTCATCGGTGTTACCTCAAAAGGAAAATGTTCGGGGTGGCACTTCGACGGCACGCACGCTGAAAAGTGCCCTGCTCAGCGTAGCCCAGCGCTTGTCACGATTGAAGCACAGCCCTGAATGGGTGCATTGTTAGGCCCACGAGCAGAACAGCCGCAAGGAACGACCATGAGCAAACGCGTAGCACTGGTGCTGGGGTCGGGGGGCGCCCGAGGGTATGCACACATCGGCGTGATCGAGGAGCTGGAGCGGCGCGGCTACGACATCGCCTGCATTGCCGGCTGTTCGATGGGCGCGGTGATCGGCGGCATCTACGCCGCCGGCAAGCTCGACGACTACCGACGCTGGATCGAGAGCCTGGATTACCTGGATGTGCTGCGCCTGGTGGACGTGAGTTTCAGGCTGGGCGCGATTCGCGGCGAGAAGGTGTTCGGGCAGATCCGCAAGATCGTCGGCGAGGTCAACATCGAGAACCTGCGCATCCCCTACACCGCAGTGGCGGCCGACCTCACCAACCAGCAGGAGATCTGGTTCCAGGAAGGCTGCCTGCACCAGGCCATGCGCGCCTCGGCGGCGATCCCCAGCCTGTTCACCCCGGTGGTGCAGGGCAACCGCATGCTGGTCGATGGCGGCATCCTCAACCCGTTGCCGATCATCCCGGTGGTGTCCAGCCACTGCGACCTGATCGTGGCGGTGAACCTCAACTCCACCAACCAGAAGCATTACCAGTTGCCGGTGATCGAGCGGCCGGCAGCGTTCAAGTTGCGCTTCGACAACCTGATCAACTCGCTGGGCTCGCACCTGCCGTTCCGGCGCAAGGCCGCCGAAGGGCTGATCCGCATCGAGCAGGCGGCGCCCAACCCGTGGCTCAGCGATGCGGCCGAGCCCGAGGCGCAGCAGCCCTCGGCGGCGCCCGAGACTGACGGCGCGCCGAAATCGGCGGCCGGCTCGTTCATTGTCGACAACGTGGGCCCGGCTTCGCTGCTGGACCTGATCAACCAGAGCTTCGAGGTGATGCAGACGTCGCTGGCGCAGTACAAGATCGCCGGCTACCCGCCGGATGTACTGATCAACGTGCCCAAGCGGGTGTGCCGGTTCTTCGAGTTCTACAAGGCGCCGGAGCTGATCGCGCTGGGACGCGAGATTGCACGCGATACGCTGGACAACTATGAGGCCGAGAGGCGCTAGGCCGGCGAAGAGGCCCTCAAGCCTGCTCCGGCCCGATCAACCGATACCCCACCCCCGGCTCGGTCACGATGAACCGCGGCGCCGTCGGGTCGTCCCCCAGTTTCTGCCGCACATGCGCCACCACGATGCGCAGGTAGTGGCTGTCCTCCACATGGGTGGGGCCCCAGATATCCTTGAGCAACTGCTGCTGGGTGATCACCCGCCCCGGGTGACGCGCCAGTTGCGCCAGCAATGCATACTCCTTGCGGGTCAGCGCCACCTCCTCGCCCGCCAGCGTCACGCGCCGGTAGGCAAGGTCCACGGTCAACGGGCCGAAGCGCGGTGCCGACTCTTCGGCCACCGCCTGGGGCACCTGGCGCAGCAATGCGCGCACCCGCGCCAGAAACTCCTGGATGCCGAACGGCTTGGTCACGTAGTCATTGGCCCCTCCGTCCAGCGCCTCGACCTTCTGCACTTCGCTGGCCCGCACCGACAACACCAGCACCGGCACCTGGCTCCATTCGCGCAGTTCGCGCAACACCTGCTGCCCGTCCATGTCGGGCAACCCCAGGTCGAGCACCACCAGCTCCGGCCGACCCAGCGCCGCCTGGCTCAGGCCCTCGGCACCGGTGCCCGCCTCCAGCACCTTGTAGCCCTGCGAGCCAAGGCTGATGCGCAGGAACTTGCGGATCTGCGGTTCGTCGTCGATGACCAGCACGGTCGCGGTCTGGCTCATGGGGTCTCGCTGTCCAGTTCAGGTTGGGCCGGAAGCGGCAAGCATAGTGTGATGCAGGTGCCACGGCCATCGATGCCGTCCTCTACACGGATCTGCCCGCCATGGGCGCCGATCATGCCCTGGCAGATCGCCAGCCCCAGCCCCGTGCCCTGCCCGCCCCGGTCCCCGCGCGCAGCGGTGTAGAACATGTCGAAGATGCGCGCCCGGTCCTGCGGCGCAATCCCCGGGCCCTCGTCGGCGACGGCCAGGCACAGCTGCTCGCCTTCCACACTCACCCGCAGTTCGAGGCGCCCGTGGGCCGGCGAGAAGCGCGCCGCGTTCTCCAGCACATTGATCAGGGCCTGCTCGATCAGTGCGGCATGCACGAACAGCAGCGGCAGCTCTGCCGGCACCTCGGTGCGCAACTGCAACGGGGCCAGCACCACGCGCAGGCGGCTCAGGGCGCTGCCGACGATGTCGGTCGGCGCCACCCAGTCGCGCGCGAGCTTGAGCCCGCCATGCCCCAGGCGGGTCATGTCGAGCAGGTTCTGGATGTAACGGTCCAGGCGCTCGGCCTCGTCGCGGGTGCCTTCGAGCAGCTCGCGACGGTCGTGCTGACTGATTGCCTCACCCAGTGCCAGCAGGCTGTCGATGCTGCCGCGCATGGCAGTCAACGGGGTGCGCAGGTCGTGGGACACCGAGGCCAGCAAGGCACTGCGCAACTGTTCGGTTTCGCCGTGCAGGCGCGCCGCCTCCAGCTGATCGGCCAGCCGCGCCCGGGCCAGGGCCTGGGCCAATGGCTGGCTGAGGGCCTTGAGCAGGCGCCGGCGCTGGGCCGTCAGCACCTGGCCCTCGCGCGGGCGTACCCCCAGCAGGGCCAGCGGGCCTTCCTCCACCGACAGCGGCCACCACCACCAGCGCCCGTTGGGCAAGGTGTCGCTGCCAAGGCCGGCGGCCTGGTCATGCTGCCAGGCCCAGTCGGCGGCCGCCCGCTCGGTGTCGTTGAACTGCAGGGCACCGCCGCTGGCCACCTGCAGGCGACCTTCGGCATCGCGTTCGAGCAGGCACATCTGCACGTCCGTCCAGCCCTCCAGGTGGTGGCTGGCGGCATTGAACACCGCCTGGCGGTCGGTGGCCGCGGTCAGCCGGCGGGTCAGGTCCAGCAATTGGCCGGTCTGCTCCTGGGTTTCGCGCAGCGCCTGCAACTGACGCCGCTGGCGCGCCGCCAGGTTGCCGGTCAGGGCGGCCATCAGCAGAAAGAACACCAGGGTCAGCACGTCCTCCTCGCGCTGGATGCTCAGCGAGAAATTCGGCGGTATGAACAGAAAGTCGTAGGCCAGAAACGACAGCGCGGCGCACACCAGCGCCGGGCCCAAGCTGCTGCGCACCGCCACCAGCAGCACTGCTGCCAGAAACACCAGCGAGATGTTGGGCAGCGCCAGCACCCCGGCCACGCCCCAGGCCAGTGCACTGGCCAGCACGGTGGCAAGCAGCGCCAGCAGGTAGTGGCGCCAGGCCCAGGCTCGCGCCACCGGCGCGCTGACCGGTTCTGGCTGTGCGTCGCGGTCGAGCACGTTGATTTCCAGCCCGTGGGCCTCGCGCAACAGGCGCGCCGCCACACCGGCACCGAACCAGCGCCGACGCAGCCGATCACGCGACTGGCCCACCAGCACCAGGCTCGCACGCCGCTCCAGCGCATGCTGGATCAAGGTGTTGGCCACCTCGCCGGCGCGCAGCACCACCACTTCGCCGCCCAGCCGCTCGGCCAGCTGCTGGGCGGCCTGCAGGCGCTGGCGTGCGGTTTCGTCGCGCAGGCGGCCGTTGTCCACGTGCACCAGGCTCCAGGGCAGGTGGCGGCGCTGTGCCACGCGGCTGGCATGACGTACCAGGCGCTCGGCCTGGGCATCGCCATCCACCCCCACCAGCAGGCGCCCACGCAGCGCCGGCGCATCCTGGCCCAGGCTGCGGTAGCCGTGGGCGAGGTCGGCATCGACCTGGGCGGCGGCGGTCTGCATCGCCAGCTCGCGCAGGGCCGTCAGGTTGGTCTGGGTGAAGAACGCATCGATCGCCGCCCGCGCCTGCTCCGGCACGTACACCTTGCCGTCGCGCAGGCGTTCGAGCAGCTCGCGCGGCGGCAGGTCGATCAGCACCAGTTCGAAGGCTTCCTGCAGCACCCAGTCGGGCAGCGTTTCGCGCACCTGCACGCCGGTGATGCCGCGCACATGGTCATTGAGGCTTTCCAGGTGCTGCACGTTGACCGTGGTGTACACGTCGATACCGGCCGACAGCAGCTCCTGCACGTCCTGCCAACGCTTGGCGTGGCGGCTGCCGGGTGCGTTGCTGTGGGCCAGCTCGTCCACCAGCGCCAGTTGCGGGGCGGCCTTGAGCAGGCCGTCCAGGTCCATTTCCTCCAACTGCACGCCACGGTACTCGGAGCGCACCAGCGGCTGTTGCGGCAAACCGCCCAGCAGCGCCTCGGTTTCGCTGCGCCCATGGGTTTCGACGATGCCCGCCAGCACCCTCACCCCCTGGCGCAACTGCGCATGGGCGGCCTGCAGCATGGCGTAGGTCTTGCCTACGCCGGGCGCTGCGCCCAGGAACACCTTGAGCCGGCCGCGCCCCTCGCGCGGCAACTCGGCCAACAACGCATCGGCGCGTTCAGAATCACTCATGGTCGACACACGTCCTTATTTCGAAGCAGGTGCGAGCTGGTCGAGGGCCGCATTCAGGGCCAGGATATTGACCACCGGCGGCCCCACCAGTGGGTGCAGGGTGGACTGCTCCACCAGGGCTTGCAAGGTGGGCAGCGGCAATTGCCGCGCCGCTGCCACCCGCGCCAGCTGATAGGCCACGGCTGCTGGCGGCAGGTGCGGGTCCAGGCCGCTGCCGGAGGTGGTCAGCAGCGCCAGCGGCACCGGGGCTTGTGCCGGCACATACAGCGCCTGGGCCTGCTCGCCCACGCGTTTGGCCAACGCCGGGTTGCTCGGCGCCAGGTTGCTGGCACCGCTGGACACCGTGGCATAGTCGGCCGCCGAGGGCCGCGACTGGAACCAGCCCGCGCCACTGAACGGCTGGGCCAGCAGGCGCGAGCCGCGCACCTGGCCACTGTCGTCGCGCAGCAGGCTGCCGTTGGCCTGCTCGGGGAACGCCACCTGGGCGACCCCGGTGACCACCAGCGGGTACACCGCGCCGGTGATCAGGGTCATCAGCACAATCAGGCTCAGGGCCGGGCGTACTAGCGTCGTCATGTTCATCTCCCAGTTCACACAAGGTGCAGCGCATTGAGCGCCAGATCGATCAGCTTGATCCCCACGAACGGCACCAGCAGCCCGCCCAGACCGTAGATCAGCAGGTTGCGCCGCAGCAGGTGGGCAGCGCTGGCGGCCTGCACCCGTACCCCGCGCAGCGCCAGCGGGATCAGCACCACGATGATCAGCGCGTTGAACACGATCGCCGAGACGATGGCGCTCTGCGGGCTGGCCAGTTGCATCAGGTTGAGCACGCCCAGCTGCGGGTAGATCGCAGCGAACAGCGCCGGCAGGATGGCGAAGTACTTGGCCACGTCGTTGGCAATGGAAAAGGTGGTGAGCGCGCCACGGGTCACCAGCAGCTCCTTGCCCACCTGTACCACATCCAGCAACTTGGTCGGGTCGCTGTCCAGGTCGACCATGTTGGCCGCCTCGCGGGCCGCCTGGGTGCCGTCATTCATGGCCATGCCGACATCCGCCTGGGCCAGCGCCGGGGCGTCGTTGGCACCGTCGCCGCACATGGCTACCAGGCGCCCGTCGTTCTGTTCCTGGCGAATGCGTGCCAGCTTCTTCTCCGGCGTGGCCTCGGCCAGCACGTCGTCGACCCCGGCCTCGGCGGCAATCGCCGCGGCGGTCAGCGGGTTGTCGCCGGTCACCATCACGGTGCGAATGCCCAGTTTGCGCAGCTCGGCGAAGCGCTCGCGAATGCCGGGCTTGACCACGTCCTTGAGGTGGATAACGCCCAGCAGGCGCTTGTCCACGCACACCAGCAACGGGGTACCGCCACTCTGGGCAATGCGGTCGACTTCACGGGCCAGGGCGGCCGGCAGGTCCAGGCGCTGCATGCCGACGAACGCCAGTACCGAATCCACCGCGCCCTTGCGGTAGCGCTGGGCGCCGAAGTCGACGCCCGACAGGCGGGTTTCGGCGCTGAAGGCCACCGGCACCAGGTGTTCAGCGTCGGGTGGGGTGAAGTCATGCAACTGGCGCAGGTAGTCGACGATCGACTTGCCTTCGGCGGTGTCGTCGGCCAGCGAGGCCAGCAAGGCGCCCTCGCCCAGCTCGCGGGCAGTGATGCCGGGGGCGGCGTGCACCGCACTGCAACGGCGGTTGCCGAAGGTGATGGTGCCGGTCTTGTCCAGCAGCAGCACGTGCACATCGCCGGCCGCTTCCACTGCACGCCCCGAACGGGCAATCACGTTGAGCCGTACCAGGCGGTCCATGCCGGCGATGCCGATGGCCGACAGCAGGCCGCCGATGGTGGTGGGGATCAGGGTCACCAGCAAGGCCACCAGAAACACCATCGGGATGCTGCCGCCGGCAAAGTGCGCGAAGGGCTGCAGCGTGACCACTACCACCAGGAAGATCAGCGTCAGGCCGATCAGCAGGATGTCCAGGGCCACCTCGTTGGGCGTCTTCTGGCGTTTGGCGCCCTCGACCAGGGCGATCATGCGGTCCAGGGTCGACTCGCCCGGGTTGCTGGTGATCTGCACCAGCAGCCAGTCGGACACCAGCCGGGTGTTGCCGGTGACCGCAGAGCGGTCGCCGCCAGACTCGCGGATCACCGGTGCGGACTCGCCGGTGATCGCCGCCTCGTTGACTGCGGCGATCCCTTCGATCACCTCGCCGTCACCGGGGATCATCTCCCCGGCATCCACACGCACCACATCGCCCTTGCGCAGGTCACTGGCCGGCACCACCTCGAACTCGCCCGAGGCCATGCGCCGCCGCGCGTTCAGGCCCTGGCTGCCGGCCTTGAGGCTGTCGGCGCGGGCCTTGCCACGGCCTTCGGCCAGGGCCTCGGCGAAGTTGGCGAACAGCACGGTGAACCACAGCCACACGGCGATCTGCACCGATACGCCGGTGGGTACGTCGCTGGGCAGCAGGCACAGCAGGGTGGTGAAGATAGCGGTCAGTTCCACCACCAGCATCACCGGGGCGCGCTTGAGCTGGCGCGGGTCGAGCTTGACGAATGCCTGCACCAGGGCCGGACGCCAGAGCGCGGCGAAGGTGGTGCGGGCAGTGGCGGACGGGGCCGCCTTCACTTCGGAAACAGGCAGGTTCATGGTCGGCTCCTCACAAGCCCAGGCTCAGGTATTCAGCAACCGGGCCCAGGGCCAGGGCCGGCAGGAAGGTCAGGCCACCGATCAGCAGGATGGTCACCAGCAACAGCGTGACGAACAGCGGGCCATGGGTCGGGAAGCTGTTCTGGCCCACCGGCGCGCTCTTCTTCAGCGCCAGGCTGCCGGCCAGGGCCAGCACCGGCAGGATGTAGCCGAAGCGCCCGATCAACATGCCCAGGCCGATCATCAGGTTGTGGAAGGTGGTGTTGGCGCCCAGCCCGGCAAACGCCGAGCCGTTATTGGCACTGGCCGAGGTGTAGGCGTACAGCAACTGGCTGAAGCCGTGCGGGCCCGGGTTGCTGACCGCGGCGGCAGGCCCCGGCAGGCTGGTGGCCAGCGCGCCGAGCACCAACACGCCCACCGGCATCACCAGCAGTGTGGCGACCAGTAGTTGCACCTCGCGGGCCTGCAGCTTCTTGCCCAGGTATTCAGGGGTACGACCGATCATCAGCCCGGCCAGGAACACCGCGATCAGCACGTTGAGCAGCATGCCGTAGAGCCCGGCGCCGACGCCGCCGAAAATCACCTCGCCGACCATCATGTTGACCAGCGCGACCATGCCGCTGAGCGGGTTGAGGCTGTCGTGCATGTTGTTCACCGAGCCGTTGGAGGCCGCGGTGGTGGTCACGCTCCAGAGCACGCTGGCGGTGGTGCCGAAGCGGCTCTCCTTGCCTTCCAGCGGCGCGGTCTGCTCCACCAGCGGGCTGTTCAGGGTGGGGTTGGGCTGGTACTCCGACCACAGCGCGGTGGCGCCGCCGATCACGAACAGCGCAAGCATGCAGGCGATGATCGCGCGGCTCTGGCGCAGGTCCTTGACGTAGTGGCCGAAGGTGAACACCAGGGCCACCGGAATCAGGATGATCGAGGCCACCTCGAACAGGTTGCTCCAGGCGCTGGGGTTCTCGAACGGGTGCGCCGAGTTCACCCCGAAAAAGCCGCCGCCGTTGGTGCCCAGCTGCTTGATCGCGATCTGGCTGGCAGCCGGGCCCAGCGGGATCACCTGGTCGGCGCCCTGCAGGGTCAGTGCATGCACATAATCGGTGAAGGTCTGCGGCACGCCCTGCCATACCAGCAGCAGCGCCAGCAGCAGGCACAGCGGCAGCAGCCCGTAGAGGGTGGCGCGGGTCATGTCGACCCAGAAGTTGCCCAGGGTGCTGGCCGAGCGTCGAGCAATGCCACGACACAGCGCGACCAGCACGGCAAGGCCGGTGGCGGCGCTGACGAAGTTCTGCACGGTGAGGCCGAGCATCTGGCTCAGGTAGCTGAGCGAGGCTTCGCCGCTGTAGGACTGCCAGTTGGTGTTGGTCATGAAGCTGACGGCGGTGTTGAACGCCAGCGACCACTCCTGGCCGGGCAGGTGCTGCGGGTTCAGCGGCAGGTGCCCTTGCAGCAGCAATACGGCAAACAGCAGCCCGAAGCCTGCAAGGTTGAAGGCAAGCAGCGCCAGGGCGTACGTCTTCCAGCTCTGCTCGGTGGCAGGGTCGACCCCGGCCAGCCGGTAGCAGCCCCGCTCCACCGGCCCCAGCAGCGGGCTCAGCCAGGTGCGCTGGCCTTCCATCACCTTGTAGTAGAAGCGGCCCAGCCAGGGCGCCGGCAGCAGCACCAGGGCGAAAAAGCCCAGCAGCAATGCGTAATCGTAACTGTGCATGGCTGCTCCTAACCGCGATCGGCGCGCAGCAGCGCGGCCATCAGGTACACAAACAACGCCACTGCCAGCAGCAGTGACACCCCGTCCAGAATGCTCATGAAGAATCTCCGTCCCGCGGCACGGTGCCGCTGACGGTGATTGTCGGGAGGGGGGGCGTAAAGGAGCGAGAGGGCTAGCGAGGGTTGGGTATAAAGAATGCGTAAAGAGAGCGAATCGGCATGGCTGGGACGCCCCGTTGGCCGGCAGGGCCGGCGCCTGGCAAGCGCGGCCCGGCCAGCCAGGCCGGTGCGATCAGGCCCGCGGCGGGTGCTGCGGCTCGCTGCGGGTCCAGTCCAGCAGCAGGCTGTAGGCCACTGCCAGCAGCGTGGGGCCGATGAACAGGCCGATGAAGCCGAACGCCAGCAACCCGCCAAACACCCCCAGCAGCACGATCACCAGCGGCAGGTTGCCGCCCCGGCTGATCAGGTAGGGCTTGAGCACGTTGTCCACGCCACTGATGATGAACGTGCCCCAGATCCCCAGGAACACCGCCATGCCGTACTGGCCCTGCCACGCCAGCCATGCGGTGGCCGGCACCCAGGCCAGCGGCGGCCCCATTGGGATCAGGCTGAGCAGGAAGGTCACCAGGCCCAGCACCAGCGCGCCCGGCACCCCGGCGATCAGGAAGCCGATCAGCGCCAGCAGGGCTTGCGCCGCTGCGGTGCCGATCACGCCGTTGACCACCCGTTGCACGGTGCCAGCCACCAGGTCCAGGTAGTATTCGGCGCGCTCGCCGATCAGGCGGTTCAGCAGGCGCAGCACGAAGGCCGACAGCCGCGGCCCGTCACGGTAGAAGAAGAACACGAACACCAGGCTCAGGGTCAGTTCGAGAATCCCGCCGCCGATCTGCGCACTGCGGGCCAGCAACCAGTTGCCCACCTGCCCCAGGTGTGGCTTGATCGCCGCCAGCATGGCCGCGCCCTGCTGGTCGAGGGTGTCCCAGAAGCCGACCAGGCGCTCCCCCACGAAGGGTATGCCGCCCAGCCAGGCCGGCGCATCGGGCAGGCCGTCGACCTGCACGTCGCGCACGAATGCGGTGGCATCACGAATATGGTCGGCCAGGTTGAAGCCCAGCCACACCAGCGGCAATGCCACCAGCAGCATCCACACGCCCGTCAGTACACTCGCCGCGAGGGTTTCGCGCCCGCCGAGCACGCGCGTGAGCAGGCGCATCAGCGGCCAGCTGGCATAGGCCAGGATCGCCCCCCAAAGCAGCGCGGAAATGAACGGGGCCATGACCCACAGACCGGCCCCCAGCAGGCCGATAAGGATGATCTGCACCAGCAGGCGATCGTTGTTGAGCATAGCGGCCCCGGTCAGCGGATCAGTTCGACATGCAGCCCGGCAGCCGGCTGCGTACCCACTTCAAGCCGTGCTGCGCGCACCCCGGCCTTGACCAGTTGCTCGCGCCAGGCCTCGGCCTGGGCGCCGGTCAGGGTCACGCGCAAGGTACTGTTCAGGTTGAGGCTGCGCGACAGCAGGTTGACCCAGGCCGGCTGCGGTTCGCCCTTGAGGTCGGCATAGTCGAGCTTGCCGGTGCTCAGCAGTTCGCGCTGCACGGTGGCCGGCGTGGGCAACACCTCGCCCAGCGGTGCGTTGGCCACGAACTCCTCGACATGCAGGTACGCGCGCCGATTGCCCTTGGTGATGCTGTACAGCGCAACCAGGGTGTCGCTGGAGGCGCCGGAGCGGCGCAACAGAATGAACGCCTGCTGATTGTCGGCACCGGTCAGGTTGAATCGCCCGGCCAGCTGCGCCGACCACAGGCTGCTTTCACCGCAGTCCTGCCCCTGGCACCAGAACAGCGGATAGCCACCTGCGGTCTGCAAGGCTTCGCGGGCGGCGGTAAAGGCTTCGTTGGCACTGCGCTCGGCCGGCAGCTGGTAGGTGGCATAGCTGACCTTGCCGCGGCCCTCGACCTTGCCCTCCATGCGTACCACATTGCTGATCTTGCGCAGCGAACCGAGGGGGTACACCCGCTCCTGTTCCTGCTCCAGTTCCTGCGCACTGGTCTGGCCCACTACCTTGGCATCCACCGGAATCGGCAGTTGATCGGCCATCAGTGGCGTGCTGGCAAGCACGGCCAGGCCGGCAAGGCCTGTTCGAATCAGACGCGAAATACTCATTGGCGGGCCATGGCGCTAAGGGCCTCGATGGCGAAAAAAGGTGCAACGGTGTCGCGCTTGGTCATGGTTGTCTCCCTGTTCAACCCGCCAAGCCTCGACAGTTGCCCGCCGCAAGTCAAGAAATGGCAAAGAAGCGATTGAAACAGTCTGCAACAAGGCTGGCGCCCGACTCGTCGTTCAGGTGCAGGTGATGCCCGCCCGGCAGCTGTTCCAGCTTGAAGGGTAGCTGCTCGAGCAGGGTGGTGTTGCGCGCCAGCATGCCGTCGGCGGCCACCACCAGTTGGGTCGGACAGGCGATGCGGCGCACGAAGGTCAGCGCCTGTTCTTCGCTCATGCGCAGCGGCGACGGCAGGGTCAGGCGGCTGTCGCTGCGCCAGGTGTAGCCACCCGGCACCGGCATCAGGCCGCGCTGGGCCAGCAGCTCGGCGGCCTCGCGGGTGACCGCGACCATGCCCTGCATGCGCGCCTGCACCGCCAGCTCCAGGGTCGGGTAGACGGTCTTGCCCTTGCCGCCCTGGCGCAACTGCGCCTGCAAGGCCATGCCCATGCGCTCGGCCGTGTCCTGGGGGCCGGCGCCGGGCGGAATCACCCCGTCGATCAGCGCCAGGCGGGTGACCCGCTCGGGCAAGGCACCGGCCAGGATCACCGAGATGATCGCCCCCAGCGAGTGCCCGAGCAGGGCAAACCGTTGCCAGCCCAGTTGCTCGGCTACCCGCAGCACGTCGTGGGCGTAGTCCCACAGCGCGTAGCCGGCGCCCACCGGCCGATGGTCTGAATAGCCATGCCCGGCCAGGTCCAGTGCCACGATGCGCAGCCCATGCAGCCGGGGCGCCAGGCGCGCGAAGGTGTTGGCGTTGTCGAGCCAGCCATGCAGGGCGATTACCGGGATGCCCTGCTGCGGGCCGAACAGGTGCGCTGCCAGTTTGATGTGCCCCAGGTTCAGGCGCACTTCCTCCACGCCACTCATTGCACCGCCTCCTGCCAGCGATCGAACAGGCCCTTGATCAGGCTCGCGGTGTCATGCGGGCGCTCCAGCGGAAACATGTGCCCGCCCGGCAGGCTGTGGAACTCGCCCCTGGGCATGCTGCGCACGGCATACGCGTGGTGGCGGCGTACCACGCGGCTCTGGCTGCCACGCACCATCGCCAGCGGCAGCGTCAGCTGGCGGGCCGGGCCGGGGCTTACGTGGGGCAGGCTGCGATAGATGCTGATCTCGGTGGCCGGGTCGAAGCGCAGGCGCAACTGCTCGCCCTCGTCCTGCAGGCCATGTTCCAGATAAGCCTCGAAGCAGTCGGGGTCGAACTGTCGAAACAGCGCCTTGCCGGTGAAGTAGGCCCGGGCGCTCTCGCGGTCGGCGAACGCCTCGCGGCGTCCCAGGGTGCGGCCGGCCGGGGTGATGCGGTCAATGAAGCCAAAGCGCTTGGCCAGCTGGATCAGCCACTCGTCGGCTCGGGTCAGCACCGGCGAATCGAGCATCACCACCCCACGGTAGTACTGCGGGCAGCGCATCGCCGCGTGCAGGTGCAGCACCCCGCCCAGCGAGTGCCCTACCCCCCACACCGGCTCGGGCTGCTGCTCCAGGTGATGGATCAGTTCATCGACCAGGTTCTGCCAGTTGTCGTTGACCGGAAAGCGCGGGTCGTGCGCGTGCTGCGGCAGGTGGGGGACGTGATAATCGGGGGCCAGCGCAGCGAACAGCTTGCCGTAGGTGGCCGAGGGGAAGCCGTTGGCATGGGCGAAGAAGATCTGCTGCGTCATGGTCGCCTGTCCGCGAAGGGGAATCGGGCCATTTTCCCCGCCGCAGCAACACCCGGCAACATCCGTACAGGCCAGGGAGCACGACGATCAGGTCAATTCGCGTCGAAGCTGGCAATCGAACGGCGCAGGCAGGCCTGCAGGTACAGCAACTGGTACTCGAGCGCATCACGTGCCTTGCGCTTGTGCTCGCGGCTCAGTTCGGCCCGGCGCAGTGCCAGGCAGGTGGCCTGCAACTGATGCCCCATCAGGCGGCCCGTCTCGCGCAATTGCCTGAGCTCGCGCAGCCCCTCCAGGCGTCGCATCAACTCGTCGAGCTTGGCCTCGGCACTGTCCTTGAGCACGTTGTACTCGGCAAAATCCAGCGCCTGGGCACGCTCGACCTGGCGCACGATGTCGTAGAAGTAGGCCGAGCCTGCCATTTCCGGATCCGGTGTGTTCATCGCCAAACTCCTGTTCGCGCCCCCGATGGGTCCTGGGGGCACGCTAGCAAGGCAGCGCATGGGCAACAACTGGTAGAAATATCAGGTCGCCGGTGGGTTGTCGCCCAGCGCGATGACGGCGATGGTCAGGCGCGAGATGCAGTTGAGCTTGCCGTCTTCGGTGCTCAGGCGGATGTCCCACACATGGGTGCTGCGGCCAATGTGCACGGGCCGGGCAGTGGCCGTGACGCGCCCGCTGCGCACACCGCGCAGGTGGTTGGCGTTGATCTCCAGGCCCACGCAATAGAAGCGCGTGGTGTCGATACACAGGTAGCTGGCCATGGAGCCGACGCTCTCGGCCAGCACCACCGAGGCGCCGCCGTGCAGCAGGCCGAACGGCTGGTGGGTGCGCTGGTCGACGACCATGCTGGCGCTCAGGGAGTCGTCGGTGAAGCCTTCGAAGCGAATATCCAGCACTTCGCCGATGGTGCCTTTCTGGCGGGCGTTGAGCTGGTCGATATCGGGTTGGGTTTTCCAGAGGCTCATGCAGCATTCCTTGTCGTGGTTGGCGATCAGGTGGGAGTGAGACTGCGCAGTGTCATCAGCCCGGCCAGGGGGTGGTCGCCGTCGAGTTCGGCCAGGCTGGCGGTGCCCATGGGTGCGGGGTCCTTGCGGTGGCCATGTTCGAGCAGGCACACCAGCGTGCCCACCAGCGGTTGATGGCTGACCAGCAGCACCTGCTCCACCCCCAGCCTGTCCAGCTCGGCGATGACCTGCTGCGGGTCGCTTTCGGGGGTGAGCCAGGGCACGGTCTGCACCGGCTTGTCCAAACCCAGCGCCTCGTGGACCAGCGCAGCGGTCTGCTGCGCGCGTACATAGGGGCTGGCCAGGATCACCTGCGGCGCGCAGCCGAGCAACTGGGCGGCACTGCGCAGCACCTGCTCGCGACCGTGGGCGGTCAGCCGGCGTTCGGCGTCGCTGTTGGCGCGGGGCTCGGCTTCACCGTGGCGCAGTACCCACAGCCTCACAGCTTGGGCTCTTCGTCACGCGCCGGGTGTGGCGCAGGCGGCACGCTGTGGGCGGTTTCGCCTTCCGGCGCGCGCGGGGTGGGCCAGTCGGCGAACGGCCAGGGCTTCTGGTCGGTGTGGAAACTGCCGAAGCGACCGATCTGGGCCAGAAACTGGCTCAGGCTGTCGCCGAAGTTCATCAGGCTGGCACTGGGTGCGCCGTAGATCAGCCGGTACACCAGTTGCACCACCACCAGGCCACCCAGCAGCAGCTCGGCCAGTTGCCATACCAGTAGGAACACCAGCATCCACAGCACACGCAAGATGATCGATTCGCGCTGCGCCTGTTTTGGGGACTCGTTCATGCCCTGCTCCTGTAATTCAGTTGAAACCGCTGGTGGAAATGAAGTCGACGTCGGTTTTCGGCTCGCCGCGCATCAGCAGCTCGATCACCTGGCTCAGGGTCCGGCCTTCGAACAGGATGGCATGCAGGCCGGCTACCAGCGGCATGTACACCTGCACTTGCTCGGCCTTGGCCTTGAGCACCTTGAGGGTGTTGACCCCTTCGGCCACCTCGCCCAGGCGGTTTACCGCCTCGTCCAGGCTCAGCCCCTGGCCCAGGGCATGGCCGACCTGGTAGTTGCGGCTCTTGGGCGAAGAGCAGGTGACGATCAGGTCGCCGACACCGGCCAGGCCCAGGAACGTCATCGGGTTGGCGCCCTGGCTGACGGCGAAGCGGGTCATCTCGGCCAGCGCGCGGGTGATCAGCATGCTCTTGGTGTTCTCGCCCATGCCCAGCGCCACCGCCATGCCGGCGATGATGGCATAGACGTTCTTCAGGGCGCCGCCCAGCTCGACGCCAAAGCGGTCGTTGCTGGCATAGACACGGAAAGTACGCCCGTGCAGCACGGCCTGGACCCGCTGGCACAGCTGCTCGTCCTCGCTGGCGACCACGGTGGCGGTCAGCGCGTGCTCGGCGACCTCGCGGGCCAGGTTGGGCCCGGAGAGCACGCCGATGCGCGCCTGTGGGGCGATCTCTTCGAGAATCTGGCTCATCAGCTTGAAGGTGTGCGCCTCGATGCCCTTGGTCAGGCTCACCAGCAGCTTGTTGCTCAGCAGCTCGGCATGGGGCGCCAGCACGCTGCGCAGGGCGCTGGACGGCAAGGCGACGAAGATCAGCTCGCAGGCCTGCAGGGTGGCCAGCAGGTCGTTGACCGGCTCGACGCCCGGGTGGATCTTCACGCCCTTGAGGTAGCGCGGGTTTTCGCGGTTGTTGCGCATGGCCTCGGCTTGCTCGGGGTCGCGCATCCACTGCCGTACCTCGACACCATTCTCGGCCAGCAGGTTCGCCACGGCGGTACCAAAGCTCCCGCCTCCAAGAACTGCAACAGGCTGCTGTTCAGTCATATCCAATCCGTTAAAACCAATAAAGTGGCGACCCCCGCATTATACGGAGGGTTAAGGCCACGGCCAGCGCCAGATGTGCGATTGGACCGCAGCAATGCGGGTTTGATCGCTGGAAAAAGCCGGCTACTCGGTTAACATGCCCGCTCGATACCCGCCATCAAGGCCGCGCCGTGCATCTTGGCCCTCCCCCCTCGCGCCCGCTGGTTCTGCTGACTGCCCTGCTGGGCGGTCCGGCGGTGGCGGACGACCTGTTCGTCGACAGCCAGGCGCTGCCGCAGATCCTGACCGCCACCCGCCTCAGGCAGTCGCCGGCGGCGGTGCCCGGCAGCATGAGCGTGCTCGACAGTGAGCTGATCCGCGCCAGCGGCGCGCGCAACGTACCCGAACTGCTGCGCCTGGTGCCCGGCATGATGGTCGGCTACGGCGCGGGCAACCAGCCGGCGGCCAACTACCACGGCAGCAGCGTCAACGATGCGCGGCGCATGCAGGTGCTGGTCGATGGCCGTTCGGTGTACCGCGCGGGGCTGGCGACGGTGGACTGGGGCGATATACCGCTGGCACTGGAGGATATCGAGCGCATCGAGGTGTTCCGCGGGCCCAACACCGTCAGCTATGGCGCCAATGCACTGATGGCGGTGGTCAACATCCTCACCCGCAGCCCGGCCGACAGCCATGGCACGCGGCTCAAGGTGATCCGCGGCCAGCGCGGCATCGACGACTGGTACGCCAGCCAGGGCCTGGGCTGGGAAGGCGGCGACCTGCGCCTGTCGCTGTCGGGCCAGCAGGACGACGGCTTTGACCACAACGCGCAGGGCCAGCACTACCGCGATGGCCGCCGCCTGACCCGCCTGAGCCTGAGCGCCAGCCATGCGCTGAACGCCGAGCAGAGCCTGGACTGGCAGTTTTCCGCCAAGGAAGGCAGCGAGCAGCGCCCCTATGCCTATACCCCGGTGTTCCCCGGCGTTAGCGGCGCAGGGGCGAACGCCGACGTGAATGCCAAGGACTACGCCGCCTCGGTACGCTGGAACATCGACCTGGACCCGCGGCACAGCCTGTACCTGCAGGGTTCGGCGCTGCACTGGGATCGCCAGCAGGTGTGGAGCGCGTGCGATGCGGCCATCGCCTTCAGCCCGCAACTGGCGCAGCTGTGGCGGCTCAACCCGGGCTATACCGAACGCCTGGCCCGCAACATCGACGCGCCGATTCCTCCCGGCAGCGACCAGGAGCAGGCGCTGGCCCGCGAGGTCCGCCAGCAGTGGCACAACGGCGGTGCCAACCCGGTGTGCGGCGACATCGACCAGAGTACCCGCGAAAGCCGCCTGGACCTGGAGCTGCAGGACACCCTGAGCCTGAGCGACAGCCTGCGCCTGGTCAGCGGAATCGCCTACCGCTACGACCGGGCCGACTCGCAGACCTACTACGATGGCAGCCTCGACGACACCACCTGGCGCCTGTTCGGCCAGCTCGAGTGGCGCGCCGACGAACACTGGATCGTGCAGGGCGGCGCGATGTTCGAGGATACCCGGCTGGCGGGCAGCTCGCTGGCCCCGCGCCTGGCCGTGAACTACCTGATCACCCCGCGCCACGGCCTGCGTGCGGTGTACTCGGAGGCGGTACGCTCGCCGGACATGTTCGAGAACAACGTCAACTGGAGCTACCGCGTCGACAACCTGCGCCCGGCCGCCTTCGGCCAGCGCCACGCCGAGTACTTCGTCACCACCCGCGGCCCGGGCGACCTCGACCAGGAACGCATGCGCTCGCAGGAGCTGGGCTACAACGGCTTTTTCAGCGAAATCGGCCTGAGCCTGGACATCAAGCTGTTCCATGACCAGCTCACCGGCATGGTCAGCGAACCGCTGCGCAACAACCGGCCCATCCCCAGCAACGCCAACAAGGCGCGTTTCACCGGCAGCGAGGCGCAACTGGACTGGCAACTGCGCAGTGCCGACCGCCTGCGCCTGACCTACGCCTATGTGGATGCCTGGGCCAGCAACCCCGATGACCGCCACCTCAGCGCACGCAACAGCGGCTCGGCCGGCTGGCTGCGCGACTGGGGCCGAGGCTGGTCGAGCGCAGTGTTCTACTACGGCGACGACGCCCTCAACCAGTACCGCTTCGAGCGTGTCGACCTGCGCGTGGCCAGGCGCATCCCCATCCGCAACGCCAGCCTCGAGCTGGCCGGGATGCTTCAGCAACGCCTGGATGACGAGCCCACCAGCAACTGGCAGAACCGCTACGACAGCCGGCAGGTGCTGTACCTGAGCGCGGAGCTGGAATTCTGATGCGCCTGCTGCACGCTTGCCTGGTGCTGATGCTGGCGTGGCCGCTGAGCGCACTGGCGGCCGCAGACATTCTGGTTACCGCCGCCCAGGGCAATGCAGGCGTGCGCGACTTCGTCACCGCCCTGCGCGCGCAGCGCCCCACCGATCACGTGCGCTTCACCGCCGTGTCAGAACTGCCTGCCGGGCACAGGCTCAAGCCGGGCACGCGCCTGATTCTGCTCGACCTGGCCGCACTGGACTGGCGCCTGAAACAGGCCGAAGGCCCGCCGACGCTGGCCTTGCGGGTCAGCCGGGTACAGGCCAGCCGGCACCTGGGCGACCGACGCCCGTCCTACCTGAGCCTGCTGTGGAGCGACCCGCCGCCCGCGCGTCAGTTGCGCCTGTCCCACTACCTGCTGCCCCAGGCCAGGCGCATTGGTGTGCTATATACCGAGAACAGCCGGTTCCTGCTCGACGAGCTGCGCCAGGCGGCCAAGGCGCTGCGCCTTGAGATCATCGCCCAGGCCTGGCCCGACCCGCGTGACAATCGGCCGCTGCAGGCCGTGCTCAAAAACAGCGATGTGCTACTGGGCCTGGACGACCCACTGCTGTACAACGCCACCACGGCCAAGCACCTGCTGCTGAGCAGCTATGCACGCCAGGTCCCGCTGATCGGTCCGAATGCCGGGTTCGTGCGCGCCGGCGGGCTGGCCAGTACCCTGAGCGACCAGCATGACTGGCTGGCGGTGCTCGACCGCCTGCTCGACCAGCCGCCGGCGGCCTGGCCGCGGACGTTGTACCCCGAGCGATTTCGCGTGGCCGGCAACCAGCAGGTGGCCCGAGCCCTGGGCATCGAGGCGATAGACCCGGTGGCCGCACAGCAGGCCGTGGCCGCAGGAGAGAAGCACCGATGAAAAAACTGACCTGGGACATCAGTACCCGCACCCAGATCATCAGCCTGGGGCCGGCCCTGCTGCTGACGTTGCTGCTGATCAGCTTCTTCACCTTCGTGCGCATCCAGGACTTGCGCCAGGAGCTCAACCATACCGGCCAGCTGATCGCCAACCAGCTGGCACCGGCCTCGGAATACGGGGTCATTTCGGGCAATGACGAAGTGCTCGAGAGCCTGATGCGCGCCACCCTGACCATCCCGCATGTGCGCTTTCTCGAAGTGCAGGACAGCGAAAACCACCTCCTGGTGTATGTCGAGCAGGCCGACGAGCACGAGAACCGCCCCCAGCAGGTCGAGGTGTTCCAGGCGCCTATCCGCCTGCAGCGGATCTTTCTGGACAGCGATTTCCTGCACAACGGTGGCTCGGCCTCGACCCGCAAGGACGATTACCTGGGCCGGGTGATCGTGGGCATGTCCGATGACGCCTTCAACCAGCGCCAGCAGGAAATCGTGATCAAGGCCGCGATCCTGGCCCTGTTCGCCCTGCTGTTCACCTTCATCCTCGCACGGCGCCTGGCGCGCAGCCTGTCGCGTCCGATCAGCGACATGGGGCACGCGGTCAAGGCCATCCAGAAAGGCGACTTCAATGCGCCGCTGCCGGTGGTCGACGACAGCGAGCTGGGCCACCTGGCCCGCCACATCAACAACCTGGCCAGCGGCCTGGCACAGGCCAGCCACGAGCAGCAACAGGCCATCGCCCAGCTGATCCAGGCCCGCGAGGAAGCGGAACAGGCGAACAAGGCCAAGTCGGACTTCCTGGCGATGATGAGCCACGAGCTGCGCACCCCCATGAACGGGGTGCTGGGCATGCTGCAACTGCTGCAGACCACCGCGCTGAGCGAAGAACAGAGCGAGTACGCGGCCGTGGCCAGCGAGTCCACCGGCCATCTGCTCAAGGTGATCAACGACATCCTCGACTTCTCGCGGATCGAGCGCACGACGCTGGAGCTGGAGCACATCGAGTTCAACCTGGCCGAGCTGCTGGGCAGTTGCACACAGTCGTTCCAGCATGTCGCCCAGCAGCGCGGATTGCTGCTGCTGGCGCCACTGCCGCCGGGCATGGAACAGTTGCGCGTGGCCGGCGACCCGACCCGCATCCGCCAGGTGCTGGTGAACCTGATCGGCAACGCGCTGAAGTTCACCGAACACGGCAGCGTGCAGATCGAACCGCGCTGGCAGGTACTGGACCGACAACTGATCTGGTTCACCTGTGCGGTGCGCGATACCGGCATCGGTATCGACAGCGAGCGCCTGGAAACCATGTTCGTTGCCTTCCAGCAGGCCGACAGTTCTATTTCACGACGTTACGGCGGTACCGGCCTGGGGCTGTCTATCGCCCGCACCCTGACCGAGCGCATGGGCGGCACGCTGCGTGCCGAAAGCCGTGAAGGCAGGGGCTCGACCTTTACCCTGGAAATGCCGCTGGCGCTATGCATGCAGCAGAACCCCACGCTGCCTGCGCCCAGGGCCGACAACAGTGACCCTGGCCAGGGCCGGCGCATCCTGCTGGTGGAGGACAACCCGGTGAACCAGGCCGTGACCCAGGCCATGCTGCGCAGCCTGGGGTTCGAGGTGTGCGTGGCCGCCGATGGCGCCCAGGCGGTGGCGCTGGCCAGCCGCCAGCGCTTTGCCGCCACGCTGATGGATTGCCGCCTGCCGGTCATCGACGGCTACGAGGCCACCCAGCGCATCCGCCAGATCCCCCATGCCGCAGCCATGCCGATCATCGCCCTGACTGCCAACGCGCTGCAGGGCGATCGCGAACGCTGCCTGGCTGCCGGCATGAACGACTACCTGACCAAGCCGTTCAAACGCATTGATCTGCAGCAGATTCTGCAACGCTGGCTGCCCGCACAGGCATCTGTGACTGGCGATAAATGCTAAAGTGCGGCAGTCTTACAGACTGAACCGGGCCCTTGCCGGGCTTGTCATAAAAATTTCAGTGCACAAGTGTACATCTTCGTCCCCTGTGCTGTGACTTTCACTACAACGCAATAGTCTATGTGTAGGCTGCCGCCCCAAGCCTGAGGCTTTTGGGTCGGTCGGGAAGATCTACCCCGTGCCGCACGGTGACTATTGAGGAGCTCGCATGACCAAACAAAACGCCTTTACCCGGGAAGACCTGCTGCGCTGCAGTCGCGGTGAGCTGTTCGGCCCAGGTAACGCGCAACTGCCCGCCCCTAACATGCTGATGGTGGATCGCATCACGCACATCAGCCAAGAGGGTGGCAAGTACGGCAAAGGTGAGTTGGTCGCCGAGCTGGATATCAGTCCAGACCTGTGGTTCTTCGCCTGCCATTTCGAAGGCGACCCGGTGATGCCAGGCTGCCTGGGCCTGGATGCCATGTGGCAGCTGGTCGGATTCTTCCTGGGCTGGCAAGGCCTGCCAGGCCGTGGCCGGGCCCTGGGTTCGGGCGAAGTGAAGTTCTTCGGTCAGGTACTGCCGACCGCCAAGAAAGTCACCTATAACATCCACATCAAGCGCGTCCTGAAAGGCAAGCTGAACATGGCCATCGCCGATGGCTCGGTCAGCGTCGACGGCCGCGAGATCTACACCGCCGAAGGCCTTCGGGTCGGTGTATTTACCTCCACTGAAAATTTCTAAGGGTTATTCGCATGCGCCGCGTCGTAATCACAGGTCTGGGCATCGTATCGTGCCTGGGCAATGACAAAGAGACCGTCTCCGAAAACCTGCGTAAAAGCCGTCCGGGCATCCGTTTCAACCCGGAATACAAGGAAATGGGGCTGCGCAGCCAGGTTTCCGGTTCCATCGACCTCAACCTCGAAGAGCTGATCGACCGCAAGGTCTATCGCTTCGTCGGCCACGCAGCCGCCTACGCCTACCTGGCGATGCAGGACGCGATCAAGGACTCGGGCCTGAGCGA
Source organism: Pseudomonas sp. MF6396 (assembly GCF_002018915.1). Lineage (NCBI taxonomy): Bacteria > Pseudomonadati > Pseudomonadota > Gammaproteobacteria > Pseudomonadales > Pseudomonadaceae > Pseudomonas > Pseudomonas sp. MF6396. The sequence goes on along the minus strand of NZ_MVOK01000010.1, from coordinate 58,456 downwards.
AGAGCAGGTGTCCAACCCGCGCACCGGTCTGATCGCCGGTTCCGGCGGCGCCTCGACCCTGAACCAGATGGAAGCGCTGGACATCCTGCGCGAAAAAGGCGTCAAGCGCGTCGGCCCATACCGCGTTACCCGCACCATGAGCAGCACCGTGTCGGCGTGCCTGGCCACCCCGTTCAAGATCAAGGGCCTGAACTACTCCATCGCCTCGGCGTGCGCCACCAGCGCGCACTGCATCGGTACCGCGATGGAACAGATCCAGATGGGCAAGCAGGACGTGGTGTTCGCCGGTGGCGGTGAAGAAGAGCACTGGAGCCAGTCGTTCCTGTTCGACGCCATGGGCGCACTGTCCAGCAAGCGCAACGACACCCCGGAAAAAGCCTCGCGCGCCTACGATGCCGACCGTGACGGTTTCGTCATCGCCGGCGGTGGCGGCATGGTAGTGGTCGAGGAGCTGGAGCACGCTCTGGCCCGTGGCGCGAAGATCTACGCCGAAATCGTTGGCTACGGCGCGACCTCCGACGGTTACGACATGGTTGCCCCAAGTGGCGAAGGCGCGATCCGCTGCATGCAGCAGGCGCTGTCCACCGTCGACACCCCGATCGACTACCTGAACACCCACGGCACCTCGACCCCGGTCGGTGACGTTGCCGAAATGAAGGGTGTGCGTGAAGTGTTCGGCGACAAGGCCCCGGCCATCAGCTCCACCAAGAGCCTGTCGGGCCACTCGCTGGGCGCTGCCGGCGTTCACGAGGCGATCTACTGCATGCTGATGATGGAAGGCAACTTCATTGCCGGCTCCGCCAACATCGACGAGCTGGACCCGGAAGTGGCCGACCTGCCAGTTCTGCGCGAAACCCGCGAAAATGCCAAGATCGACACCGTGATGAGCAACAGCTTCGGTTTCGGCGGCACCAATGCCACCCTGGTGCTCAAGCGCTGGGCTGGCAAGTAAGCAAGGGCTCGCCCCTGCTGTAGAAACGCCCCGACAGGTTTGGGGCGTTTTTGTTCGCGGCTTTCGGGGCAATTGGCCGGCAAGGCCGGCTCCTGCAGGGCACGCGATGCCTGTAGGGGCCGGCCTTGCCGGCCAAAGGCGTTACACCGAAAACCTGCCCACCAGCGTATTGAGCTCGATGGCCAGCTGCGACAACGCCTGGCTCGCCGCGCTGGTCTGGTTGGCACCCGCCGAGCTCTGCAGCGCCAGGTCGCGGATGTTGGTCAGGTTGCGGTCCACCTCCCGCGCCACCTGTGCCTGCTGCTCGGACGCACTGGCGATCACCAGGTTGCGCTCGTTGATCAGGCTGATGGCCGTGGCAATCTCTTCCAGCGCCGTACCCGCCGCATGCGCGCCATCCAGGGTGCCCTGGGCACGCTGGTTGGTCTGCTGCATGCCCTCCACCGCCCGTTCGGTACCCTCCTGGATGCCACCGATCATCTGTTCGATTTCCCGTGTCGACTGCTGGGTACGATGGGCCAGTGCCCGTACCTCGTCGGCCACCACTGCAAAACCGCGCCCGGCATCCCCCGCCCGCGCCGCCTCGATGGCCGCGTTCAAGGCCAGCAGGTTGGTCTGCTCGGCGATCGAACCGATCACATCCAGCACCTTGGTGATGCCGTGCACCTGCTCGGCCAACTGCCCGACTTCCGCGGCATTGGCGGTAACGCCATCGGCCAGCGCCTCGATCGACGCCACCGTCAGGCGCACCTGCTCGCGCCCCTGACGGGCAATGCGATCGGACTCGGTCGAGGCCTGGGAGGTGGCCACCGCATTGCTCGCCACCTCTTCCACCGCGGCGGTCATCTGGTTCACGGCAGTAGCGGCCTGCTCGATTTCCTGGGTCTGCTGGTGCAGGCCGCGGGTGGCGTCCTCGGTCACTGCGCTGAGCTCTTCGGACGCCGAGGCCAGTTGGTTGGACGAATCGGAAATACGCCCGATGGTATCGCGCAGGCTCTGCTGCATCTGCTTGAGGGCCGCCTGCAGGCGCGCCGGTTCGTCACTGCCCTCCACGTTGATCTGCGGGGTCAGGTCGCCGGTGGCGACCACCTCGGCCACCTGCAGCGATTGCGCCAGCGGGCGCACGATACTGCGGGTCAGGGTCAGCGCCAGCACCACGGTGAGCACCAGTGCGGCCACCAGCAGACCGATCACCCACACGCGGGCACGCTCGTACACCGTGCCGGCAAGCTCGGTGGCCATGTTGGCGTGATGGTTGTTGAGGGCGATCAGCTCGTTGAGGGTGGTGGTGAGCTGATCGGCCAGCTGGTTCATCTCACCGTTGACCAACGCCACCGCCTCCGTTGTCTGGCCCTGCAGGGCCATCTGCGCTACCCGTGCCTGATAGCTCAGGTACTGCTGCTCGAGCTTGAGGTAGCGGTCGAACAGCGCCTGCTCCTCGGGCAATGCAATCAGGGCCTGGTAGCGTTGCTGTTCCTTGCCCAGCTCGCCCTTGATCTGCTCGATGCGTGAATGGGTCTGCTGCTGCGCGGCGTTGTCGCTGTTGAGCAGCAGGCGCAGGGTCAGCGCCCGTATCCGGAACATGTCCTGGCTGATCTGCCCCACCGAGATCACACTGGGCAGCCAGTTGCTGTCGACCTGTTCGGACTGCTGGCGCATGCTGCTCATCTGCAGGAGCGAGAAGGCCCCCAATGCAAACACCAGCAACGCTACCAGACCAAACCCCAGACCTGCCCGCGGCGCAATGTTCAAACGTCTCAAGCTCATCTTCCGGTTCCCTCCAAAAGCGCTGCATCGGTCATGCAGCTGACGTGCTTATTAGAAGGTATCGGCCCTTGAGATTTTTGCGTAAGACGAAAAAGTGATATCAAAACGCCTTGTCATTGCGAGCGCAGGCGGCGCATGCCTCATTGCACGATGAAGCGCTGTTCGGCCAGCAGGCGGTCCCCCTGGAACACCATGAAGTGCCACTGGCCCGGTACCACTTCGTGGTGCTCGGTAAATTCATAGGCCATGACATCCTGCGCGGCCCCCGGTACCAGCTTCTGCACCACCTCGAATTTGTCATGGCGCTGGCCGTCGGGGGTGATCACCCCGGGGGTCAGGTACAGCAGCGTCAAGGGCGTGTCTTCGGCCACCTTGCCTTCAAGGCGATAGCGCAGGCCGAATTTGCTGCCAAGACGGGCCGGCACCCGGTCGGTGTGCTCCAGGGTCTGGCTGGTCTGGGTCAATACCCGTTCACCGGGCTGGAAGTCCTGGTGGCGGGTCTGGAACACGCCGTACTCCACCGGCCCCTGCACCCGCACCTCTGCACCGGCCACCGCACTCACCAGCATCAGCGCGGCCAGGGCGCCCAAACGACTCTTCGACATACTGCTCTCCATCAGGTTGATGGCGGCAGGCTATGGGGCTTGTATGACAGGCTGATGACATCAGCGTGACCTGGGCAGTACCGCGAGAAAGTTGTCCTTGGCCACCTTGTGCGCCACGGCCTCGGGCAAGGCATCCAGGAACCGGTCGAACCCGTGCAGTTGCTCGCCCAGGCTGGCGAAGCGGCCGACCACATCGGAACCGAGCATGAAACGCTCGGGGAAGCGCTCCACCAGCGCAACCCATTCGGGCCGTGGCACGCCCTTGTCGTCCAGCAGGTAGGGTTGGAGCACGCTCCACGACAGGTCGATGTACAGGTTCGAATAACGCTCGAGCATGCGCGTCAGGGTCGGCAGCAGAAAGTCCAGCTGGGTCTGGTGGCGGTGAATCTCCATGCTGGTGCCGGCGTGGGCCCAGATGAAACGGGTATCGGGGTGCTCGCGCAGGGGCTGCTCGATCTCTTCCAGGTACAGCGGGTTGCGTTCGCGCTTGGAGGTGATGTTGGAGTGGATCAGCACCGGCATGTCGTGCCTGGCCGCCAGCTGATAGATGAGGCCCAGCGCCTCGTTGTTGGCCCGTGGCGTGTCGCCGCTGGTCAACGCCGTCAGGTCGTCGTGGCGGGTGAATACTTCTCCGATGCCCTGCCACAGGCCGGGAAACAGCTCGAGCATGCGCTCGATATGGGTGGCCGCGTTCTTGTCCACCGGGTTGAAGCCGGTCAGAAACGGGTGAAAGCGCTGGCGCTGCTGCTCGGGCAACTGTTGCAGCGCCGCTGCCACATAGATGTCGGTGGCGCTGTACCAGTAGGCTGCGGCATCATCGCCGGCGTAGTAGCGCGGGCGCTTGGGCTCGTCTTCATGCCATTTCTTGGCCACCGCCACACCCGAGATCATCGACTGATCGATACGCGCCGCATCCATGGCCTTGAGCAACTCGTCCATGCCGGCGCTTTCCTGAAAGAAATCGACATAATGCAGGTGCGCGTCGCTGTAGCGGTACTCCCGCGCCTGGGCCATGCCCGACAGCGTCACCGACAGCAACAGGCACCCCAGCGTCCTGGCCCACATCGCAATCCCCTTGTGCAATTGACCCAGGGTAGACCTGCCGCCGGGCGCAACGGTTCAGCCCGGGCACCGGGCAGGTTATGCTTCCAATTATTTCCATCGCCCTGGTGCCCCTGATGAACCCTCCCCTGGTAATCCGCCCGCGCGCCGAATCCGTCGAAGGCCAACCCATCCTGCGCCCGCTGCCTTCGGCACGGCGGCGTAGCGTCGGGCCGTTCGTGTTCTTCGATCACATGCTGGCGACCGACTACCCGCCCGGGCGTGGCATGGACATTCGCCAGCACCCGCACATCGGCCTGTCCACCCTCACCTACCTGTTCGAAGGCCAGTTGCAGCACAAGGACAGCCTGGGCTCGGATCAGCGCGTGAGTGCCGGCGAGGTGAGCTGGATGACCGCCGGCAGCGCTGTGGCGCATATCGAGCGCACCCCGCCGGAGCTGCTGGGTCAGCCCAAGCGCCTGCACGGGCTGCAGGTGTGGCTGGCCTCGCCGAAGGATCACGAACAGGGGCCGGGGCACTACAGCCATCACCCGGCGGCCAGCTTGCCGAGCAGCGATGCGCTGGGGGTGAGTATCCGCATGATCGCGGGCACGGGGTTTTGCCTGACCTCGCCAGTGCCGGTGTTGTCAGCGACCCTGTATGCCGAGGTGCGCATGCAGGCGGAGAGCACGCTGCTGATTCCCGCCGAACACGCTGAACGGGCGGTTTATGTACTCGACGGTGAGGCGAGCCTTGATGATCAGCCACTGGAGCCGTGCAGCCTGGTGGTGCTGCCCGAAGGCGAAGCGATGAGCCTGTACGCCGACAGCGAATGCCACCTGGTGATCATTGGCGGCGACGCACTGGACGGGCCGCGGCGGATGAACTGGAACTTCGTCGCCAGTGACCCGGCGCTGATCGAGCAGGCACGGGCACGCTGGGCGGCCGGGGATTGGCCGGTGGTACCGGGCGAGATCGGGCGAATCGAGTTGCCTTGAGATTCGCCGGCAAGGCCGGCTCCTACAGAGGCAGGAGCGGGCTTGCCAGCGAAGAGGCCATCAGGCCTGGAACACTTCCCGCAGCAGGGTGTGCATCGCCTGGAACGCGCGCTTGGACGTCCTGGCGTCGTACTTCATCTTGCCTGGCACGTTCGCTGCGGGGTCGGTGAACGAATGCACCGCGCCTCCGTAGCTCACCAGTTGCCAGTCAGCCTTGGCCGCATCCATCTCGGCCTCGAAGGCAGGCAGTTGCTCGCGCGGCACGAGCGGGTCGGCTGCACCGTGCAACACCAGCAACGCTGCCGACACCTTGCCCTCCTGGGCCGGCAGCGGCGTGTCCAGCGTACCGTGGAACGACACCGCAGCGCGCAGACGCTGGTCTTCACGGGCCAGCTCCAGTGCGCAGCAACCGCCGAAGCAGAAGCCGAAGGTGGCCAGCTTGCCCGGCGCAAGCACTGCCTTCGATTGCCCCAGCAACTGATCCAGCGCCGCCTTCATGCGTTTGCGCAGCTCGACCCGATCATTTTTCAGCGGCATCATCGCCGCCCCCGCTTCATCCATGTTGGATGGGCGCAGCGTCTGCCCATACAGGTCAGCCAGCAGCACCACATAGCCCTGGGCCGCCACCTCCCTGGCAATGCGCTCAGCGCCCTCGCCGATGCCCATCCAGTTCGGCGCCATCACCAGGCCCGGCTGTTCCTTGGCGCCGTGGGTATACACCAGGCGGCTTTCGTACACCTTGCCGTCAAGCTTGTACACCAGCGACTCGATCGTCACGTTGCTCATGAACCCCTCCTTGCACAATGAAAAAAGCCCGCCGAAGCGGGCTTTCCTGCAACTGCTTACGCCGACAGTTCGACCAGCAGCTTGTTCAGTCGACGCACATACGCCGCCGGATCCTTGAGGCTGTCGCCCGCCGCCAGGGCGGCCTGATCGAAGAGGATATGCGAGAAGTCGGCGAAACGGTCTTCGCTCTGCTCGTTGTCCAGCTTCTCGATCAGCGGGTGACCCGGGTTGAATTCGAAGATCGGCTTGGAGTCCGGCACCTTCTGCCCGCTGGCTTCGAGGATCTGGCGCATCTGCAGGCCCATGTCCTGTTCACCGATGGCCAGGATCGCCGGCGAATCGGTCAGGCGGTGCGACACGCGCACTTCGCTGACGGTATCGCCCAGCGCGGCTTTCAGACGCTCGACCAGGCCTTCCTTGTCCTTGGCCACTTCTTCCTGAGCCTTCTTGTCCTCCTCGGAGTCCAGCTTGCCCAGGTCCAGGTCGCCACGGGCCACGTCGACGAAGCCCTTGCCGTCGAACTCGCTCAGGTAGCTCATCAGCCACTCGTCGATGCGGTCGGTCAGCAGCAGCACTTCGATGCCTTTCTTGCGGAAGACTTCCAGGTGCGGGCTGTTGCGTACCTGCGCGTAGGACTCGCCGGTGAGGAAATAGATCTTGTCCTGACCTTCCTTGGCACGTGCCAGGTAGTCGGCCAGGGACACGCTCTGCTCGCCGCTGTCGTCATGGGTGGAGGCAAAGCGCAGCAGGCCGGCGATCTTCTCCTTGTTGGCGAAGTCTTCCGCCGGGCCTTCCTTGAGCACCTGGCCGAAGTTCTTCCAGAAGCCCTTGTACTGCTCAGGCTCGTTCTTGGCCAGCTTCTCGAGCATGTCCAGCACGCGCTTGGTCAGCGCCGACTTCATCGAATCGATGATCGGGTCTTTCTGCAGAATCTCGCGCGACACGTTCAGCGACAGGTCGTTGGAGTCGACCACACCCTTGATGAAGCGCAGGTACAAGGGCAGGAACGATTCGGCCTGGTCCATCACGAACACGCGCTGCACGTACAGCTTCAGGCCGCGTGGCGCTTCACGCTGGTACAGGTCGAACGGCGCACGGGCCGGCACGTACAGCAGCGAGGTGTACTCCAGCTTGCCTTCGACCTTGTTGTGGCTCCAGGCCAGCGGGTTTTCGAAATCGTGGCCGATGTGCTTGTAGAACTCCTGGTATTCCTCGTCCTTGATCTCGGTACGCGGACGGGTCCACAGCGCGCTGGCACGGTTGACGGTTTCCCACTCCACGGCCGGCTGCTCTTCGCCTTCGGCGGCAGTCGCTTCCTTGGGCAGTTCGATCGGCAGGGCGATATGGTCGGAGTACTTCTTGATGATGTTGCGCAGGCGCCAGCCATCGGCGAATTCGTCTTCACCTTTTTTCAGGTGCAGCACGATGCGCGTACCGCGCTCGGCCTTGTCCACGGTGGCGACTTCGAACTCGCCCTCGCCCTTGGACGACCAGTGCACGCCCTCGCTCGCCGGAGTACCGGCGCGGCGGCTGTAGACATCGACCTGGTCGGCGACGATGAACGCCGAGTAGAAGCCCACACCGAACTGGCCGATCAGGTGCGAGTCTTTCTTCTGGTCACCGGTGAGGTTCTTCATGAAGTCGGCAGTGCCGGACTTGGCGATGGTGCCCAGGTGGGTGATCACGTCATCGCGGTTCATGCCGATGCCGTTGTCTTCCAGGGTGACGGTGTTGGCCGCCTTGTCGAAGCTCACGCGAATCTTCAGGTCGCTGCCGCCCTCGAGCAGCTCGGGCTTGGCCAGGGCTGCGAAGCGCAGTTTGTCGACGGCGTCGGAGGCGTTGGAAATCAATTCGCGAAGGAAGATTTCCTTGTTCGAGTACAGCGAATGGATCATGAGGTGCAGCAGCTGCTTCACCTCGGTCTGGAAGCCCAGGGTTTCTTTTTGAGTTTCCACACTCATGGTCTTCAACACTCCGATCTGATGGCAGTAGTCACTCGGGCCGACGGCCCCCGCGGGGCAGCGTCCGGCCTTTCGTGGCGGGATGAACAGCAGATGGGGGCTGGCATATCTATTTCAAGGGCACGGGCAGTTCTTTGATCTTGAAATGCGCACGGGCCGTGGCGATGGGCTGGTCCGGGTCGCCCTGCCAGGCGGTGATCGCGACGTTGGTCACCCGCCGCCCCTGGCGCCACAGCTGGCACCGCGCATAGGTATCGCGGTACAGGCCGGCGCGCAGGTAATCGATGGAAAAGTCGATGATCCTGGGAATACTCGCGCTTTCGCTGAAAATCAGCAGGTACAGCGCCGCCGACAGTTCCATGAACCCGGCGATCACCCCCCCATGGATCGCCGGCAGCAACGGGTTGCCGATATTGTCGGCACTGGCCGGCAGGCAGAACAGCAGGTCGTCGCCGTCACGGCTGCACTGGATGCCGATCAGGCTGGCGTAGGGGATCAGTTGCAGCAATGGCGCGTAGTTGCCCTGGGCATGCGCCTGGCGCAGCTGTGCATGCACGTCCGCGGGAATCATTGCGCTACCGCCTTGAGCTGCCGGCCAAAGCCCAGGCCGCCCTTGATGTCCTTGCCCAGGCGCATGTAGGTGCCCACCACCTGGGCAATCGGCTCGCCGGGGTCGTCCTGGTAGGCGCAGCCGCGGATGAAGATCACATCGCGGGTGACCCGGTAGCACTGCGCCTGCCCATACACGGCCTTGTCGGCCTGCCCCGGGTGCATGTAGTCGATGCGCAGGTCCAGGGTCGGGCACACCTCGAACTCGGCCAGGGCGCACAGGGTGGCCATGCCCAGCGCAGTGTCCATCAGCGTGGTGATTGCACCGCCATGGATCGCACCGCTCTGCGGGTTACCCACGATCTGCGGCGAGTACGGCAGGCACAGCGTGATGCCGTCGGCATCGGCGCGCTCTACGCGCATCTTCAACAACTGGCAATGGCGCAGCGCCGAAAGAAAACGTTCGGCCTGGGCCATCAACGGTGACGGTTCATTCACGGTCAGCTCCTTGTGCAATAACTCAGGTGCTGCATAAGCCTGAGGGAAAGTCTATATGGATCCGGCACTTATATATGTGCAAACGACGCGGAACTTATGTCGCTTACTTGAACTCAGATAATTCAAGCAACTCTATTCCACAAGGAGAAACACCCCATGCGTAAACCCATTGCCTTTGCCGTTATGCTGGCCGCCGCCCTGGGCCTCGCTGCTTGCGATAAAGCCAGCGAAAACAAAGCCCAGGACGCTCAAGAACATGCCGAGCAAGCCCAGAAGAAAATGGACGACGCTCAGGATAAGATGAACGACGCCGCCAAAGAAAACGCCGAAGCCGCCAAAGACAGTGCTGAAGCCGAACAAAAGCGTGCAGAAGAAAACAACCAGGCCGCTCCTGTGACGCCAGCACCAGAAGCCGCCCCGGCAGAACCTGCCAAGTAAGCAACTGCGCTTTAATGAAAAAACCCGACTCAGGTCGGGTTTTTTCATGTCAGGCCAGAAGTTGGCGAAAGGTCGGGCTGAGCATCAGCAACAATGAACAGATCAGCCCGATCGACCAGACCAGGCTGCGCTGCCACGCAAAGTCATACCAATACAGCGGCAGGTAGATGATCCGCGCGATCACGAAGATGATCGCCAGGGTATCGATCAGAAAACCCTGGGTCTGGGTGGTGTGCGCCATCAATACACCTACGGCGAACAAAATGAATGCTTCGAAACTGTTCTGGTGCGCCGCCACCGCCCGGGCGCCCATGCCGGTCAGTTGCGCCTGCTGGCTGCGCGGCAGGTGGTTGTCGTAGCTGCCCTGTTGCTTCATCGCACGCGCCACCGGCACCCGCGCCACATAGATCAGCAGTGCGCTGATCAACACACACCAGAACGGAATACTCATGCGACCGGTTCCTTGTTCGGCTCAGGCAATGGCGCCTCTGTAGGGGTATAGACCATCACGTCGAGCACGTCGGAATGAAACTCGCGGCGGTACAGCACCAGTACTACCCCGGTGCTCATCAGCACCAGCAGCCAGGGGCTGATGAACCAGCTGAGCAAGGCCATGCCGAAATAGTACGAGCGCAGCCCGAAGTTGAACTGGTTGGCCGCCAGCGAGATCACCCGCGCCCCGCGCAGAGCGAAGGCTTTGCGCTCCTGCTCGCTGACCTGACGCTCGCCGATCATCGGTGCCGAGCCCACCAGCACGGCGGCGAAGTTGTACTGGCGCATGCACCAGCTGAAGGTGAAGAAGGCGTACACGAACACCATCGCCAGGCATAACAGTTTGATTTCGGACATGCCCTGGGATGTCTGCTGTACCAGAGGCAGGTCGGCCAGCAGCGACCAGGCGCGGTCCGAGGCGCCCAGCACGGTGAGGATACCGGCCAGGATGATCAGGGTGCTGGAGGCGAAGAACGATGCGTTGCGCTCCAGGTTGCCGATCACGCTGGCGTCGGCGATGCGGTTGTCGCGCAGCAGCATGCGGCGCATCCAGTCCTCGCGGTACAGGTGCATGACGCTGGCCAGGCAGGCGGTATCACGGGCCTTCCAGCTGGCGTAGCGGGTGTAGCCGCCCCAGCAGGCAACGAACCAGCAGGCGGCAAACAGGTTGATCAGGTTGTTCTGGATGAAGCTCATGGCGCTCCCGAAGAAATGGCACAGGATGGTGCATTGTCCGCCTTTCGACGCTGCCAGCGGCAAAAAGACACGTGGCCCCGAGACGAAAAAGCCCCGCATCCGAATGGATGCGGGGCTCTTCAGAGGCTGGCCCGGCAGGCGATCATGGCTTGTGGCCCTCGCCTGCCGCGGCCGACACTCAGGCGACCGCTTCGCGCGGCTTGCCGAGCATGCGGTCAAGCACCACGGCAACAGCCAGCATCGCCACCGAAGGCACCAGCCAGGCCAGGCCCTGCTCGCTCAGCGGCAGGTGCGCCAGCGACTCCGGCAGCCAGCCAGCGAGGTTGGCGCCCTTGAGCGCGTCGATCACGCCGAACAGCAGCGACACCGCCATGACCGGGGCCATGATGCGGGTCTGGGAGTTCCACAGGTTGCCGCAGAAACTCAGCGCCACCAGCACGATGCAGGGCGGGTAGATTGCCGTGAGCACCGGGATCGAGAACGCGATCAGCTTGGTCAGGCCCAGGTTCGACACCACCAGCGAGAAGCCGGCCAGCAGCACCACCAGCATACGGTACGACAACGGCAGTACCTGGCTGAAGTACTCGGCGCAGGCGCAGGTCAGGCCCACGGCGGTGACCAGGCAGGCCAGCGCGATCAGTACAGCCAGGAAGCCACTGCCCAGCGAACCGAAAGTGTGCTGTACATAGGCATGCAGCACCGCCGCGCCATTGCTCGCACCGGCGGCGATCTCGTGGCTGCCCGCACCCAGGCGGAACAGGCTGATGTACACCAGCGCCAGGCCGACACCGGCAATCAGGCCGGCGATGATGGCATAGTGGGTGATCAGTTGCGGCGAGTCGACGCCACGCGAGCGGATCGCGTTGACGATGACGATACCGAACACCAGCGCGCCCAGGGTATCCATGGTCAGGTAGCCATTGATGAAGCCCTGGGAGAACGGCGCGGCGACATATTCAGGTTGCGCCACCCCCATGGTCCCGGCCGGCAGCATGAACGCGGCGATGCCCAGCGCGGCCAGCGCGATGATCTTCAGCGGGGCCAGGAAGCGCCCGACAGTATCGAGCAGCTTGCCCGGGTACATGGACACGGCCAGCACCACGGCAAAGTACACCAGGCTATAGATGAACAACGCGGTCGGGCTCTCGCCGGTCAGCGGTGCCACACCTACCTCGAAGGACACGGTCGCGGTACGCGGGGTGGCGAACAGCGGGCCTACGGCCAGGTACGCGGCAGCCGCCAGCAGGCCACCGGCCACCTTGCCGATCGGGCTGCTCAGCGCGTCCATGCCGCCACCGACCTTGGCCAGTGCCACCACGGTGATCACGGGCAGGCCCACGGCAGTGACCAGAAAGCCCAGGGCGGCCAACCAGACGTAGGGGCCCGATTGCAGGCCGACGATAGGCGGGAAAATGATGTTGCCTGCGCCCACGAATAACGCGAACGTCATAAAACCAAGCGCCAGGATGTCCTGGCCTTTCAAGACTTTCATTAAGGAAATACCACACTTCTGAAATCGGGATTTAGAGAGGGACTTCCCCTTGGGTGAGGGAAATGCTGCCTGCCCGGATGGAGCAGACCCGTTTAGCGTGTAGCTCCCTTTTGGGGTGCTGGCACAAAATGAGGGCACAGGTTAACGAATCTGGCCGCAAAACGCACTGCCAGAGGGGTGCTTGTCCGATGAGCGAATATGCATGTCGCGTGGATGACCGACTTTTATGCAAGAACGCGCTGTCTGCTTCGCCGGCAAGGCCGGCTCCTACAGGGGGCAGCGTACACCAGAAAGCACAAAGGCCACCCGAGGGTGGCCTTTGCCGAAGCGTGGAAGGTCAGCCGCAGCTTACTTCTTCACTTCCCAACCGGTCAGCTCGGCCAGGGCCTTGCCGATGTCGGCCAGCGAACGCACGGTTTTTACACCGGCGTCCTGCAGGGCTGCGAACTTCTCGTCTGCAGTACCCTTGCCGCCCGAAATGATGGCGCCAGCATGGCCCATGCGCTTGCCCGCTGGGGCAGTCACACCGGCGATGTAGGAAACCACTGGCTTGGTGACGTTTGCCTTGATGTAGGCAGCCGCTTCTTCTTCAGCCGAACCGCCGATCTCGCCGATCATCACGATCGCCTCGGTCTTCGGGTCTTCCTGGAACAGCTTCAGGATGTCGATGAAGTTCGAACCCGGGATCGGGTCGCCACCGATACCGACGCAGGTGGACTGACCGAAACCGGCGTCAGTGGTCTGCTTCACGGCTTCATAGGTCAGGGTGCCGGAACGCGACACGATACCGACCTTGCCTGGCAAGTGGATGTGACCTGGCATGATGCCGATCTTGCACTCGCCCGGGGTGATGACGCCTGGGCAGTTAGGGCCGATCAGGGTAACACCCAGCTCGTCGCACTTGACCTTGGCATCGAGCATGTCCAGGGTAGGAATGCCTTCGGTGATGCACACGATCAGCTTGATGCCGCCGAACGCTGCTTCCAGGATCGAGTCCTTGCAGAAAGGAGCCGGTACGTAGATGACCGACGCGTCGGCGCCGGTAGCAGCTACTGCTTCTTTCACGGTGTTGAACACCGGCAGGCCCAGGTGAGTGGTGCCGCCTTTGCCTGGGGTCACGCCGCCAACCATCTTGGTGCCGTAGGCGATGGCTTGCTCGGAGTGGAAGGTACCCTGCGAGCCGGTGAAGCCCTGGCAGATGACTTTGGTGTCTTTATTGATCAGGACGCTCATTACTTGCCCTCCGCAGCTTTGACAACTTGTTGAGCAGCGTCGGTCAGGCTGGTTGCCGCAATGATGTTCAAACCGCTTTCTGCCAGTACTTTGGCGCCCAGTTCAGCGTTGTTGCCTTCCAGACGAACAACAACCGGCACTTTAACGCCAACTTCTTTCACTGCACCGATGATGCCTTCGGCAATCATGTCGCAACGAACGATGCCGCCGAAGATGTTGACCAGTACGGCCGCGACATTGCTGTCGGACAGGATGATCTTGAACGCTTCGGTCACGCGCTCTTTGGTAGCGCCACCACCTACGTCGAGGAAGTTGGCTGGCTTGCCGCCGTGCAGGTTGACGATGTCCATGGTACCCATGGCCAGGCCGGCACCGTTTACCATGCAGCCGATGTTGCCTTCCAGGGCCACGTAGTTCAGCTCGAAGCTGGCAGCGTGGGCTTCACGAGGATCGTCCTGCGACGGGTCGTGGAAGGTTTTCAGCTTGGGCTGACGGTACATGGCGTTGGCGTCGATGTTGATCTTGGCATCGAGGCAGTGCAGATCGCCGTCGGCCTTGATCACCAGCGGGTTCACTTCCAGCAGTGCCAGGTCGTGCTCTTTGAACAGCTTGGCCAGACCGACGAAGATCTTGGCGAACTGAGCAACCTGCTTGCCTTCCAGACCCAGCTGGAATGCCAGCTCGCGACCCTGGAATGGCTGAGCGCCAACCAGTGGATCGATAGTGGCCTTGATGATTTTTTCCGGAGTGTCGTGAGCGACTTTCTCGATGTCCACGCCACCTTCGGTGGAGGCCATGAACACGATACGACGGCTCGAACGGTCAACGACAGCGCCCAGGTACAGCTCTTTAGCGATATCAGTGCACGATTCAACCAGGATCTTGGTGACTGGCTGACCATTGGCATCGGTCTGGTAGGTAACCAGACGCTTGCCCAACCACTGGGCAGCGAACGCCTTGGCGTCTTCTTTGCTGCGAACCAGCTTTACGCCGCCCGCTTTACCGCGACCACCGGCGTGAACCTGGGCTTTTACAACCCACTCGGTGCCACCGATCTTGTCGCAGGCTTCTGCTGCAGCTTCAGGGGTGTCGACTGCGAAACCCTTGGAAACTGGCAGGCCGTATTCAGCGAACAGCTGCTTACCCTGATACTCGTGAAGATTCATGCTTTTTACCGTCTTCGTTAGGTACTGCGCTTCGGCGCTGCGCTCCTGTGGAGTGCCGCGCCACCTGTGACCGCTTGCCCCCGGTATGCTCCGGGAGTTCGAGTCCGGCGGACTTTCCGCGGTGAGCCATGCACGCAAGACTCACGACGGGCCGTCCGCCGTGGTTTCTTATTGTTTAACGCTTCTTGCGGTTGGCTACGTGGATGGCACCGCCATTCACGGCCAGAGCGGCTTCGTGCAGCGCTTCAGACAAGGTCGGATGGGAGAAGACCATCATGCCCAGGTCTTCGGCGCTGGAGCCGAATTCCATTGCGATTGCACCCTGCTGCACCAGTTCGGCAGCGCTTGGGCCAATGACGTGTACACCCAGAACGCGGTCGGTCTTGGCATCGGCGATGACCTTGACGAAACCACCGGTGTCGTTGGCCGCCATCGCACGGCCGCTGGCCGCGAACGGGAAGGTGCCCACGTTAACCTCAACGCCTTCAGCCTTCAAGGCTTGCTCGGTTTTACCGACCCAGGCCATTTCCGGGTGGGTGTAGATAACCGATGGGATCAGGTCGTAGTTCATCTGGGCCTTGTGGCCCTTGATGCGCTCGACGACCATGATGCCCTCTTCCGAGGCCTTGTGCGCCAGCATCATGCCACGTACCACGTCACCGATGGCGTAGACGCCCGGTACGCTGGTAGCGCAGTAGTCGTCAACGAACACGAAACCGCGCTCGTCGATGGTCACGCCGCTGTCGGCAGCCAGCAGGTCGGTGGTCACAGGGCGACGGCCGACTGCAACGATCAGCCTGTCGAAGGTGATCTTCTGCTCGCCGTTGGCGTCGGTGTAGGTCACTTCGACTTCGTCGCCGTTGACCTTCGAGCCGGTCACGCGAGCGCCCAGCTTGATGTCCAGACCTTGCTTGGTCAGGGTCTTCAGGCCTTCCTTGGCAACAGCGGTGTCGGCTGCCATCAGGAAGGTGTCCAGGGCTTCGAGCACGGTCACCTGGGCACCCAGGCGCGACCATACCGAACCCAGCTCCAGGCCGATGACGCCGGCGCCGATCACGCCCAGGCGTTTTGGCACGGTCTGGAATTCCAGGGCGCCGGTGGAGTCGACGATGACTTTCTGGTCGACCGGAGCCGGCGGAATGTCGATCGGACGCGAACCGGAGGCCAGGATCACGTTCTCGGCTTCGATGATTTCGGTGCTGCCGTCAGGCTTGGTGACTTCGACTTTCTTGCCGGCCAGCAGTTTGCCGTGGCCCTGGATCGAAGTGACGCCGTTGGCCTTGAACAGGGTGGCAACGCCGCCGGTCAGGTTCTTGACGATGCCAGCCTTGCGGCCAACCATCGCAGCCACGTCCATCTTCACTTCGCCAGTGGAGATGCCGTGCACGTTGAAGCTCTCTTTGGCTTCCTTGTACTTCCAGGAGCTGTCCAGCAGCGCCTTGGACGGAATGCAACCCACGTTCAGGCAGGTACCGCCGAGGGCCAGTTTGCCTTCGCCGTCAACGTACTTCTCGATACAGGCAGTGCTCAGGCCGAGCTGGGCAGCCTTGATCGCGGCTACATAGCCGCCAGGACCTGCACCAATCACTACCACGTCGAATTTCTGGGTCATAAAAGATTCCTTTTAGCGTCAAGCGGCAAGCTGCAGGCGGCAAGGCGAACACGCTTCTGCTCGAAGCTTGTCGCTTGCAGCCTGCAGCTGTTTATCAGATGTCCAGCAGCAGACGAGCCGGGTCTTCCAGCAGGTTCTTGATGGTCACCAGGAACGTCACGGCTTCTTTGCCATCGATCAGGCGGTGATCGTAGGACAGTGCCAGGTACATCATCGGACGGATCACGACCTGGCCGTTGACGGCCATCGGACGCTGGATGATGTTGTGCATGCCCAGGATTGCAGCCTGCGGCGGGTTGACGATCGGGGTCGACATCATCGAACCGAAGGTACCACCGTTGGTGATGGTGAAGGTACCGCCGGTCATCTCGTCGATCGACAGTTTGCCGTCACGGGCCTTCTTGCCGAAGGTGGCGATGCCGCCTTCGATTTCGGCCAGGCTCATCTGCTCGGCGTTACGCAGTACCGGTACCACCAGGCCGCGGTCGCTGGACACGGCAACACCGATGTCGGCGTAGCCGTGGTAGACGATGTCGCTGCCGTCGATCGAGGCGTTGACAGCCGGGAAGCGTTTCAGCGCTTCGGTGGCAGCCTTGACGAAGAACGACATGAAGCCCAGGCGCACGCCGTTGTGGGACTTCTCGAACAGGTCCTTGTACTTCGAACGCAGTGCCATGACTTCGGTCATGTCGACTTCGTTGAAGGTGGTCAGCATCGCCATGTTCGACTGTGCTTCGACCAGACGCTTGGCCACGGTGGCACGCACGCGGGTCATCGGCACACGCTTCTCGGTACGGTCGCCAGTGGCGACAACCGGGGCAGCGGCAGCAGCGGCCGGCTTGGCAGCAGCGGCAGCCGGAGCGGCCTTCTTGTTGGCGACGGCAGCGACGACGTCTTCCTTGGTGATGCGACCGCCTTTACCGGTGCCAGCGACGCTGGCCAGGTCGATGGCGTTTTCTTCGGCCAGCTTGCGTGCGGCAGGCGCAGCAATCGGGTCGTCTTCGCCAGCGTCGGCCGGAGCGGCAGCCTGGGCAGGTGCGGCGGCAGCGGCGGCCGGAGCAGCAGCTGGTGCAGCGCCTTCATTGATCGAACCCAGCACTTCGTCGGACAGCACGGTCTCGCCTTCGCCCTTGACGATGTCGCCCAGCACGCCATCGGCGGTGGCCAGCACTTCCAGGACGACCTTGTCGGTCTCGATGTCGACGATCAGCTCGTCACGCTTGACGGCTTCGCCCGGTTTCTTGTGCCAGGTGGCAACGGTGCCATCGGCAACCGATTCCGGGAAAGTAGGGGCTTTGATCTCGATAGCCATTATCAGTGGTTCCTTAAATTCGGTTTCTGGTGCGCGATGGCATTAAACGGTGAAGGCAGCTTGCAGCAGTTTTTCCTGCTGTTCGGCGTGCATCGAAGCGTAACCACAGGCAGGTGCTGCCGAGGCGTCACGACCGGCGTACTCAAGGACCAGGTCCTTGTTGTGACGGCTCAGGATGCGACGCATGTGGTGCTGGCTGCTGTACCACGCGCCCTGGTTCATCGGCTCTTCCTGACACCACACCACGTCCTTCAGACCGGTGTAAGGCGCAAGGATTTCAACCAGATCGTCTTCAGGGAACGGATACAGTTGCTCGATACGCACGATAGCGATGTCTTCACGGCCTTCGGCACGGCGTTTTTCCAGCAGATCGTAGTAGACCTTGCCGCTGCACAGCACCAGGCGCGTCACCTTGGCCGGATCGAGGCTGTCGATTTCCGGAATGACGGTCTGGAACGAGCCTTCGGCCAGTTCTTCCAGGGTCGAGATGGCCAGCTTGTGGCGCAGCAGCGACTTGGGTGTCAGCACGATCAGCGGCTTGCGCAGCGGACGGATGACCTGACGACGCAGCAGGTGGTAGATCTGAGCCGGCGTGGTAGGTACGCAGACCTGAACGTTGTGCTCGGCACACAGTTGCAGGTAACGCTCCAGACGCGCCGAGGAGTGCTCAGGCCCCTGCCCTTCATAACCGTGTGGCAGCAGCATGGTCAGACCGCACAGACGGCCCCACTTGTGCTCGCCGCTGGTGATGAACTGGTCGACAACCACCTGGGCACCGTTGGCGAAGTCGCCGAACTGGGCTTCCCAGATCACCAGCGCATTGGGCTGGGTGGTCGAGTAGCCGTATTCGAACGCCAGTACCGCCTCTTCGGACAGGAACGAATCGTACAGGTCGAAACGTGGCTGGCCCGGGAACAGGTTCTGCAGCGGGATATAGGTGCTGGCGTCCTTCTGGTTGTGCAACACCGCATGGCGGTGAGAGAAGGTGCCGCGACCGATATCCTGACCCGTCATGCGGATCGGGTGACCTTCGAAGGCCAGGGTGGCGTACGCCATGGTTTCGGCGTAACCCCAGTTGATCGGCAAGCCACCGGCCTGCATCTTCTGGCGATCTTCGTAGATCTTCGAGACCTGGCGCTGAACCACGAAGCCTTCCGGCAGCTCCAGCAACTTGGCCGAGAGCTCCTGCAGGGTCTTGAGGTCGAAGCGGGTGTCGTGACGCGCGGTCCAGGCGTGGCCCAGGTATGGACGCCAGTCGACGAACAGCTCCTTGTTCGGCTCCTTGACCAGGCTTTTCACAACATGCAGGCCGTTGTCCAGCGCATTGCGGTACTCGTCGACCTTGGCCTGGACGCGCTCGGCATCCAGACGACCGGCCTGGGTCAGCGCATCGGCGTACAGCTCACGGGTGGTGCGCTGCTTGCTGATCTGCTGGTACATCAGCGGCTGGGTGCCGTTCGGCTCGTCGGCCTCGTTGTGGCCGCGACGACGGTAGCAGACCAGGTCGATGACCACGTCACGCTTGAACTGCATGCGGTAGTCGACCGCCAGCTGGGTCACGAACAGCACCGCTTCCGGATCGTCGCCGTTGACGTGCAGGATCGGCGCCTGGATCATCTTGGCGACGTCGGTGCAGTACTCGGTGGAACGCGAGTCCAGCGGGTTGCTGATGGTGAAACCAACCTGGTTGTTGATCACGATGTGCACGGTGCCGCCGGTCTTGAAACCGCGGGTCTGCGACATCTGGAAGGTTTCCATGACCACGCCCTGGCCAGCGAAGGCCGCGTCGCCGTGGATCGAGATCGGCAGTACCTTGTCGCCAACGCTGTCGTTGCGGCGGTCCTGACGGGCACGCACCGAACCTTCCACCACTGGCGAGACGATTTCCAGGTGCGAAGGGTTGAACGCCATGGCCAGGTGAACTTCACCGCCGGCGGTCATCACGTTGGACGAGAAGCCCTGGTGATACTTCACGTCACCGGAACCCAGCTCGACCTTCTTCTTGCCTTCGAACTCGTCGAACAGCTCGCGCGGGTTCTTGCCGAAGGTGTTGACCAGTACGTTCAGGCGACCACGGTGGGCCATGCCGATCACGACTTCCTTGGTGCCATAGGAACCGGAGCGCTGGATCAGCTCGTCCAGCATCGGAATCAGGCTTTCGCCGCCTTCCAGGCCGAAACGTTTGGTGCCCGGGTATTTGGTACCCAGGTATTTCTCCAGGCCTTCTGCCGCGGTAACGCGCTCGAGCAGGTGGCTCTGGATGTCTGCGGAAAATTCAGGACGCCCACGCACGCTCTCCAGACGCTGCTGGAACCAGCTGCGCTGCTCGGAGTCGACGATGTGGGTGAACTCGGCGCCGATGGTGCGGCAATATGTCTGCTGCAACGCCTCGAAGATTTCGCGTAGGCTCGCTTCCTCTTTGCCGATGAACAGGTCGCCGGCACGGAAGGTCGTATCAAGATCGGCATTGGTCAAGCCGTAATGATTGATCGACAGGTCTACTGGCGCAGGGCGCTGCCACAACCCCAGGGGGTCGAGCTTCGCGGCTTGGTGGCCGCGCATACGGTAGGCCTGGATCAGTCGCAGCACTTCAACCTGCTTCTTCTCGTGTTCACTGCTCACGCTACCGGCGGAAACCGGTTGGGCGCGGCGCTGGTTCTTTGCCAGCAGTACGAAATGGTCGCGGATCGTCGAGTGCGATACATCGGTGGCAGTGCTGCCTTCGGCGGGCAACTTCTGAAAGTAAGTGCGCCACTCTTCTGGCACAGCGTTAGGGTCGTGCAGGTAGAGCTCGTAGAGCTCTTCCACATAGGCAGCGTTACCACCTGAAAGGTGGGCGCTGTTCCACATGCGCTGCATCACGCTTTCTTGCATGCTTGGTCACCCTCGGTTAGGGGCCTCGATCGGCAAGAACCACAGCAAGCTGAGTTGAGTCCGTATGCAGCGACTGAACCAAGCCACCGAGAGTTCCGCAGATTTACCGGGTACCAGCCCGGACGCCCCTGCTGGTCTCATATCTTCATAGGTAAAAGCTCGGGCTTTTGGCCTTTGCTCAAGTTGCACCTCGGTGCGGGCAAGGGCCCGCACTTCGGTGTGCTACGGGTACAACACTTTTGAATCAGGTGCCGCTTTGCAGCAGCATGTTACGTACGTGGCCGATTGCCTTGGTCGGGTTCAGACCTTTGGGGCAAACGTTTACGCAGTTCATGATCCCGCGGCAGCGGAATACGCTGAACGGGTCATCCAGGGACGCCAGGCGCTCCTGGGTCTTGGTGTCACGGCTATCGGCCAGGAAGCGATAAGCTTGAAGCAGAGCGGCCGGACCCAGGAACTTGTCCGGGTTCCACCAGAACGACGGGCAGGAAGTCGAGCAGCAAGCGCACAGGATGCACTCGTACAGACCGTCCAGCTTCTCGCGCTCTTCCGGGGACTGCAGGCGTTCGATCGCCGGCGCCGGGGTATCGTTCTGCAGGAACGGCTTCACCTTCTCGTACTGCTTGTAGAAGATGCTCATATCAACGACCAGGTCACGGATGACCGGCAGGCCGGGCAGCGGACGCACGACCAGCTTGTTCTTCTTCACCACCGCCGACAGCGGGGTGATGCAGGCCAGGCCGTTCTTGCCGTTGATGTTCATGCCATCGGAACCGCACACGCCTTCGCGGCACGAACGACGATAGGAGAAACCTTCGTCCTGTTCCTTGATCAGTGCCAGCACATCCAGAACCATCAGGTCCTTGCCGCCGGTATCGACTTCGAACACCTGGGTCTTAGGTGCCGAGTCGGTGTCGGGGTTGTAGCGATAAACTTCGACTTTCAACATAGTGGCCACCCTTAGTAAGTCCGGACTTTAGGCTCGAACGTCGGAACGGTTTTCGGCGAGAAGTTGACTGCACGCTTGGCAACCCGCTTTTCACCCGGGAAGTACAGGGTGTGGCACAGCCAGTTTTCGTCGTCACGGTCTTCGAAGTCTTCACGGGCATGGGCACCGCGGGACTCTTTGCGCACTTCAGCAGCGATTGCAGTGGCTTCAGCGACTTCCAGCAGGTTCTGCAGCTCCAGCGCTTCGATACGCGCGGTGTTGAAGGCCTGGGACTTGTCGTTGATCTTGACGTTGGCGATACGCTCGCGCAGGCCAGCCAGCTGTTCGATACCCTTCTGCATGTATTCGCCGGTGCGGAACACGCCGAAGTAGTTCTGCATGCAGCTTTGCAGCTCGCGACGCAGGGTTGCCACGTCTTCGCCGTCGGTACGCTCGTTGAGCTTGTTCAGACGGTTCAGCGCGACTTCCACGTCGGTGTCGCTGGCGTCGCGGTATTCGATACCGTCGCTCAGGGCCTTTTCCAGGTGCAGGCCGGCCGCACGGCCGAACACCACCAGGTCGAGCAGCGAGTTGCCGCCCAGGCGGTTGGCGCCGTGAACCGATACGCAAGCCACTTCACCGACCGCGAACAGCCCTTCGATGATGGTGTCTTCGCCGTCGGCGTTCTGCGAGATCGCCTGGCCATGAATGTTGGTGGCAACGCCGCCCATCATGTAGTGGCAGGTTGGAACGACGGGTACGGGTGCAACGACCGGGTCGACGTGCGCGAAGGTCTTGGACAGCTCGCAGATGCCTGGCAGGCGGCTGTGCAGCACTTCCTCGCCCAGGTGGTCGAGCTTGAGCATCACGTGGTCGCCGTTCGGGCCACAGCCGTTGCCGGCGATGATCTCTTTGACCATGGAGCGGGCCACAACGTCGCGACCGGCGAGGTCCTTGGCGTTTGGCGCGTAGCGTTCCATGAAACGCTCGCCGTGCTTGTTGATCAGGTAACCACCTTCACCACGGCAGCCTTCGGTAACCAGTACACCTGCGCCGGCGATGCCGGTCGGGTGGAACTGCCACATCTCGATGTCCTGCACCGGCACGCCGGCACGCAGGGCCATGCCGATACCGTCGCCGGTATTGATCAGGGCGTTGGTGGTGGAGGCGTAGATACGCCCTGCACCGCCGGTGGCCAGTACGGTGGCCTTGGCGCGAATGTAGACGGTCTCGCCGGTTTCGATGCAGATCGCGATCACGCCGACGAAGGCGCCGTCCTGGTTCTTGACCAGGTCAACCGCGTACCACTCGTTGAGGAAGGTGGTGCCGGCTTTCAGGTTGCCCTGATAGAGGGTGTGCAGCAGCGCGTGACCGGTACGGTCGGAAGCGGCGCAGGTACGGGCGGCCTGGCCACCTTTACCGTAGTCCTTGGACTGGCCACCGAACGGACGCTGGTAGATACGGCCGGTTTCGGTACGCGAGAACGGCAGACCCATGTGGTCCAGCTCGAACACCGCAGCCGGGCCTTCCTGACACATGTATTCGATAGCGTCCTGGTCACCGATGTAGTCGGAACCCTTGACGGTATCGTACATGTGCCAGCGCCAGTCATCGTTCGGGTCGGCCGAAGCGATGGCGCAGGTGATGCCACCCTGGGCCGATACGGTGTGCGAACGGGTCGGGAACACCTTGGTGATCACGGCGGTCTTGTGGCCGCCTTGAGCCAGCTGCAGCGCAGCGCGCATGCCGGCACCGCCACCACCAATGATGATGGCGTCGAAGGAAATCGTTGGAATGTTAGCCATGAATCAGATACCCCAGAGAATCTGCACACCCCAGACGAAGTACGCGAACATCGCGACACCACATACCGCCTGGAACAGGAAACGAACTGCAGTCGCCGACTTGCCCAGCGCCATCGGCGTCAGGTAGTCGGTGGCAATGGTCCACATGCCGACCCAGGCGTGAGCGCCCAGGGCAACGAGGGCCAGCAGACTGAAGATCCGCATCGCGTTATGGGAGAACAGGGCGTGCCACTGGGCATAGTCGATGCCAGGGTGCGCCACCAGGTAGCCGATCAGAAAAATGAAGTAAGCCGCGAGAACGACCGCAGAAACGCGCTGCGCCATCCAGTCATAGAGGCCCGAACGCGACAGGTTCGTGACATTAGTTACCATATCCAAACTCCCGCCAGAACGATCACCACCACGGAAATGGCGATAACGATTTTCGAGCCCAGTTTGCCGCCTTCCAGCGTCTCACCGATGCCCATGTCCATAATCAGATGGCGCACACCGGCAACCAGGTGATACAGCAAGGCGGACAGAAGGCCCCACGCCACGAATTTGGCCAGCGGACTGGTCAGGCATGCCTTCACCTCGGCAAAACCTTCCTCGGAACTCAGGGATTGGCTCAATGCGTACAGCATGATGCCCAGGCCCAGAAAGAGGATGATGCCGGAAACACGGTGAAGAAATGACGTAACGCCGGTAATGGGGAGTTTGATGGTCCTTAGGTCTAGGTTTACAGGTCGTTGGCTTTTCACGGCTTTTTTCACACTGAAGAGCCCCTAGCAAGCAGGGCAAAGTTGTTGGTAAGTGTACTGGTCAGGTACCCACCACCCAGGGAGTGACGACCCCAGAAAAGCGGGCTTTAAAGCCCCTGGCGGTCGGGTGCCGAGTATAGACAGTTAGGCTACTAATGACAACGTGAAGCCCTAGCCCAAATAGCGCATTGCCTTTGGCGAACAAAAGGCGTAAACGGGCCGCAATTTCGCGGAAAAACAGCGCCCAAAGCCCTTTACAACCGTGCTTTAGGCAAATTGACATTCGAATTTATCTCACTATAGTGGTGCGGGCCCTGCGTGGGGGGTCTGTCTGATGATTTCAAGCATTAATAGGAGGCCACATGGCTGACAAAAAAGCGCAGTTGGTCATCGAGGGCGCAGCCCCCGTCGAGCTGCCCATTTTAACCGGCACCGTTGGTCCCGATGTTATCGACGTTAGAGGGTTGGGGGCCACGGGTCACTTCACTTTCGACCCTGGTTTCATGGCGACCGCATCGTGCGAGTCCAAGATCACCTACATTGACGGCGACAAGGGCATCCTGCTGCATCGCGGCTACCCGATCGAACAGCTCGCCGAGCAATCCGACTACCTGGAAACCTGCTACCTGCTGCTCAACGGCGAACTGCCGAATGCCGAGCAGAAGGCTCAGTTCGTCAGCACCGTCAAAAATCACACCATGGTGCACGAGCAGTTGAAGTCGTTCTTCAACGGCTTCCGCCGCGACGCCCACCCGATGGCCGTCATGTGCGGCGTGGTTGGCGCCCTGTCGGCGTTCTATCACGACTCGCTGGACATCAATAACCCGCAGCACCGGGAAATCTCGGCAGTGCGCCTGGTCGCCAAGATGCCGACCCTGGCCGCGATGGTCTACAAGTACTCCATGGGCCAGCCCATGATGTACCCGCGCAACGACCTGACCTACGCCGAAAACTTCCTGCACATGATGTTCAACACCCCGTGCGAGATCAAACCGATCAGCCCGGTGCTGGCCAAGGCAATGGACCGGATCTTCATCCTCCACGCCGACCACGAACAGAATGCGTCGACCTCCACCGTACGCCTGGCAGGCTCCTCGGGCGCCAATCCGTTCGCCTGTATCGCTGCCGGCATCGCTGCACTGTGGGGCCCTGCCCACGGCGGCGCCAACGAAGCCGTGCTGACCATGCTCGACGAAATTGGCGATGTCTCGAACATCGACACCTTCATCGCCAAGGCCAAGGACAAGAACGACCCGTTCAAGCTGATGGGCTTCGGTCACCGCGTCTACAAGAACCGCGACCCGCGTGCCACCGTGATGAAGCAGACCTGCGACGAAGTGCTGCGCGAGCTGGGCATCACCAACGATCCGCAGCTGGAACTGGCCATGCGCCTGGAAGAGATCGCCCTGACCGATCCGTACTTCATCGAGCGCTCGCTGTACCCGAACGTCGACTTCTACTCGGGGATCATCCTCAAGGCGATCGGCATCCCTACCAGCATGTTCACCGTGATCTTCGCCCTGGCGCGGACCGTCGGCTGGATCTCGCACTGGAAGGAAATGCTCTCCAGCCCGTACAAGATTGGCCGTCCGCGCCAGCTTTACACCGGCTACGAGTCGCGTGACATCGTCAAACTGGAAGACCGCAAGTAAGCCAAACGGCTCGCCTGCAACAACAAGAAAGGCTGCCCTCGGGCAGCCTTTTTTGTTGCGTAACGCTTCATGCAGGAGGAGCAAGCCTTGGCGGCCCCTACAGTTGAGACATATTCCAGCCAACCATCAAACTGTTACGGTTTCTCCGCCCGCTCCTTCAACGCCTTGAGCGTATTGAACGGCGCATCCACCACGAACTTGTTCGCCACCATCGCTGGCACACTGCCGCCTGGCTCGGTGTGCACCTGGTATGTCACCTCGGTAGTGTCACCCTTGGGCACCAGCTTCCAGAAACCCTGCACTTCAGCCACCCGCACATAGCCTTTTTCTTCCGGCAGGTACTTGGGCACACCCTCCAGCTTGCGGGTCAGGCTGCCGTCAGCACCTTCGCTGGTGGTTACATGGATGATCGAATCGCGCGGGGTGACCGGCCACGGCGTATTGAACTGGGTGTAGGTCCAGCTCTGGTCACCCTCGTGCTTGAGCAGCTTCTGGCTCTTGCACTCGTGAATCCAGGCACAGGCCCCGGCCACGTCTTCCTGCAGCGCCCGGACCTTGGCCAGCGGCGCCTTGATGGTCGTCACGCCCTGATAGGCCTTGTAGTTCGAACCACTCACTTCGCTCAGCGATACCTTGATGCCATCCCCTTCCTTGGCAACCTTCCAGTCTTCAGCCTGCGCCACCGACATGAACATCGCACTCAGACCACAAATCACCGCTACCCGCTTCATCGAACCCATCGTGTTGTTTTCCTTGTTTGCGAAGTTCCACTCACTCAAGCCGCCGTCACTTGCTCCAGCCAGCCGATGATCCTGATCGCCTCGTCGCGATCATTGCCGCAGGTGTCCACCTCCGCCTGGAAGCCCGAGCACACCGCCGGCCGTTCAGGCTGGCCGAACAGGCTGCAGAGGTTGTGCTCGGACAGTTGCACACAGCGTTCGCCAGCCGGCTTGCCGTGCGGCATGCCAGGAATGGGCGAGCTGATGGAAGGGGCAATGCAGCAAGCGCCACAGCCTTCACGGCAGTTCATGACGACATGGACCTCGGCCTAACAAATGATGGGTGAATGGGGATAGTAACCGCTAAAACAGGTGTTTGAAATTACCGCTCAGATGAAATATCGCCGCGCAGAATGTGACCGGCAGGTCGAGCAGCGTTTATTGCTTGAACTCGAAATCGATGGCTGCACCCTCAATGTCCTGACGGGCATCATTGCGCAACTGCAATTGCATTTCATTGCTGATCAAGCGGCCATTGAGCTGGAACGGGCTGTCCGCGGCAGGCTTTTCTTCGAACAACGACGGCAGCAGCGGACGTCGCACACGGACTTCCTCCTGACTGCTCGGCTGCAGGTCCTTGACCATCTCCGGGGGCAGGCTCAGATCCAGGCGCGCCTTGGGCAAGGGCGCGGCAATCACCTCGGAGGCCTTGCGCTTGCCCGACTTTACCGCCTTGGCCGGCGTCTTCCTGGGGTCGCCAGCCTTGGTCTTGGGTTGCGCCTTGGGCTTGGCCTGTGGCTTGGCACTCGCTTTTACCGGGGCCTGGGTCGAAGGCTTCCGGTCCGGTGCCGGGGCAGCCGACGCCTGTGCCAGCAGTATCGGCCCCGGTCCGGGCACAGCCAGTGCCGGGCCCGTTGCACACAGGCCCAGCGCACACAACATCACGGCAGCACAGCTCAACGCTTTCATAGGCAACGAGACGTATTCATGAGTCGCACATGCTCCCTGTTCCTGCAGTCGCTGGCAAGCCCGCGATCTAGAGGTATCCGCCCGAGACGGTTTCCTGGCAAAGCTGATGGGCCAGCATCCCCAATGTCAGCAGCGCCCGCTCAGCCTCGCGGTTCCACGGAATGCCGCAGTTGAGACGAATGCAGTGGTTGAACTGCTCCGTGTTACTGAAGATCAGCCCGGGCGCGATGCTGATGCCCTGCTGCAAGGCACGTACATGCAACTCCTGGGTGTTGACCCGCCCCGGCAGGCTGACCCACAGGATGAAGCCCCCGGTAGGCCGGCTCATCTGGGTGCCTTCCGGAAAGTGCTGCTGTACCGCCAGCTGGTAGGCACTGAGGTTCTTGCGATATTCCTGGCGAATGTAGCGCAGATGACGGTCATAGCCACCATTTTCAAGGTAGGCCGCCACCCCCATCTGCGTCACGCTGCACGCCGAGTGCGTGGTAAAGGTCTGCAGTCGCTGAATTTCCTGCTGATAGTTGCCCGCGATCATCCAGCCGATACGCACCCCCGGCGACAGAGTCTTGGAAAAGCTCGAGCAATAGATCACCCGCCCCAGCCGGTCGAAGGCCTTGAGCGCCTTGGTGCGCCCTTGCTCGAACATCAGCTCGCCGTAGATATCGTCCTCGACGATCTGGATATTGAAATCCGAGGCCAGGCGCAGCAACTGCTTCTGGCGTTCCTCGGGAATGGTGCCGCCCAGCGGGTTGCTCAACCGCGCAGTCAGCACCAGCGCCTTGATCGACCACTGGTTGGCCGCCAGTTGCAGGGCCTCCAGGCTGATGCCGGTGGCCGGGTCGCTGGGGATCTCGATCACCTTGAGCCCCAGCAGGTCCGCCAGTTGCAGCAGCCCGTAATAGGTGGGCGACTCGGCGGCGATCAGGTCGCCTGGCCGGGTCAGCACCCGCAACGACATCTGCAGCGCATCGACGCAACCGTGGGTCACCACCACTTCGGACGGGTCGACCACCACCCCGGCGTCGCGCATGCGAATGGCGATCTGCCGGCGCAGCGGCTCGAAACCCGGGCTGAACATGTAGCTGAACGCGCGCGGGCTCTGGAACCGCGTGACCTTGGCCAGTTGCTGGTGCAGCGCGCGCACCGGCAGGTAGTCCACATGCGGAACCGCCGCCCCCAGCGGGAACACCCCATCACGCCGGGCTTCGGTCAGTACCTGCTGGATGATGCTGCTACGCGTGACCAGCCCTGGACGCTCGACCCGCGCGATGTCCGGGGTCTGCGCAGTCAGGGCCGGGGTCTGGTGGACGTAGTAGCCCGATTGCGGCCGCGCGCGAATCAGCCCCTGGTCCTCGAGGTTGGCATAGGCCTGCAGCACGGTGGCATGGCTGACATTGAGCTGCGAGCTCATCTTGCGTACCGACGGTACGCGCTCACCGGGCTGATAGACGCCGCGACGGATGTCTTCCGCCAGTTGCTGGGCGATGCGCTGGTAGAGCAACAGATTGGTCATGGGACGGATCTCGAAACGCGGGCTATCTAATTGTTCTTGTACAGTCGGCGAAGAATACCGGAACAGTGCATAAGTGTACGGGCACAGATGCCAGAATAGTCGACTACACAGTTGTGTGACAGCGGGTTTTTCAAGCTTTGCGGCATAAAAAAACCGGTGACTATCACCGGTTTTTTGTTTACCTCGACCTCAGCGCGGCGCGCCCAGGTGGCCTTTCTCGTCGGAAAACACGATCTCCACCCGACGGTTCTGCGCCCTGCCCCGCTCCGAGGCATTGGCCTCGATCGGGTACTGGTCGCCATAGCCTTCGACCTGGATGCGTTTTTCGTCGACGCCCAGGTCGACCAGCATGTCCGCCACGGCCTGCGCACGATCACGCGACAGCGTCAGGTTGTCCTCGGGAGTGCCGGTGCTGTCGGTATACCCCTCGATGCGCACAACGCGCCGGGGGTTGAGCTGCAGAAACTGCACCAGCTTGAGCACGGTACGGCTGGCGGAGTTCTTCAATTCGGCCTGCCCGGTATCGAACAGCACGTCACCCAGGGTCATCACCAGGCCACGGTCGCTCTGGGTCGTGGCCAGGCTGACGATCTGCGCCTCCAGCCATTTGCCCTGCTGCTGCACGCTGACCAGCTTGGCTTCGCGCAGGGCCAGTTGCAGGCGCTGGCGCTCCAGTTCGAGCTTGGCCAGGCGCTCCTGATTGAGCACCAGGTTGCTGTGCTCGCGGGCAATCTCGCTGTAGCGCTGACTCAGGTAGGCGTAATGGCGCACGTCCGCACCACTGCCCACGTAGCTGGACAACCGCTCGGCACGGGCCAGCGACTCGCCGGCGCGGATCACGTCACGCGGCGCACTGCGCAGCACATTGGAATCGTCCTTCACTGCCTGGAAACTGGCGGCGGCCTGGTCGAGGGCGGTTTCGCTGCGCTCGCTGGCGCAGCCCTGCAACCCCAGCACACCTGCACACAACACGGCCACCAAGGGCTTGATCGAACTCACTGTTGCTCCCCCAACTGCTTGCGCAGACGATTGACCCGCGATTGCAGCAGCGACAGCTGCTCCTGACTCTTGAGGGTCAGCACCCGGGCTTCGGCCAGCCGCGCATCAAGTTCGGCCTGCTCGGCGCGCAGCCGCGCATCACGGTACGACTCGCTGGCCATGTTGCTGCGGGCGCGGGCAAGCTTGTCTTCGGCCAGCTTCAGCTCGGCCACTTCGTCGGTGGCACCGACGGCCTTGGCCTGCTCCAGCGCCTGTTCGGACAGGCGCATCTGCTCGTGGGGCGCCGGATCGGCAGCGCAACCGGCCAGGGCCAGTAACGCCATGGCAGCGAAAAGCGGTTGAGTTCTCACACAATCTTCCTACTGTTTGGGGGCGTCGAGCGGTTGCTGCAGCTGCGCCTTCCAGCGCTCGACATTGCGTTGCAGTACTGCCTGAGGCACGCCTGAGGCCGGCAATTCTGTCAGTTTTTTGGCCAGCTGTCCGCGCAACCAGGCGTCATTGCACGCCGAATTGTGCGACAGCGCCAGGTACAGCCCGGGGCGATCCAGCGGCAGGCCGCGGGCGATCAGGTCGTTGGCCATGCCAAGGGTCTGCGCCATGGCCATGCCGGCGTAACGCCCGGCCAGCACATAGTCGACCTGGCCAAGCAAAAGCTTCTGGAATGCCTGGGTCAGGTTCTGCGCCGGCGCCAGCTTCAACTGGTCCTTGGCAAACTGGGCGAACGCCGGGGTCAGTCTGGCCTTCTCCGAGATCGCGCCCTGGTGCTGGTGCAGATCGGCCAGGCCGTCGTAGGCCAGCGTGGAGTCGTGCCGGGTCCACACCAGGTAGTCGTTCTGCAGCAGCGCCGGGTGGATGAAGTCGACGCGGGTCAGGTCTTCAGTGGCCAGCGGCGCATCCACCAGCAGGTCCATGCGTCCGCTGCGCACTTCATCCTGCGCCTCGTTGCGCTTGCCTGCGTACAGCACCTCGACCTTCAGCCCAAGCTCCGTCGCCACCTGCTTGAGCAGGTCGACGTTGGCGCCAATCAGGTGCCTGGGGTCCTGCGGGTCGCGCCAGGCATAGGGCGGCGCATCGGGGCTGCCGGTCGCCACCAGACGCTCGCACTTGCCCACCGCCAGCGCCGCCGTGGGCAAGCAGGCAAACCCCAGCAATCCCGCCATCGCCATTCGGCCAAGCCACCCCATGCACATGCCTCCCTTGCGTCGCGAAATAAAAAAGCCCGATCAAAAGACCGGGCTCTTTATAAGTGAAGCGGCTGGATTAAACCAGCTTCTCCAGCTCAGGTACGGCTTCGAACAGGTCGGCGACCAGGCCGTAGTCGGCCACCTGGAAGATCGGCGCCTCTTCGTCCTTGTTGATCGCAACGATCACCTTGGAGTCCTTCATGCCGGCCAGGTGCTGGATCGCGCCGGAGATACCGACGGCGATGTACAGCTGCGGCGCAACGATCTTGCCGGTCTGGCCGACCTGCATGTCGTTGGGCACGAAGCCTGCGTCGACCGCGGCGCGCGAAGCACCCACGGCGGCGCCGAGCTTGTCGGCCAGCGCGTACAGGTGCTTGAAGTTGTCACCGTTCTGCATGCCGCGACCGCCGGAAACGACGATCTTGGCAGCGGTCAGTTCAGGACGATCGGACTTGGCCAGCTCTTCGCCGACAAATGCCGACTTGCCCGCATCGTGGGCAGCGCCAACCGCTTCGACAGCAGCCGAACCACCTTCGGCGGCAACGGCGTCGAAGCCGGTGGCACGCACGGTGATGACCTTGACCGCAGCGCTCGATTGCACGGTGGCAATGGCGTTACCGGCGTAGATCGGACGCTTGAAGGTGTCCGCCGACTCGACCGCGATGATCTCGGAGATCTGGTCGACGTCCAGCAGCGCGGCAACGCGCGGCAGGATGTTCTTGCCGTTGGAGGTGGCTGGTGCCAGCACGTGGCTGTAGGCCTTGCCAAGCTCGGCCACCAGCGGCGCGACGTTTTCCGGCAGCTGGTGCGCATAGGCAGCGTTGTCGGCTACCAGCACCTTGGCCACACCAGCGATTTTCGCGGCAGCTTCGGCAACGCCACCCACGTTCTGGCCAGCGACCAGTACGTGGATATCGCCACCGATTTTCGCGGCGGCAGCAACGGTGTTCAGGGTCGCCGGGGCAACGGCGCCGTTTTCGTGTTCAGCGATAACCAGGATAGTCATTTAGATTACCTTCGCCTCGTTCTTCAGTTTCTCGACCAGTTCAGCCACCGACTTGACCTTGATACCAGCGCTGCGTGCAGCTGGCGCTTCGACTTTCAGGGTCTTGTTGGTAGAGGCGGTGGAAACGCCCAGCGCGTCCGGAGTCACAGTCTCCAGCGGCTTCTTCTTGGCCTTCATGATGTTCGGCAGCGACGCATAGCGCGGCTCGTTCAGACGCAGGTCGGTGGTCACGATCGCCGGCAGGTTCAGTGCAACGGTCTGCAGGCCGCCATCGATTTCACGGGTGACGTTGACCTTGTCGCCGGCCATTTCCACCTTGGAGGCGAAAGTACCCTGGGCATAACCGGTCAGCGCAGCCAGCATCTGGCCGGTCTGGTTGTTGTCGCTGTCGATGGCCTGCTTGCCAAGGATGACCAGCTGCGGCTGCTCCTTGTCGACCACAGCCTTGAGCAGCTTGGCCACGGCCAGCGAGGTCAGCTCTTCAGCCGACTCGACCAGCACGGCGCGGTCGGCACCCAGTGCCAGGGCGGTACGCAGCTGCTCCTGGGCAGTGGCCGGGCCGACGGTAACGACGACGATTTCGCTCGCCACGCCCTTCTCTTTCAGGCGCACGGCTTCTTCTACGGCGATTTCGCAGAAGGGGTTCATGGACATCTTGACGTTAGCAAGGTCTACGCCGGAGTTGTCCGCCTTGACGCGAACCTTGACGTTATAGTCGACCACTCGTTTGACAGCTACAAGAACCTTCATGGATTCCTCGTTACTCTCCGGTGAAAAGAATGTCGCCTGGGCAGAACCGGGCGATTGCGCGTGGGTACAAGGGCACCTCCAAAAACGAACGCGAGCAGGTGAAATTCAACTGACTGTGCAGTCTGTTCTCGACGCTTGCGCGCAAAACCCGTGGGTCATTGTTTGTCGTGGCGTGTAAACTCCACTACAAAGGCGGGTCCTGGCGTAACTGCCCTGCTTTTTGCCTGGTTTTTAGGGGTGCTCCTGCATCCGACGGTCAGCCTACGGCGAGCGTAAAACCGCCCGTATCTTGACCGTAACGCCCAATCCGGTCAATACGGCAAACCAGCCAGCTTCAAGCCGTGCGTCTTTGATTTTACTGGGCTGCGGCAAATTCAAACAAACGTTTGTATTGGACCTCGCAAGTGGTGTAGATATAATGCGCGGCCAAGAGAAAGCGGTGTAGTCCGTCATCACCCGAGCTACACACCCGGGTACTTCGAAATGACCGCCTGACACCCGCCAACAAAGAAAAACCGATGAGCCTTGAGTAGGAGAGAACCTGTGGAACGCGAATACATGGAATTCGACGTGGTCATCGTCGGCGCTGGCCCGGCAGGCCTGTCCGCCGCCTGCCGACTGAAGCAGAAGGCCGCCGAAGCCGGTAATGAAATCAGCGTCTGCGTGGTCGAGAAAGGCTCCGAGGTCGGTGCACACATTCTCTCCGGTGCGGTGTTCGAGCCGCGTGCCCTGAACGAACTGTTCCCGGACTGGAAAGAACTCGGCGCGCCACTGAACACCGAGGTCAAGCGCGACGACATCTACGTGCTGCGCGACGCCAGCAGCTCGGTCAAGGTGCCCGATCTGTTCGTGCCCAAGACCATGCACAACGAAGGCAACTACATCATCTCGCTGGGCAACCTGTGCCGCTGGCTGGCCCAGCAGGCCGAGAACCTGGGCGTGGAAGTCTACCCAGGCTTCGCTGCCCAGGAAGCGCTGTTCGATGAAAACGGCGTGGTCCGCGGGATCATCACCGGCGACCTGGGTGTCGACCGCGAAGGCAACCCCAAGGAAGGCGTATACACCCCCGGCATGGAACTGCGCGGCAAGTACACGCTGTTCGCCGAAGGCTGCCGTGGGCATATCGGCAAGCAACTGATCAAGCGCTTCGACCTGGACAACGCCAGCGACGTGCAGCACTACGGCATCGGCCTCAAGGAAATCTGGGAAATCGACCCGGCCAAGCACCAGCAAGGTCTGGTGATCCACACCGCCGGCTGGCCGCTGGACGTGATGAGCACCGAGAACACCGGCGGCTCGTTCCTGTATCACCTGGAAAACAACCAGGTGGTGGTCGGCCTGATCGTCGACCTGTCGTATGCCAACGCCTACCTCTCCCCGTTCGACGAGTTCCAGCGCCTCAAGCACCACCCGGTACTCGCCCAGTACCTGGAGGGTGGCAAGCGCATCAGCTATGGCGCCCGTGCCCTGGCCAAGGGCGGCCTGAACTCGCTGCCGAAAATGGTATTCAAGGGCGGCGCGCTGATCGGCTGCGACCTGGGCACCATGAACGTGGCCAAGATCAAGGGCAGCCACACCGCCATGAAGTCCGGCATGCTTGCAGCCGAAGCGGTGGCCGATGCGCTGCTGGCCGGTAGCGAGGGTGGCGACGAACTGACCGCCTACGTCGACGGCTTCAAGGCCAGCTGGCTGTACGAAGAACTGTTCGCCAGCCGCAACTTCGGCCCGGCGATGCACAAGTTCGGCCCGATGCTCGGCGCGGCATTCAACTATGTCGACCAGAACTGGTTCGGCGGCAAGCTGCCGTTCACCCTGCACGACACCAAGCCGGACTACGCCTGCCTCAAGCTGGCGGCCGACTCGAAGAAGATCGATTACCCCAAGCCCGATGGCAAGTTGAGCTTCGACAAGCTGAGCTCGGTGTTCCTCTCCAGCACCAACCATGAAGAAGAGCAGCCGTGCCACCTGAAGCTGACCGACCCGAGCATCCCGATCGGCACCAACCTGCCGTTGTACGACGAACCGGCGCAGCGCTACTGCCCGGCCGGCGTATACGAGGTGATCAGCCAGGAAGACGGCAGCAAGCGCTTCCAGATCAACGCCCAGAACTGCGTGCACTGCAAGACCTGTGACATCAAGGACCCTTCGCAGAACATCACCTGGGTCACCCCGGAAGGTGCTGGCGGCCCGACTTACCCGAACATGTAAGTACCGCCCACAAAAAAAGCCCCCACGCCTTGCGGCGCTGGGGGCTTTTTCATGAAGGCGTTCGAGCAAACGGTCTCACACCTTCGCCAACACCAGTTCATCCCCGGCCCGCAGGTCCTCCCGCGCACTGAAGTACACCGCCGTGAGCAGGCCCACCGTGCCCATCAGCAGGC
This sequence comes from Pseudomonas sp. MF6396, assembly GCF_002018915.1. Taxonomy (NCBI): domain Bacteria; kingdom Pseudomonadati; phylum Pseudomonadota; class Gammaproteobacteria; order Pseudomonadales; family Pseudomonadaceae; genus Pseudomonas; species Pseudomonas sp. MF6396. The sequence continues at coordinate 23,338 of NZ_MVOK01000010.1, read as the reverse complement.
AGAACCCCACACACACCCATGGGCTCCACGGCATCAGCGCAATCAGCATCAGCGGCGTGGTGCTGGCCCACAGCGCATAGGCCAGGTTGTAGGTAAAGGAAATCCCCGACACGCGAATGGCCGGCGGAAACAGCCCGACCATCACCGACGGCACCACCCCCACCACACCACAGGCCAGCCCTGCCAGCGCATAGGCCACCCCGGTCCAGCCCCAGCCGCCGATCAGGCTGGCATACAACGCCCCCACTCCCAGCGGCAGCAACAGGCTGTAGACCATCAGCGCGCGCCAGGCACCTACCCGGTCCACCAGCAAGCCGGCCAGCACGCAACCGATGTTCAAGAACACGATACCCAGCGCGCTCAGGGCGAAGGTGTCGGCCGCGCTCATGCCGAAGCGCTGCTGCATCACCGTCGGGGTAATCACCACCAGCACCACCCCCGCCGAGGTCAGCACGCAGGTCAGCAGGGCCGCCGGTACCAGCGCGCGGCGGTGCTCGCGCAGCACCGTGCGCAGCGGGAAGGCCACCGGTTGTTCACGCCGCTCGCGCAGCGCCAGGAACACCGGCGTCTCGCTCAGCCAGCGGCGCAGCCACACCCCGATCACGCCGAACACCCCGCCCAGCAAGAATGGATAGCGCCAGGCGTAGTCCAGAATCTCCTGGGCGGTGAACACCTGGGCCAGCGCCGTGGCGGTCAGCGCGCCCAGCAGGTAGCCGAACGTCAGCCCGGCCTGCAGAAAACCCAGCGCATAGCCCCGCCGCCCGGCCGGCGCATGCTCGGCGACGAAGGTCCAGGCGCTTGGCACCTCGCCGCCCACCGCCGCGCCCTGCAGAATGCGCAGGCCCAGCAGGATCAGCGGCGCCGCGTAGCCGATGTCGGCATAGGTCGGCATCACCCCGATCAGCAGGCACGGCAGCGCCATCATCAGGATGCTCAGGCTGAAGACCTTCTTGCGCCCCAGGTGATCGGCAAAATGCGCCATCAGGATGCCGCCCAGCGGCCGCGCCAGGTACCCGGTGACGAAGATCCCGAAGCTCTGCAGCAGACGCAGCCACTCCGGCATCTCGGGCGGGAAGAACAGCTGGCTCAGGGTCAGCGCGAAGAACACGAATATGATGAAATCGTAGATCTCCAGCGCACCGCCCAGCGCCGCCAGGCCCAGGGTCTTGTGGTCTGCGCGTGACAACGACGGTCGGGGGGTAGCGATGGCACTCATGGGCGTTTCCGCAAATCGGCAAACGCAAGAGGATAGCAAAACACTGCGGCCAATGGCCCGACAAGCTTCAGGACGGTCGACAGAACACGGTCTGGGCAAAATTGGTGCGCCGCGGCAGGTGGCCCGTACGGGCGCCCAGGCCACCGCTCAGCTCCATCTGATCGATTACCACCGGCGCATCGATGATCGCCATGAAGGACTCCAGCGCCTCGCTGTCTGGCACCTTGGGCAGGCTCAGGCTCACCGCCTGGCGCTGTGACACCGGTACTGCAGGTACCTTCAGGTGCTGAGAGTGATACAGCAAGGCATGCTGGATCGGCAGGCTCGCCTTGCAGAAGCGCGCCATGTCCACGCCCGCGTGGCTGGCCAGATCGATGTTGCCGATCAGCAGATTGAAGGGCTGCAGGGCCGCCTGCACCAGGCGCTGCAGTTCGACGAAACTCTCGACCGGGGCAATGCGGTAATAGCCCAGTCCATTGAGCATCTTCTCCAGTTGCAGCAACTGGCTGGGGTGCTCGTCGGCGATCAGGATGCGCATCGATTTGTTTGGCATCGTCCGGACCTGGCAGAAGGTAAAGGGAGTTAGCGTCCTTGACCCTACAGCGACAATCCACGACTGCAAGTTGCTGCAAACATCGCGCCTGAACAGAGGTCTGCCACTGATACTTGTAGGGAATCGCGCATAAATCAAGGAACAGCCCGAACTTTCACCCTGGATCGCAGCCCCGCGCTCAGGATTCCCACTCGCGCATGCGCACGCGGCAGTGCTTCATCGCATTGACGATGTGCTTCTCCACCAGGCTGCGGGAAATGCCCAGGCGCAAGGCGATCTGCTGATGCGACAGGCCATCGAGCTTGCGCAATATGAAGCTGTCGCGGCATGTCGGGCTGAGTTCGGCCAGCGCACGCTGCATCAATGCCAGGCGCTGATCGCCATGCATGGCGTGCAAGGGGGTCGGGCTGTGCCAGCGCTCGTCGGTATCGAGCACCTCCAGGGGTTCGACCTGGCGGATCCGCTCGCGTCGATGGCCATCCACCACCAGGTTCAGTGCAGTACGGTAGAGAAACGCGCGAGGGTGCTCGATAGGTTGCGAATCAGCCCGCTCCAGCACCCGCAGGTAGGCGTCATGGGCGACGTCTTCGGCCGCGTGGCGGCTGCCCAGGCGCGACATCAGAAAGCTCACCAGCTCTCGATAGTAGTGTTCCACAACAGTACCTGTGCGCGACGTTGCCGAGGTTGAACCCGCTGGGTCGTATGGCTCGACACAATAACACTAATTAATATTATTCTCATCAAGCGACTCGGTCATACTCTCGCTCATGTTGCCCTGGTGCGGGCTGGCCCAGCCACGCACCGGTTTAAATTACCTCGAATACCGCTCGTTTAACTTGCAGCCTTCCATGCCTGCCGAGCGCGTGTTCGTCACCTCCTGGCATGGATCAACCCCTGGTTGGAAGCCCGCATGAAACGCCCGAAAAACAAACGCCGCCTGCTCGTGTGCTGCCTCGGCCTGCTCGCCCTGGGCACGCTGGTCGCCTGGAAAACCCTGCCTGGCAACGACCAACTGGCCACCGTGGCGGTCACCCGCGCCAACATCGAAAGCAGCGTCACCGCGCTGGGCACCCTGCAACCCAGACGCTACGTCGATGTCGGTGCCCAGGCTTCCGGGCAGATCCGCAAGATCCACGTCGAAGCCGGCGACTCGATCGAGGAAGGCCAGTTGCTGGTCGAGATCGACCCCTCCACCCAGCAGGCCAAGCTCGATGCCAGCCGCTTCGCCATCGAGAACCTGCAGGCCCAGCTCCAGGAACAGCGCGCCCAGAACGAACTGGCCCGCCAGAAGTACCAGCGCCAGCAGAGCCTGGTGGCCAATGGCGCCACCCGCGAGGAAGACGTACAGACCGCGCGCGCCGAACTCAAGGCCACCCAGGCCCGCATCGACATGTACCAGGCGCAGATCCGCCAGGCCCAGGCCACCCTGCGCAGCGACCAGGCAGAACTGGGCTACACGCGCATCTACGCGCCGATGTCCGGTACCGTGGTGGCCGTCGATGCCCGCGAAGGCCAGACCCTCAACGCACAGCAGCAGACCCCGCTGATCCTGCGCATCGCCAAGCTCTCGCCGATGACCGTGTGGGCCGAGGTCTCCGAAGCCGACATCGGCCACGTCAAGCCGGGCATGAACGCCTACTTCACCACCCTCAGCGGCGGTAGCCGGCGCTGGGCCAGCACCGTGCGCCAGATCCTGCCGATCCCGCCCAAGCCGCTGGGGGAAAGCGGCCAGGGCGGCGGCAGCCCGAACACCTCGAGCAAAAGCGGCAGTGGCCGCGTGGTGCTCTACACCGTACTGCTGGACGTCGACAACGCCGACAGCGCACTGATGGCCGAGATGACCGCCCAGGTATTCTTCGTGGCCAGCCAGGCCAGCAATGTCCTCACCGCCCCCATCGCCGCCCTGCACGGCGGGCTCAGGGACACCACGCAGATGGCCAGGGTGGTGGCCAGCAACGGCCGCGTCGAGGAACGTCAGGTACGCACCGGCATCAGCGACCGCCTGCACATCGAGATCCTCGATGGCCTGAGCGAAGGCGACCGCCTGCTGATCGGCCCGCTAGAAGGCAGCGAGGGTTGAATGCAGACGCCACTGATCCAGCTCAAATCCATCAGCAAGTCTTACGGCGGCGCAGGCACGCCGCGGGTCGACGTCCTGCATGGCATCGACCTGTCCATCCATGCCGGTGAGTTCCTCGCCATCGTCGGCGCCTCGGGCTCCGGCAAGTCGACCCTGATGAACATCCTCGGCTGCCTCGACCGCCCCACCAGCGGCCACTACCTGTTCGCCGGCGAGGACGTCGCCCACCTCGACAGCGACGCCCTGGCCTGGCTGCGCCGCGAGGCCTTCGGTTTCGTGTTCCAGGGCTATCACCTGATCCCCTCCTGCTCGGCCCAGGAGAACGTCGAGATGCCCGCGATCTACGCCGGCACCCCGGCGCCGGAGCGACACGCGCGCGCCGCTGCGCTGCTCGAGCGCCTGGGCCTGGGCCAGCGTACCGCCAACCGCCCGCACCAACTGTCCGGCGGCCAGCAACAGCGGGTGTCGATCGCCCGCGCACTGATGAACGGCGGCCACATCATCCTCGCCGACGAGCCCACCGGGGCGCTGGACAGCCACAGCGGCGTAGAGGTCATGAAGCTGCTGGACGAACTGGCCAGCCAGGGCCACGTGGTCATCCTCATCACCCACGACCGTGCGGTGGCTGCCCGCGCCAGGCGCATCATCGAGATCAGCGACGGCCGGATCATCAGCGACTCGGCGCCGGTCCCGCTGGACCAGCCGGTGGACGCTCCGCCGGGTGCCCTGCAGGCCGTCGACCTGCGCGAACGCATGGCCGACGGCAGCGAATATGCCGGGGCCTGGAAGGGCGAGTTGGTCGATGCCGTGCAGGCCGCATGGCGCGTCATGTGGATCAACCGTTTTCGCACTGCCCTCACCCTGCTCGGCATCGTCATCGGCGTGGCCTCGGTGGTGGTGATGCTGGCGGTGGGCGAAGGCAGCAAGCGCCAGGTGATGGCGCAGATGGGCGCGTTCGGTTCCAACATCATCTACCTCAGCGGCCACGCTCCCAACCCGCGTACACCGCCTGGGGTCATCACCCTGGAAGACGTCGCCGCCGTGGGCAGGCTGCCGCAGGTCCAGCGCATCATGCCGGTCAACGGCTCCACCGCCGGCGTGCGCTACGGTAATGCCGACTACACCAGCTACGTAGGCGGCAACGACACCAACTTCCCGGCCATCTTCAACTGGCCGGTGGTGCAAGGCAGCTATTTCACCGAAGCCGACGAGCGCAACGCCAGCGCCGTCGCGGTCATCGGCCACAAGGTGCGCGAAAAGCTGCTCAAGGACGCCGCCAACCCCATTGGCGAATACATCCTGATCGAGAACGTGCCCTTCCAGGTGGTGGGTGTGCTCGCCGAAAAAGGCGCAAGTTCAGGCGACCAGGACAGCGACGACCGTATCGCGGTGCCCTATTCGGCCGCCAGCATCCGCCTGTTCGGCAGCCAGAACCCCGAGTACGTGGCCATTGCCGCCGCCGATGCACGTCGCGTCAACGAGGCCGAAAAGGCCATCGACCAGTTGATGCTGCGCCTGCACAACGGCAAGCGCGACTACGAGCTGACCAACAACGCCGCCATGATCCAGGCCGAAGCCCGCACCCAGGGCACCCTGTCGCTGATGCTCGGCGCGATTGCCGCCATCTCGCTGCTGGTGGGCGGCATCGGCGTGATGAACATCATGCTCATGACCGTGCGCGAGCGTACCCGCGAGATCGGTATCCGCATGGCCACCGGTGCCCGCCAGCGCGACATCCTGCGCCAGTTCCTGACCGAGGCGGTGATGCTCTCTGTGGTCGGCGGCCTCACCGGCATCGGCCTGGCCCTGCTGGTGGGGGGGGCGCTGCTGCTCAGCGAGGTGGCCGTGGCGTTTTCCCTGACCGCCGTGCTCGGTGCATTTGCCTGCGCCCTGGTCACCGGCGTCATCTTCGGCTTCATGCCTGCCCGCAAGGCCGCCCGGCTCGACCCGGTGGCAGCCCTTACCAGCGAATGAACACACTATGAAAGCGCCATTGACCCTACTTGCCGCCAGCCTGTTGCTCGCGGCCTGCGCCAGCCAGGCGCCGCGCCCGGACAGCGGCCTGCAGCTACCGCCACGCTGGCATACCGAACACCTGGACGCGGCCGGCACCCTCGACCGGCAATGGTGGACCACCTTCGGCAGCCGCGAACTCGACCAGTTGATCGACCAGGCGCGGGTGGGCAGCCATGACCTGGCCGGTGCCGTCGCCCGTGTGCGCCAGGCCCAGGCCAGTGCCGTGATCGCAGGCGCCGCGCTGCTGCCCGAACTCAATGCGGGCCTCAACGCCACGCGCCAGAAGCGCATGTACGCCTACCGCTCAAGCACCCTGGACAACAGCACCGCCAACAAGGCCACCAACAGTTACCAGGCCACCCTGAGCGCCACCTACGAGGTGGACTTCTGGGGCGGCAAGCGCGCCGGTCGCGACAGCGCCCGCTTCAGCCTGCAAGCCAGCGAGTTCGAGCGCGACACCGTCGAGCTGACCCTGCTCAGCGGCGTGGCCGACCACTACACGCGCTGGCTGGCCCTGGTCGAACAGCAGCGCATTGCCGAACAGAACCTGGACAACGCCCAGAGCGTGCTGCACCTGGTGCAGAGCCGCTACGACTCGGGCTCCGCCACCGCACTGGAACTGGCCCAGCAGAAGAGTCTGGTGGCCGCGCAACAGCGCCAGCTGCCACTGCTGGCCCAGGACGCCGAGCAGACATTGATCAGCCTGGCCGCCCTGCTTGGCCAACCGCGCCAGCAACTGCAGCTGGATCGTGAAGCCTTCGCCCGGCTGAGCTGGCCGGACATTGCCGCCAGCCTGCCGAGCGAGCTGCTTACCCGCCGCCCCGACATCGCCAGCGCCGAAGCCCAGCTGGCCGCAGCGCAAGCCGATGTGCAGGTGGCGCGGGCCAACATGCTGCCAGCACTGACCCTGACTGCTACCGTCGGTTCGGGCGCCTCCCACGTCGACGACATGCTGCGCAACCCGGTGTACAACCTGGGTGCCGGGCTGGTGGCGCCGATCTTCAACGGCGGGCGCCTGAAGGCCGAGCGCGACAAGGCCACGGCACGCCAGCAGGAACTGCTGGAAACCTACCGCGGCGCGATCATCAATGGCTTTGCCGACGTAGAGAAGGCCCTGAACAGCATTCGCGGGCTGGACCAGCAGCGCCAGTGGCAAAGCGAAGAGCTGGCCCAGGCGCAACGCGCCTTCCAGATTGCCCAGAGCCGCTACCAGGCAGGTGCCGAAGACCTGCTCACCGTGCTGGAAACCCAGCGCACGCTGTTCGCTGCCCAGGACGACAACGTGCAATTGCGCCGCTCGCGCCTGCAGGCCAGCATCGCGCTGTACAAGGCGCTGGGCGGCGGCTGGCAGGCAACCCCCCAGGTACGCTAGGGCACACCGGCAGGCAGCGCCTTACACCTGGCGCTGCCTGACCTTCAGGTGACGGGCGTACCACGGACGCTGCGGCACCCGGCGAACCAGGCTGGCCAGCCCGTCTTCGTCGCTGTAGGTGATGCGCAACGCCAGCTTCATGGTCTCCGGGTCCATCTCCACGCTCTTGCCCACCTGCAGGCCCGGCACCGTGCTGCAACCGTGGGTGATCGGGCCCAGCCAGGGGTCGGCCACCTCCACCCAGCGCCCGGGCGCGAACCACGCCACCCCGTTGACCTCGCGCCGCACCACCTGGCCGGGGTGAAAGCGCTCATGGGCGCGGTACCAGTCCTCGATACGGTCATCGATCCAGCCATGGAAGCGCCAGAACACCGGGTTGACGTGGGACGAGAACGGGTCGCCGAGAAAATCGTTTTCGGGCCCGTACCAGCGCGGCGCAAAATCGCTCGGGGTGCGCGCATAGGGCACCGGTGCACCGTTGACCGGGTCACGCGGCACCGACGCCCAGCGCATGTGCAGCCAGTCGTGCAACCCCAGTTCCACCTCCGAGCCGAACTGCCCCAGGGTCAGGCGCGAAAGATAATGCGGGTCGCTGTAGCGTGACTCCCACAGCTCGAAGTTAGCATGGAAAACCTCACTGCTCTTGATGTCCTTGACCCACTGGGTGTATTCGTCATCGCCCTGCGCCAGCCAGGTGGGCGGCAAGGCGTTGCCATCCTGGTTGTCGAAGTAGCGCAAAAAGCCTGCGCGGTCACGCGCCAGTTCCGGCTGCGGCATCGGGAAGCGCGGCCAGGACGGCAGGTCCTGCATCGAACGTGCGGTACCGAGCATGTGCCGGTGCATGAAAAAGAAGTCCTCGCCCGAACCGTTGCGATCCTTGCGCGGGCCGCGGGCATCGCGCTCATGGTCACGCGGACCGGGCTGCCAGCCGATGGCACGCAACGCCTCGTGCTGCTTGGGTGCCAGCTTGTGCCACTTGTCCCGCGAGGCATGCCACAACTGGTGGAACAGGCGATGCTCGGGGGAGATCAGCCACGCCAGCAACGTCGGGTTCAGCGCGGTGCGCTCGCGAGCTTCGGGGAAGGTCCGCTTGCGCGCCACAAAGCGGTGGTTCTGCTCGGGCAGGGCCAGCGGGCGCTGCAGGTCCAGCACCTGGCCGGTGAGCGTGGCAGTGCCGGCGTTACCGAAATCGCCCCATACCTCATCGAGCAGCACGCGACACTCATAGCGCGCCAGCCCCGCAGTGTCCGCTGTGGGTATCAGCCGCCAGCTCAACACATTCGGTGCACCCGGCATCAGGTCGCCCACCACCCGGTAGCGGGGCTCGGCGTCACTGCGCAGGCGCTCGGGCGTGTCCAGGCATCCGCGCAGGCCGCGGCCACGCGGAGCAATATCCAGCAACAACTCCAGGGACGTGTGTTCAAGCCCTTCCAGGCCGACATTGCCGCCTTCCAGCTGCCAGATGCCACGCAGGGTATCGGCCAACTGCTGGCCGGCGGTATCGGGCAAGTCGACGGTGGCCTCCCCGGGGGTGATCGGAAATTCCTCGCGTGTCAGCTCGCGGTGCGCGTACAGCGCCCCAGGCACCGCCACGCCCGTCAGTGCAACACCCGCAATGAACCCTCGTCGAGAAATCGTCATTGACCTACCTGTGTGTCTCGCGTTGCGCCATGGAGCATGGCGTTGTCGAAGCTAGAACGTTGTGCACACAGGGAAATTTAGCCAGCAAGCGGCTCCGGGCGGCCCGCACAGGGCGCAGGCGACGGCTAAATTTCTGCCGATTGCGCTCGTCCTCACCAGATAGCAAAGGCCTCGTGCCTGAACCTCGACGGTGAACCTGACTGAGACCACGATGACCACACCACGCTGGAAAAAAGCCTTGTACATCAGCCTGGCCACCGCGCTCACCGCCGGTGCCGGGGTGGCCGCCTGGACCTACTTCGGCCCCAGCGCCGGCTACCCCCGCGAGGTGGTCAAGCAGGCCAATGAACTGCAGGATCGCCTGCTCTCGTTCGACAGCCACATCACCCTGCCGGCCAACTTCGGCATGGAAGGCAATGAAGCCGACAAGGAAGGCAGCGGACGCTTCGACCTCGTCAAGACCGCCCGCGGGCGCCTGTCCGGCGCCGCGCTGACCATTTTTGCCTGGCCCGAAATGTGGAACGGCCCCAACGGTCCGCACCGGCCCACCGAAGGCTTCGTGCAGGAAGCACGCAACCTGCAGGAGGTGCGCTACAAGTCGATCATGGCGATGGTGCGCGACTACCCCAACCAGGTGGCCATTGCCTACACCCCACAGGACATGCGGCGCCTGCACGGCGAAGGCAAGTTCGCGGTGTTCATCAGCATGCTCAATGCCTACCCGCTGGGTACCGACCTCGACCTGCTCGACCTGTGGGCTTCGCGCGGCATGCGCATGTTCGGCTTCAGCTACGTGGGTAACAACGCCTGGGCCGACTCCTCGCGCCCGCTGCCGTTCTTCAACGACACCGCCGACGCCCTTGACGGGCTGTCGCCCCTGGGCCGCCAGGCGGTACAGCGGCTCAACGACCTGGGCGTGATCATCGACGTCTCGCAGATGTCCACAAAGGCCCTGGAGCAGGTGGCCCGGCTCAGCCGCACGCCGCTGGTGGCGTCCAACTCCGCTCCACGGGCGATGGTCGACATCCCGCGCAACCTCAGCGACAAGGAGATGCAACTGATCAAGGACAGCGGCGGCGTGATCCAGGTGGTGGCCTTCTCCACCTACCTCAAGCCCCTGAGCCAGAAGACCCAGGACAAGCTCAACGCCCTGCGTGCGCGCTTCGACCTGCTGCCGCTGCCCAACCTGGCGGTGGCCCTGATGCCCGGCGACCCGATCATCGCTGCCTGGCCCGAGCAGCGCTTCGGCCAGTACGCCAGCGAGCTGTACGGCATTCTCGAAGAAGAGCCGCCGGCCTCGCTCAAGGAGTTCGGTGACGCCATCGACTACACCGTGCGCAAGGTCGGCATCGATCACGTTGGCATCAGCTCGGACTTCAACGAGGGCGGTGGCGTGGACGGCTGGCGCGATGTGGGCGAAACCCGCAACGTCACCGCCGAACTGCTCTCACGCGGCTACTCCGAGGCCGATATCGCCAAGCTCTGGGGCGGCAACTTCCTGCGGGTGTGGGAACAGGCGCAAAACGCCGCCCGCCCTGTAGCCGCCTCTTCCCGTTGACTCGCCAGCGAGCCCCGTCATGACCGATCGCCGCACCCTTCTCAAGTACGCCGGCCTGCTGGCCGCCAGCCTGCCGCTGGGCAGCCAGCTGTTGCCCGGCGCCCTCGCCGGCCCGTCACTGCCCGGCAACGGCAGCGATGCCTGGGCCGGCTTTCGCAGCCTGTTCGAGCTCGACCCCGATTACGCTCATTTCGCCAACTTCCTGATCACCTCCCATCCCAAGCCCGTGCGCGATGCCATCGAAGACTATCGCGCAAAACTCGACCGCCACCCCGCGCAATGGGTCGACTGGGAAACCCAGGCCGAATGGAAGCGCGAAGGCGAAGTGCGCGACTGGGCCGCCCGCTACCTGGAGGTCAAGCCACGCCAGATCGCCCTCACCGGCAGCACCACCGAGGGCCTGGGCCTGATCTACGGCGGCCTTAAGGTGGCCGCCCACCAGGAGATCCTGACCACCGAACACGAGCATTACTCCACCCGCAACAGCCTCGCCTACCGCGCCACCCGCGAGGGCACCCAGGTGCGCAAGATCCGCCTGTTCCGCGACCCGCAGCGGGTCTCGGACGACGAGGTACTGGGCAACATCGCCGCCGCGATCCGCCCGTCCACGCGGGTACTGGGCATGACCTGGGTGCACTCGGGCAGCGGCGTCAAGCTGCCCATCGGAGCCATCGGCGAGCTGGTACGCGAACACAACCGCAACCGCGACGAGCAGGACCGCATCCTCTATGTGGTCGACGGCGTGCACGGTTTTGGCGTGGAAGACATGCGCTTTGCCGACCTAAAGTGCGACTACTTCATCTCCGGTACCCACAAATGGATGTTCGGCCCGCGGGGCACCGGCATCATCTGCGCTGCCTCCACCGAGCTCAAGGACCTGGTGCCGACCTTCGCCACGTTCTCCGAGAACGAGGACTTCGCCACCATCATGAGCCCCGGCGGCTACCACGCCTTCGAGCACCGCTGGGCCCTGGGCAAGGCCTTCGAGTTGCACCTGCAGGTAGGCAAGGCGCCGATTCAGGCGCGCATCCACGGGCTGAACGACTACCTCAAGCAACGCCTGGCCGAGTACAAGGCGATCGAACTGGTCACCCCGCGCAGCCCGCGTCACTCGTCAGGCTTCACCTTCTTCCGGGTCAAGGGCCAGGACGCCGACGAGGTGGCCGCGTACCTGACTCGCCACCGCATCGTGGTGGATGCGGTGTCCCGCGACGTGGGCCCGGTGGTGCGCGCTGCGCCCGGCCTGCTCAACACCGAAGCGGAAATCGATCGCCTGATCAGCGTGCTGGGCCAACGCCTGCGTGCCTGATCGCGCCCTTTCATCTTGTAGCCAACAGCTGACGGAACCTGCCATGCCTCACCATCGTTCAACCCCGTACCCGCGCATGTCGCGCACCCTTGCACAGCTGTCGTGCAGTGCCGCGCTCGGCCTGGCACTGTGCGCGGGCGCCCAGGCGGCAGATTCCCCTCGCCAGCCGGGCCAGGTATTCACCGACTGCAAGGACTGCCCCGAAATGGTGGTACTGCCCGCCGGCAGCTTCACCATGGGCACCGAGCCCGGCGAGACCGGCCGTGAGGACGACGAAGGGCCGCTGCACACCGTGACCTTCGCCAGGCCCTTTGCCATCAGCCGCTACCAGGTCACTGCCGGCGAGCTGGACGCCTACATCCGCGAAACCGGGGTGAAGATCGCCGACGGCGACACCCGACCCGGGCGCGCCTGCACCGCCAGCAAGCCGACCTACAAACAGGGTCCGCGCCAGCCAGCGGTGTGCGTCAGCTACTTCGACGTGCAGGACTACGCCCGGTGGCTGTCGAAAAAGACCGGCCACACCTACCGCATGCTCAGCGAGGCCGAGCGTGAGTACGGCGCACGCGCCGGCTCGCGCGGACCGTTCCCGTTCCCGTTCGATGACAACGACGAAAAAAAGTACAGCATCGCCCGGCACGCCAACACCTACGGGCCTGCCGACGGCTACCCGTACACCTCCCCGGCAGGCAGTTTCCCGCCCAATGCCTTCGGCGTGTACGACATGCACGGCAACGTCTACGAGTGGGTCGCCGACTGCCTCAACACCAGCTATGAAGGCGCCCCCGCCGACGGCAGCGCGTGGCTGACCGGCAACTGCGACATCCGCATCATGCGCGGCAATGACTGGGGCGAGGCGCCGGTGTTCTCGCGCTCGGGCAACCGCAACAGCCGCGCCCCCGATGTACGCGGCGACTACCTGGGTTTTCGCGTTGCCCGCGAGCTCTGACCGCCCCCTCAACCACGTGTGATTCGGGAGACTCGAATGACCAGCAAACCTCGCGGGGCCATCAGTGAACTGTTCGGCCTGCTCAAACCCTTCTGGCCGCTGGTAAGCCTGTCGATCGGCCTGGGCATGCTCGGCGGCCTCAGCGTCACCGCGCTGCTGGCCACCATCAACAGCGCCCTGCACAACGAAAGCGGCCTCACCCAGGGGCTGGTGCTGGGCTTTGCCGGGCTGTGCCTGATGGCCCTGCTCAGCACCATCCTGTCCGATATCGGCAGCAACTACGTGGGCCAGCACATCATCGCCAGGCTGCGCCGCGAACTGGGCGAAAAGGTCCTGGCTGCGCCCATCGACCAGATCGAACGCTACCGCAGCCATCGGCTGATCCCGGTACTGACCCACGACGTCGACACCATCAGCGACTTCGCCTTCGCCTTCGCGCCACTGGCGGTGTCCCTCACCGTGACCCTGGGCTGCCTGGGCTACCTGGCGAGCCTGTCGTGGCCGATGTTCCTGGTGATGCTGGTGGCCATCGGGCTGGGCACCACGATGCAGTTCGTCGCCCGCGCCTGGGGCATGCGCGGTTTCGAGGCCGCGCGTGAAGCCGAGGACGACCTGCAAAAGCACTACAACGCCATTGCCGAGGGTGCCAAGGAACTGCGCATCCACCGCCCGCGCCGCCAGCGCATGTTCCTGCACGGCATCCGCAACACCGCCAACCGCATCTGCGACACGCAGATCCGCTCCATCAACACCTTCGTGATCGCCAAGAGCCTGGGCTCGATGCTGTTCTTCGTGGTCATCGGCCTGGCGCTGGCCTTGCAGTCCTGGTGGCCCAGCGCCGACAAGACGGTGATGAGCGGCTTCGTGCTGGTGCTGCTGTACATGAAGGGCCCGCTGGAGCACCTGATCGGCACCCTGCCGATCATCAGCAAGGCACAGATCGCCTTCCGCCGCATTGCCGAGCTGTCCAAGCAGTTCTCCTCCCCCGAGCCCCACCTGCTGCTCGACGACCAGAGCCAGCCGGCCACGCCGCTGCATAGCCTGGTCCTGAATCAGGTGAGCTACAGTTTCGCCCCGGTGCCGGGCAGCGAGCCATTCCGCCTGGGCCCGGTGAACGTAAGCATCCAGCAGGGCGACATCGTGTTCATCGTCGGCGAGAACGGGTGTGGCAAGACCACCCTGATCAAGTTGCTGCTGGGCCTGTACGCGCCGCAGTCAGGCAGCATCGAGCTCAATGGCCAGGCGGTGACGGCGGCCAACCGCGATGATTATCGGCAGATCTTCACCACCATCTTTGCCGACTACTACCTGTTCGACGACGTGATCCAGGGTGACAAGCCGGTGCCCGAGGATGCTGCGCGCTACCTCAGACGACTGGAGATCGACCACAAGGTCAGCATTCGCGATGGCGTGTTCAGCACCACCGATCTGTCCACCGGGCAGCGCAAGCGCCTGGCGCTGGTCAGTGCCTGGCTGGAAGAGCGACCGGTGCTGGTGTTCGACGAATGGGCGGCCGACCAGGACCCGACCTTCCGGCGAATTTTCTACACCGAGCTGTTGCCTGACCTCAAGCGCCTGGGCAAGACCATCATCGTCATCTCCCACGACGACCGTTACTTCGACATTGCCGACCAGCTGATCCGCTTGCACGCCGGCAAGGTCGTGAGCGAACTGCAGCCGGCCTGAGCAAACCTGCCTGCCACAGGCCAGGTGCGTTGCAGCAGGTGGAGAAGCCGGCCTTGCCGGCTCCCACATCGGTTGCAACGCGCCACGGCCTGAAACCAGCGCTGCCACCCCCCTGCGCTAAATCCCGCCCCGCCCACTTCGTCTGACAGCTAGATGCCATCGCCTGAAAGGCAATGAGAAGTTTTTTTATTTCCGGTTTTTCAGCGGTCACGCGTCTTACCCACATTCGAAAAAAACTGCTGACACTTACCTTCCCAACCACTTGAGCCAACCAAGACAAGAGCATCGCCATGCCAACACGACACTGCTTGCAGCCCCTGACCACTGCGTTGCGCCTGCGCCACGCCTTCAAAGCCACGTTGCCCGCGGTCGGGCTGGGCATGGCGTTCACCCTGGCTGCACAGGCGCAGACCCAGGAGTGGCAGCTGGACATCCCCGCCGGCCCGCTTGGCCGCTCGATCCAGGAACTGAGCCATCAGACCGGCCTGCAGATCCTGTTCAACCCCGAAGAGATCAACGGCCTGCACGCGCACGCCGTCAAGGGTCGCTACCCGCTTGAAGAAACGCTGCAGATCATGCTTCAAGGCACCGGTGTGCGCTACAGCGTGCAGGACAACGCCATCTACTTCAGCGGCGCACGCTCGGGGGCCGATGCCGACCAGATCAACCTGGAACCGTCGCTGGTGTCAGGCAAGTTCACTGAATCGGCGTGGGGGCCGGTACAGGGATATGTCGCCAAACGCAGCGCCACCGGAACCAAGACCGACACCTCGATCCTGGAAACCCCGCAGACCATCAACGTGGTCACCCAGGACGAGATGACCGCCCGCGGCGCCCTGTCCGTCACCCAGGCACTGCGCTATACCCCCGGCATCCAGGTCGAGGGCTTCTCGGCACGGGTCAAGGCCTTCGATGAACCCACCTCCCGCGGTTTCAGCCCCACGCCGATGTATCTGGACGGCCTGCACCTGCCCTATGGCGGCGGCAGTACCGGCGGTGCGCTGCAGGTCGACCCCTACCTGCTCGAACGGGTCGAGGTTCTCAAGGGCCCCGCCTCGGTGCTGTACGGCCAGAACCAGCCCGGCGGCATCGTCAACATGGTCTCCAAGCGCCCCGGTGTCGAGCCCATCCACCAGGTGGTGCTGGGTACTGGCAGCTATGATCGGCGCTACGGCGCATTCGACTTCGGCGGCAAGCTCGACGAGCAAGGCACCTTCCTGTACCGCCTCACCGGCCTGGCCAACGACAGCAACTCCGAAGTCGACTATGCCGAACAGAAGCGCATGCTGCTGGCTCCCAGCTTCACCTGGAACATCAACGACGACACCAGCCTGACCTTCTACGGCCAGTACCAGAAAGACAACGACGTGCCCGAGCCCCAGGGCCTGCCGGCAGTGGGCACGGTATTCAAGAACCCCAACGGCAAGCTCGATCGCAACACCTTCATCGGCGAGCCCGGGCTCAACGCCTACGACCGTGAACAGTACGTCTTCGGCTACGAGCTGACCCACCAGATCGACGATGTCTGGAGCCTGCGCCAGAACGCGCGCTACGCCTACGTCGATGACCGCTTCGCCGCAGTGCTGCACGGCTACAGCTTCATCGCCAACCCCGCCACGGGGGTCAACAACCAGCGCTACACCGACCGCTACGCCATCGACTGGAAGCAGACCAACAAGGTCTTTGGCATCGACAACTCGGCCCAGGCCGTGTTCAACACCGGCGACGTCAACCACACCGTGCTGCTGGGCCTGGACTACTACCACTTCAACTCCAAGTTCCTCGGCCGCTACGACCGCAACCCGCCAGGCATCGACCTCTACGACCCGCACTACGGCCAGCCGCTGGACTTCAGCCAGGCAGCCGCCAACCCCTGGGACGACACCATCACCCAGACCGGCGTCTACGTTCAGGACCAGCTGAAATGGAACCGCTGGTTCCTTACCCTGGGCGGGCGCTTCGACTGGGCCAAGATCGATTACGACCACCCGCTGTACGTCAAGCCCTCCACCACCCGCGATCAGCAGTTCTCCGGCCGCGCAGGCTTTGGCTACCTGTTCGACAACGGCATCACGCCCTACTTCAGCTACTCCGAATCGTTCCAGCCGGTGGCCGGCACCGCCAACGTGGACGGCAAGACATTCGAGCCTTCCACCGGCAAGCAGTACGAAGTGGGCATCAAATACCAGCCGCCAGGTTCTGACAGTTTCATCCAGCTCTCGGCCTACCAGATCGACAAGAAGAACGTGCTGACCAGCGACCCGGCCAACCCCGGCTTCAACAACCAGGCCGGCGCCATGCGTTCGGTGGGCTTTGAACTCGAAGGCAAGGCGGCGCTGACCGACAACCTCAACCTGATCGCCTCGGTATCACGGGTCGACGCCGAGTTCACCAAGGACAACGATGGCCTCAAAGGTCGTCATCCGGTCGGCGTATCGCCGCTGACCGCCTCGGCCTGGGTCGACTACCAGATGCCGGCAGACACCGCCCTGGTCGGCCTCGGCTTTGGCGTCGGAGTGCGTTATGTGCGCAGCAGCCCGGGCACCAGCTATGCCTGGAGCGAATTCAACGTCCCGTCGTTCAACGTGTACGACGGCATGATCTCCTACGACCTGGAACGCTCCCCGTTGCACATCAAGGGCGTGAAAGTGCAGGCCAACGTGGAGAACCTGGACAACAAACTGTATGTCACCCGCTGCAGCGGCATGTTCGAGTGCACCTACGGCCAGGGCCGCACGGTGACCGCCAACCTGACCTACGACTGGTAAATCGACACCCACGAAAAAAGGCGCCTCGGCGCCTTTTTGCGTTGAGCAGCCCGCGGACCTCAGGCCGATTGCAGCCAGTGCTCGACCTCGGCATAGATCCCCGCGACCCGCGACGAAATCCCTCCCATGCGCAGGAAATCGTGGGTCAGGCCCTGTTCCACCCGTAGCGTCACGTCGGTGCCCGAGGCCTGGAGGCGCTGGGCATAGGCCTGCCCCTCGTCGAACAGCGGGTCGTATTCGGCCAGGCTGACATAGGTACGGATCATCGGCTCGGCGTGCCCGGCCAGCAACGGCGAGGCGCGCCAGTCGCCGCGCAGGGCCGGGTCGGGGCAGTAGTGGGCGTAGAACCAGCGCAGGGTCTGGCTCTCGAGCAGGTAGTCCTCGGCATAGCGCCGATGCGAATCACGCTCGCGGGTAATGTCCGTGACCGGGTAGAACAGCAACTGCGCACTGGGCGCAAGCCGGCACAGGCCTTGCTGTGCGCTCAGTGCCAGCACCGTGGCCAGGGTAGCACCGGCGCTGTCGCCCGCCACACTGATCCGCCGGCTGTCGATAGCCAGTGATGTCGCCTGCGTCGCCAGCCAGTCGGCGGCATCCAGCGCATCGTTGACCGCCGTAGGGTAAGGGTGCTCCGGCGCCAGCCGATACCCCAGCGCAAGCACCGCATGGGTACCGCTGCTGGCCAGGCGCCGGCACACCGCATCATGCGAGTCCAGGCTGCCAACCACATTGCCACCACCATGAAAGTACAGGATCGCCGGTTGCAGGCCGGGGCCACGTCGAGCATGCCGGTACAGGCGCAGCGGCACCGCCTGGGCATCGCGGCTCGGTACACTCAGCTCGACCACCTGCAGGTCGCCTGGCGGCGCAGGGTCCAGGATGCCCGAGGCCGAGGCGAAGTCGCTGCGCGCCTGCGCTACCTGCAGTTCATGCATGGGCCGGGTCTTGCCGCTCAGGCGTCCCAGTTGAACCAGCTCGAGGAAACCTTCCAGGTCAGGGTCCAGGGCCATCTTCTTTTATCCTTGCCAATCAGTGAACAGAAATGAAAAGCCGCCCCGATCGAGGGGCGGCAGGGCTCAGCCAGCAACAGTCAGGTCGTCGGTCAGTCGTCGGCCCAGGCTGGCCAGCCAGTCCGGATGCCTGAGGATGTCGTAGTGGCCGGCGGCGATGGCCAGGTCCTCGACGCTGCCGTCGATGCGTACCCCCTCGGCACGAGCACCGGCCCACCAGCAACAGGCACCCGCGGCTGTCAGCGGCAGCTGGTTCAAGCGCGTCGACAGCGCCTTCAGGTGCATGGCCACGGCAAAGGTGTGCGCCAGCTCCGCGCTCTCGACCTCGGCAAATGCCGAGCTGGGCAGCCCTGCACGCACGCTGTCGATCAGCGCGTGCAAGGTTGCCACCTGCGCACCGGCCGGCACTGCGGGCAATGCCAGATCCGCCTTCGCTGCCTGCAGCACCACGCCCAGGAAGCTTCGCAGATCCTCGCCCCAGTCAGTGTCCGGCTGCGCCGGCGAGGACGTCGGGATGAAGCTGTCGACCAGGCCAAGGAACGTCACCTGCTGCCCCTGGCTTTCCAGCTCCTGGGTCACCAGACTCGCCAGCGCACCGCCCAACGACCAGCCCAGCAGCCGGTACGGGCCCTCGGGCTGTTTCTGGCGAATGTACTGGGCATAGTCGATGGCCATCGACTGCAGCGATTCGTCCACCCAGCCAGGGTCCAGCAGCATGCGGCACTGCAGGCCGTAGACGCTGCAGCGCCCCTCCAGGCGGCGCGCCAGCGGCTCGTAGTCGAACACCGTACCGAAGCCGGCATGCAGGCAGAACAACGCAGGTCCGTGCTCGACCGGGGTGTTGAGCAACAGCAGCGGGTCGAGGTTCTGCTCCTGCAGTGTCGAATAGCCGGACAACTCGCCAATCGTCGGCCCGGCCATCACATCGCGCAGCTTGAGTTCGATGTCCAGGTCGGCGCAGGCGCGCACCCTGGACAGCATCTTCAGCACACGCAGCGAGTCGCCCCCCAGCTCGAAGAAGTTATCGTCGATACCCACGTTGTCCACTTCCAGCACGTCCTGCCAGATGCTCGCCAGCGTGCGCTCCAGCGCATTGCGCGGTGCACTCCGGGGCCGGCTGGCCAATTGCGGGGCCGGCAAGGCATTGCGATCGAGCTTGCCATTGGGCGTCAACGGCAGGGCCGGCAGCAGCATGACATGGGCCGGCACCATGTAGTCGGGCAACTCGCTGCGCAGCGCCTCGCGCAGTTGCTCCACGCCAGCGGCCTGGGCCGTGGCCACGACGTAGGCCAGCAGTTGCTTGCTGCCCTGGGTGTCACGTGCAATCACCACCGCTTCGCGCACCCCCGGCTGATTGCGCAAGCGCGCTTCAACTTCGCCCGGCTCGATACGAAAACCGCGAATCTTGACTTGGTTGTCCAGGCGCCCCAGGTAATCGATCACCCCGTCGGCGCGCCGACGCACACGATCACCGCTGCGGTACAGACGGGCACCGGCGGCGAACGGATCGGCCACGAAGCGCTCGGCCGTCAGGGCCGCGCGGCGGTAGTAGCCGCGCGCAACCCCCAGGCCGCCGATGTACAACTCACCGGCCACGCCATCGGGCAGCGGGTTGAGGTCTTCGTCCAGCACATACAGCGTGCGCTGGCCCACCCGCTCGCCGATCGGTGCATACACCGCCTCGCACTGCCCGCTGGCCGGCACCTTCCACAGCATCGGCGTGACCACCGTCTCGGTCGGCCCGTAACCATTGACCAGCCACTGCGGACGCAGCACCCGCTTGACGTCTTCGAACAGCGCTTGCGGCACGGCATCGCCGCCAAAGCAATAGACGCGCACCGGTGGCGCCGGCAGGTGCTGACGCTCGGCGCACTCCACCAACTGCTGCAGGTAGGCCGGCGGGAAGCACGCGATATCGATGCGCTGTGCCCCAAGCACCTGCAAGGTTTGCTCGGCGGTCCACAGGTGGTCGTCACGCACCACCAGGCAGCCACCGGCCTGCAGGGTCGACAGCCAGCGCTCCTGCGCGCCGTCGAAGGCAAACGACATGAACAGCAGTTCGCGGGTCTTCTCGCTCATTTCGTAGCGCTCGGCAATCGCGCGGCAGTGCATGCGGATCTGCCCGTGGCTGACCGCTACCCCCTTGGGCTTGCCGGTCGAGCCGGAGGTGTAGATCAGGTACGCCAGGTTGTCCGGCTGCACTACCACCTGCGGGCAACCGCCCGCCTGGCCATGCAGGTCCAGGCGGTCCAGTTCCAGGGTGCAGGCCACGCCGGCGAAGCGCTGGCTCAGCGTGCTGTGGGTCAGCAGCAGGTGCATGCCAGAGTCCTCGACGATCCAGGCCAGACGCTCCTGCGGGTAGTCGATATCCAGCGGCACATAGGCCGCGCCACTCTTCATCACCGCCAGGAAGGCAACCAGCGTGTGCACTGAACGCTCGAGGGCGATGCCTACGCAGGTTTCAGCACCCGCACCCTGTGCCAGCAGGTACTGCGCCAGACGGTTGGCCTGCTCATCGAGCTGGGCATAGCTCAGTTGCTGGTCGGCGCAGATCACCGCAATAGCGTCGGGGCGCCGACCGGCGTGGGCCGCGATATCGTCTGCCAGCAACCCAGGGGCCGCGACAGGCAGTGCTGCCAGCTCGTTGCGCCTCTGCAGAAGCCGCGCCTGCGCCGGGGTCAGCATATCCAGGCTGCCCAGCGTGGCCTGCGGGTTGTCCAGCATTGCCCCGAGCAGGCGTTCGAAGTTGCCCAGAATGGCTGCGGTGGCCGCCTCGGTAAACCGGTTCTGCAGGTACAGGAACTCGACTGTCAGGGTCTGGCCCAGGTTCACCGCAAGGTCCATGGCATAGTTGGTCACGTCACGGGTACTGGCCTGGCCGAACTGCAGGTCGTTGTTGCTGGTTTCCTGCAGGCGCTCGTCCACCGGGTAGTTCTCGAACACCACGATGCTGTCGAACAGCGCCTGGCCCGGTCGCCCGGCCCAGCGCTGCACATCGGCCAGTGCCGCATGCTCGTGATCACGCAGTTCCAGGTTGTGCCCCTGCAACTGGGAGAGCCAGTCGCTGACGCGCTGGTGCGGCTGCGGGGTCTGCACCACCGGCAGGGTATTGATGAACAGCCCAAGCATCTCGTCGACACCCGCCAGCGTCGCCGGGCGCCCGGCAACGGTGGCGCCGAAGCACACGGTGCGCTGCCCGGTATAGCGCTGCAACAGCAGCAGCCATGCAGCCTGCACCAGGGTGTTCGGGGTCACCCGCAGGTGCTGGGCCTGGGTGCGCAGGTGCTCGGTGCGTGCCTGGTCCCAGCGCAGGTACAGCGCCGCGTGGCCGCCCAGCCCCAAGTCCGGCTGCGGGGCCACGTTGTCGGCCAGCAACGTGGGGCCTTCCAGCTCGGCCAGGTGGGCGCGCCAGAACTGCTCCAGTTGCCCTTGCGACTGGCGTCCCAGCCACTCGATGTAGTCACGGTAGCGTCCCACCCCGGTGTCGCTCGCACGGCCGTGGTACGCCATGAACACCTCGGCGAACAGCCGGGAGCTGCTCCAGCCATCCATCAGGATATGGTGGCAGGTCCACAGCAGGTGACTACGCTGCGCGTCGAGCCTGACCAGGGTCAGGCGCAGCAAGGGTGCCGTGGCCAGGTCGAAGCCTTCGCCAGCGTCCGCCGCAGCCAGCGCCTCGAGGTCCGACGGAGCCACCTGGCGGTCGCGCCAGTCGAGCAGACGCACAGGCAGCTCGGCGTGGCGATACACCACCTGCAACGGCTCGGCCAGTTGTGACGCGGCGCAGAAGCCGGTGCGCAGAGTCTCGTGACGAGCCAGCACGCTGCCCCAGGCCGCAATGAACCGGGCACTGTCCAGGCCATCGACCGATACCGCGATCTGGTTGATGTACAGCGCCGTCTCGGGGGCCTGCAGGGTATGGAACAGCATGCCCTGTTGCATCGGCGACAGCGGGTAGATGTCTTCGACATCGCCCAGCGCTACCGGCAGGCTGTCCAGTTGTGCCTGGGTCAGCCTGGCCAGCGGGAAGTCCGAAGGCGTCACGCCAGCCGTATCGTGTGCAATGCAATGCGCAATCAGCGCCTGGAGTTCAGCGGTATAGGCCTGGGCCAGAGTCTGGATGCTGGATTCGGCGAACATCCGATGGCTGAAACTCCAGCTCAGGGTCAACTCGCCGCCATACACCTGGCCGTTGATCGACAACCAGTTGCCCAGCGGTGCTTCGGAGCTCTGGCTGTCACCGGCAGACTCGCGGGCCGGGGTGAAGAACCCGCCCTCCCCCTGCTCGTCGGCAAAGCTGGCGTCGAACTGGCCCAGGTAGTTGAAGGTGATGCGCGGCACCGGCAGCGCGGCCAGGGCTTCACGGGCCTGCGCGTCGCCCAGGTAGCGCAGCGCGCCGAAACCGATGCCCTTGTCGGGTACCGCGCGCAGTTGCTCCTTGATGCGCTTGATCGAGCCGTCGAGGCTGTCGACGGGGCTGAGCCTGACCGGGAACATGCTGGTGAACCAGCCCACCGTGCGGGTCAGGTCGATCTCGTCGAACAGTTCTTCGCGACCGTGGCCTTCAAGCTGGATCAGCACCTCATCGCGCCCGGTCCAGCGCGCGATCACCCGCGCCAGGGCGGTCAGCAGCAGGTCGTTGACCTGGGTGCGGTAGGCCGCCGGAGCCTGCTGCAGCAACTGGCGGGTGGTAGCCTGATCAAGCCGCGTCTGCGCCCGGGCCATATGCACGTTCTGCAGCGATCCCTGCGGGTTGTCGCAGGGCAGCTCGGCACTAGCGCCCGCCAGTTCGCTGCTCCAGTAGGCCAGTTCACCTTGCAGGTCGGCCGCGTGCGCCTGCAGGCGCTGCGCCCAGGCCTGGGTCGAGCTGGTCTTGGGTGGCAGGTTCACCACCTGGCCGGCGGCCAGTTGGGTATAAGCGCTCTGCAGGTCTTCAAGCAGGATGCGCCACGACACGCCGTCCACCACCAGGTGGTGGATGGCCAGCAACAGGCGCTGGCTGCCATCGGGCAGGGTCGCGAGTACCGCGCGCAGCAGCTCGCCGCGCTCAAGATCAAGGCTGCGCTGGGCCGTTTCACACAGCCCCTGCAAGGCCTCGGCGTCGGCCACCGGCTGCGTCCACAGCAGTTCGCGCACACCGCCAGGGGCGCCATACTCTGCCGCCCACGCGCCATCGGCCT
>NZ_MVOK01000009.1:0-229488 GCF_002018915.1 Pseudomonas sp. MF6396 | reverse complement strand
CTGTGGGCGCCGCCTTGCCAGCGAAGGGGCGACGCGGTTTACCAGGTCAGCACGGCACCCAGGGCCAGCGTATCGGTGTCTTCGTTCTGGCTGCTGCCCTCATGCCCGCGGATTTCGAACTGGTTGTATTCGGCTACCAGGGTGAGGTTGGCATTGATGTCGCGGAACAGCGCGATGCCGCGGGTCTCGTAGTCGGCGCCGGTGTTGACCGCGCCGTTGCCGTCGTCCTTGGTCTTGCCGTACGACAACGCCAGGCGGTTCTTGCCGAACTTGTACGAGCCCTGCATCAGGTAGCCCTTGCTGTCGACCTCGCGCAAGGTGGCTTCCCCGGCGTTGTTGGTGAAGAACGGGTTGATGCCCTTGGCGGTGAAGCCGGAACCGGTCAGCGAGAAGGCGCCCATCTTGGCCTGTACGCCATAGCCCAGGCCCTTGGAGGTCACCGAGTCGACGTTGTGGTCGGTGTTGTCCGAGGTCTGGTAGCCACCGTTGATCCAGCTGTAGATCTTGGCGCCCCCCAGGTCGAACTGGTAGGTGATCTCGCTCTCGGTGCGCGGATTCTTCTGGTAGGCCTTGCCCACCGCGCTGTCATCGTTGGTATCGACCGGGTCCATGATGCCCACGGCGATGCGCAGGCCATCCATCACCGGGGTGCGGTAGGTGATCTGCGCAGTGGGGAACGGGTACGGGTAGCCGGTGCCGATGTTGCCGAACGATACGCCGCCACCGTCCACCAGGCCGAGGGTGTCACTGACCTGGCCATAGCCGGCCAGCAACTCGTCGAGCAGGATGTTGGAACGGGCGAACAGGCCGAAGTCCTTGCCGATCAGTACCTCGCCCCACTCTGAATTGGTCACGGTGCCGTAGAACTGACGCACGTCGATGGCCGTGTCGGTGCCGTTGGTTTCACTGTCGTTGATGGTGACCCAGAACGAAGCGCGCCCGCCCAGCTTGAGGTCGTCGATCTGACGGGTCATGTTGAAACCCAGGTAGTTGGGCAGAAAGCCCATCTTGACCCGGGACTGGCGACGGTCGAACTGCTCGCCGTCACGGTCGACCTTGCTGTTGACGTAGAAGGCGTTGATGTAGCCGTCGGTGGAAAAGGTCGTGTCGTCCTTGTCGTACAGCATGATCTCGGCCTGGGCCAGCGGGGTCAGGCCCAGCGCGGCAAGGCTCGCCACCAAGGGCAGGAAACGTGTATGGGCATTCTTATTGTTGTGCATGACGCTCTCCGCAAACGGGTGGACGGTTGTCGGAGGCGATTATCGAAAAGCGGCGCCGCGCGCCCTACGCTGCCTTGGGGGCAAGGCGCTGCTGCTTTGGCGAGGCGCGAGGTGCCAGGCACCGGGGAACTAATCCTGTGTTCGCCAGTGTCACAAGGCTAAAGTGCCAGCACCCGGTCCGGATGGCCGAGACCACCATGCAAAAATGCAGACAGGCACTGCAGTTTTGTCGATTGTAATGGGCAAAATTGCACTGTTACGATCCGACGATCCTTGAATTCATCTCCACGGCGCGACAAATCATGTGGAAAATCAATAACAAAGCAGGGAGACAGCGATGACCGCGCAAGCGCATTCCCCGGTCGATACCAACGTACTGGCTACCGTACGCAACCATGTAGGCCATCTGACCCTCAACCGCCCCGCCGGCCTCAACGCCCTGACCTTGCCGATGGTGCGTCAGCTGCAGCAGCAGCTCGACGCCTGGGCCGTCGACCCGCAGGTTCACGCAGTGGTACTGCGTGGCGAAGGCCCCAAGGGTTTCTGCGCCGGCGGCGACATCCGTTCGCTGCATGACAGCTTCAAGGCAGGCGACAGCCTGCACCGCGACTTCTTCGTGGAGGAGTACGCGCTGGACCTGTGCATTCATCACTACCGCAAGCCCATCGTTGCCCTGATGGACGGCTTTACCCTGGGCGGCGGCATGGGCCTGGCCCAGGGCGCGGAGCTGCGTGTGGTCACCGAGCGCAGCCGCCTGGCCATGCCCGAAACCGGCATCGGCTACTTTCCGGACGTGGGCGGCAGCTATTTCCTGTCGCGCATCCCCGGTGAACTGGGCACCTACCTGGGGGTGAGCGGCGTGCAGATCCAGGCGGCCGACGCGCTGTACTGCGGGCTGGCCGACTGGCATGTCGACAGCGCCAGGCTGAGCACCCTGGATGAACGCCTGAACACGCTCAAGTGGAGCGAGCACCCGCTCAAGGACCTGCAGGGCGTGCTGGCCAGGCTGGGCACCCAGACCATGGACAACCCTCCCCTGGCTGCACTGCGCCCGGCCATCGACCACTTCTTCGCGTTGCCCGATGTGGCCAGCATCATCGAGCAACTGCGTGCCGTGACCGTCGGCGACAGCCACGAATGGGCACTCAAGACCGCCGACCTGCTGGCCACGCGCTCGCCCCTGGCGATGGCGGTGACCCTGGAGATGCTGCGCCGCGGGCGCCACCTGAGCCTGGAGGACTGCTTTGCGATGGAGCTGCACCTGGACCGGCAATGGTTCGAGCACGGCGACCTGATCGAAGGTGTACGCGCGCTGATCATCGACAAGGACAAGCAGCCTCGCTGGAACCCCGCCACCGTCGCCGAGCTTTCACGCTCGCGGGTGGATCAATTCTTCGAAGGCCTGTGAGGGCCGGAGTACGCACATGCAAGACCTGGAACTGACTGAAGAACAGATCATGATCCGCGACATGGCGCGCGACTTCGCCCGTAACGAGATCGCCCCGCATGCCCAGGCCTGGGAAAAGGCCGGCTGGATCGACGATGGCGTGGTGGCCAGGATGGGTGAGCTGGGCTTGCTGGGCATGGTGGTGCCCGAGCAATGGGGCGGCAGCTACACCGACTACGTGGCCTATGCACTGGCGGTGGAAGAGATTGCCGCCGGCGATGGCGCCACCGGGGCGTTGATGAGCATCCACAACTCGGTAGGCTGCGGCCCCCTGCTCGCCTATGGCAGCGACCTGCAGCAGCAGACCTGGCTGGAGCGTCTGGCCACCGGCCAGGTGATCGGCTGCTTCTGCCTTACCGAACCCCAGGCCGGCTCCGAGGCGCACAACCTGCGCACCCGTGCCGAGCGCGTGGGTGATGAGTGGGTGATCAACGGGTCCAAGCAGTTCGTCAGCAATGCGCGGCGCGCGGGCCTGGCGATCGTGTTTGCGGTGACCGACCCGGAGCTGGGCAAGAAAGGGTTGTCGGCGTTTCTGGTTCCGACCGACAACGAAGGTTTCGTGGTCGATCGCAGCGAACACAAGATGGGCATTCGCGCCTCGGACACCTGTGCGGTGACCTTGAACAACTGCCGTGTGCCGGCAGCCAACCTGCTGGGCGAGCGTGGCAAGGGCCTGGCGATCGCGCTGTCCAACCTTGAGGGTGGGCGTATCGGGATTGCGGCTCAGGCGCTGGGCATTGCGCGTGCGGCGTTCGAGGCGGCGCTGGTGTATTCGCGTGACCGCATCCAGTTCGGCAAGCCGATCAACGAGCACCAGAGTGTGGCCAACCTGCTGGCCGACATGCAGGTGCAACTCAATGCGGCGCGGTTGTTGATACTGCATGCGGCGCGTTTGCGCAGTGCGGGCAAGCCGTGTTTGAGCGAGGCTTCGCAGGCCAAGCTGTTTGCTTCGGAGATGGCCGAACGGGTGTGTTCCAAGGCCATCCAGGTGCATGGTGGGTATGGTTACCTGGAAGACTACCCCGTGGAGCGATACTACCGCGATGCGCGGATCACGCAGATCTATGAGGGCTCGAGCGAGATTCAGCGCATGCTGATTGCGCGGGAGTTGAAGCACTATCCGTTGTAAAGGCACGGTTTGATGTGATGCCGGGCCACCATGGCCTGTCAGCCTTGTTGGCCCGGCCCCAGACCTTCTAGCGATCCACCCGCTTGAGCACCTGCCGCTCATACTGCGGGTACAGATGGCTCACGCTGCGAATCAGCTCGTACTGACTCAACGCTATCCCCGCAAACCGCTGGGGTATCGGCGTGGCAATCACCTCGGTCATGTCCAGCCCCTGCGCCGCACTCTCACGCATCACCTTGTCCAGCCACCCCAGGTAATCAACCATCTGCGCAAACGGCGCACGGTCCGTGGCCAGCGGGCCGTGCCCCGGCACCAGCACCTTCCACGGCAGCGCCTCGAGCCGCTGCAGATCCTGTAGCCACACCGCCAGGCCAGGGGTGTTGGGCGTGGTCAGCGCACGCTGGTAGAACAACAGATCGCCGGCAAACAACACTCCGGTCTTCTCGTCGAACACCGCCAGGTCGGCACCGCTGTGACCGGTCAAGGCCAGCAGCCGCAGCCGGTGCGAACCGAACGCACGCTCACCCGCCGCCACCTTTTGGTCGGGCAGGCGCACCTGGGTGCCACGCATCCAGTCACCTACCATGCGGTACATGTTCTCGGCCAGGCCATCCCCCTGCTCCTCCAGCAACTGCGTGGTGCCAGGCAGTGCACCGACAGGCACACCGGCAAAGGCCTGGCTGCCCAGTGCGTGATCGGGGTGGTGATGGGTCAGCAGCACCTGCACCACCGGCTGGTCGGTGACGCTTTCGATGGCTTTGCGCAAGGCCTGCCCATAGCGCAGCGACGGACCGCTGTCGATCACCACCACGCCAGCCTCGGTGACGATGAAACCGGTGTTGACGATGTTGCCGCCGTTGGTACGGGAGAAGTGCTCGGTGCTGCCCTCCAGCACATAGGTGCCGGCCGCGATCTGGCGCGGCGCCAGGCGATAGTCCAGGTCGGCCAGGCTCGGCAGGCTGACACACGCCAGCAACAGCAACAGTACTCGCATCACGGTCCTCACTCGATGGCAGCGTCGAACTGGTTGCCGTTGTTGTCACGCAGCACCAGGCGGGTAGCCCCCTGGTTGAGCAGGTCGAAGCCCAGGCTGGGGTTCTCGCTCACGGCAGGAAACAGTTCGAGGGTGGCCAGCGACTGGCCCTGGGCATCGAACAGCTCGGCGTGTTCGATGAAGAATTCGGGGATGCCGCCAGTCAGGCCGTTATCCATCGGATGCGACACGTCCAGGCGCACGCGGCTGAAGGCTTCGCGCGGGTAGCGTGCACCCAGTACCTGGCCCAGACGCTCTTCCCAGCCGGGCTGGCTGCGTACCACGCTGGGCGCCGTGCAGCCACCGCCGGCGGCATCGATCAGGCTCGAACCGATGTGCCAGGTACCGTCATCGGTCAGCACGGCCGCCCGCAGCGGGGTGGCCTGCTCGATGCGTATGCGCACAGCCAGCCACGGCAGAACCTGCGGGCCGGGATGGAAATCGACGACCCGCGGTATCGGGTTGAGTTCGGCCCACACGAGTATGCGCTGCACCTTGCCCGGCAACGCCCGGGCATCGACCTGCAACGGCACCTGTCGGGCGTCCTCGGCGAATGGCGGGGCAATCACCCGCACGCGCTCATCAAAGACGTAGGGCTCATCCTGGAGCCACTGTTTGCGATAGAACTCCCACATCACCGACGGCACCGGATCGGCACCCGGCTGTATTGCACAGGCCGGGCCGGCCAGCAGCAACGCGGCCAACAGCAACGGTACCCGGCGCATGGCCTATTCCTCGATGTGCACGCTGTCAAGGTAGGTACGCACCGCCCACAACGCTTCCTGGCTCAGGTAGTCGGCCATCTTGGGCATGTACACGCGCCCGTCACGCACCGCGCCGTTGCGTACCCGCTCCACGAACCATTCATCGCCCGCCTCGCCCTCGTCCAGCAGGCGCAGGTCGGGGGCGATGCCACCGGACTTGGCTTCCAGGCCGTGGCAGGCCGCGCAGTTCTGGTTGTAGGCCGAGGCGCCGATGGACACTGCCTCGTCATGGTTGGGGCCGTTGCGGTAGGGGTTGGTTTCACGCCACTCGTCACCGAGTTTTTCCAGGGTGCCGGTGTTGACCGCCGACGGGGTCACGTTGCCATGGGCGAACACCGCCCCGGTACTCATCAGGCCGGCCATCAGCACGGCGCTCATCCAGGCGTTTTTCACTGTTGTCATTGTTCTGCCCTCGACTGCTTTGTCTGTACGGTTTGCACGCAGGCACCTCGCGATGCCGGGGTGCTGCCGGGCATCTTAGAAAGCGCACTCCAGCGCCCCCATGCTGCTTTGGTGGTCGCGTGCTACTCCCTTGGTAGTAGGGCTTGTGGGGCAGTGCCAAATCATGCGCCGACTGGGACATTTTCCCGCTCAGGGCGGGAGTTTTTCCGTATCTGCGCAGGCGGCGACGATCCAGTCTAGGCAGGCACAAAACCTCCATTGGGAACACCCACTATGACAATAAGATCGTTACCCGCCGCGCTTTCCCCACTGTCCATGGCTGTGCAGGCCGTCCTGCTGGTCTCGAGCCTGGCCCTGGCACCAGCGGCCAACGCCAAGCCGGTGACCTGGGAAGACATCGCCAACGACCACCTCAACACCCAGAACGTGCTGCAGTACGGCATGGGCACCAATGCCCAGCGCTGGAGCCCGCTGGCCATGGTCAACGACAAGAACGTGTTCAAGCTGACCCCGGCCTGGTCGTACTCCTTCGGTGACGAAAAGCAACGCGGCCAGGAATCCCAGGCGATCATCAACGACGGCGTGATCTACGTCACCGGCTCCTATTCGCGGGTGTTCGCCCTGGATGCCAAGACCGGCAAGCGTCTGTGGACCTACAACCATCGCCTGCCGGACAACATTCGTCCGTGCTGTGACGTGGTCAACCGTGGCGCTGCCATCTTCGGCGACAAGATCTACTTCGGCACCCTCGATGCCCGCGTGATCGCGCTGAACAAAGACACCGGCAAGGTGGTATGGAACAAGAAATTCGGCGATCACAGCGCCGGCTACACCATGACCGGCGCCCCGACCCTGATCAAGGATCAGAAGAGCGGCAAGGTGCTGCTGATTCACGGCAGCTCCGGTGACGAATTCGGCGTGGTCGGCCAACTGTATGCCCGCGACCCGGAAACCGGTGAAGAAGTGTGGATGCGTCCGTTCGTCGAAGGCCACATGGGCCGCCTGAACGGCAAGGACAGCACCCCTACCGGCGACGTCAAGGCCCCGTCCTGGCCGGACGATCCGACCACCGAGACGGGCAAGGTCGAATCCTGGAGCCACGGTGGCGGCGCCCCATGGCAAAGCGCAAGCTTCGACCCCGAAACCAACACCATCATCGTCGGCGCCGGCAACCCTGGCCCGTGGAACACCTGGGCACGTACCTCCAAGGACGGCAACCCGCACGACTTCGACAGCCTGTACACCTCGGGCCAGGTCGGCGTCGACCCGACCACCGGTGAGGTCAAGTGGTTCTACCAGCACACCCCGAACGATGCCTGGGACTTCTCGGGCAACAACGAACTGGTGCTGTTCGACTACAAGGACAAGGACGGCAAGCAGTACAAGGCCACCGCGCACGCTGACCGCAACGGCTTCTTCTATGTGGTGGACCGCACCAACGGCAAGCTGAAAAACGCCTTCCCGTTCGTGGACAACATCACCTGGGCCAGCCACATCGATCTCAAGACCGGTCGCCCGGTCGAAAACGAAGGCCAGCGCCCTGCCAAGCCATTGCCAGGCGAAACCAAGGGCAAGCCGGTGGAAGTCTCGCCACCGTTCCTGGGCGGCAAGAACTGGAACCCGATGGCCTACAGCCAGGACACCGGCCTGTTCTACGTACCGGCCAACCACTGGAAAGAGGAATACTGGACCGAAGAGGTCAACTACAAGAAAGGGTCGGCCTACCTGGGCATGGGCTTCCGCATCAAGCGCATGTACGAGGACCACGTAGGTTCGCTGCGTGCGATGGACCCGACCACCGGCAAGGTGGTGTGGGAGCACAACGAGCGCCTGCCGCTGTGGGCCGGCGTGCTGGCCACCAAGGGCAACCTGGTGTTCACCGGTACCGGCGACGGCTACTTCAAGGCCTTCAACGCCAAGACCGGCGAAGAGCTGTGGAAATTCCAGACCGGCAGCGGCATCGTTTCGCCACCGATCACCTGGGAACAGGATGGCGAGCAGTACATCGGCGTGACCGTCGGCTACGGCGGTGCAGTACCGCTGTGGGGTGGCGACATGGCCGAGCTGACCAAGCCGGTGGCACAGGGTGGATCGTTCTGGGTGTTCAAGATCCCGGCCTGGGATACCAAGACCGCCAAGCGTTGATCTGAGCGTTTTCGCGGGTCAAGTTCGCCACCACAAGGGATCACCAGACCTGTGGGAGCGGGCTTGACCCGCGTCTGCTTTCAAACTGCCAAGGAGATTCCCATGAAGTATCTGCCCCTAGTGCTCGCCGTCGCCCTGTCCCCGGCTTTTGCTGCCGACGACGAACTGGAACCACAGCCGCTGAAGATCAACGGCTGCATCATCCAGCCTGAAAGCCAGTGCCCCGGCGCCAACCTGCAGAACGCCGACCTGAACAACCAGGACATGCGCAAGATGAACCTGGCCGGTGCCGACCTGCGTGGCGCCAACCTGCGTCACGCCAAGCTCGACCTGGCCAACCTGGAGAAAGCCAACCTGCAAGGCGCCAACCTCACCCGTGCCAGCCTGCAGCAAACCAACCTGCGCGTGGCCAACTTCACCGATGCCACGCTGATCGCGGTCCAGGCCTGGGGCATGTACGCCCAGGGCGCCAACTTCAATGGTGCCAACCTCAGCGCCGCCTACCTGGAGTTTGCCCGCCTGTCCGGCGCCAAGCTGCACAATACCAACCTGCAAGCCGCCGACCTGGAAATGACCTGGCTGAGCAGGGCCGACCTTGTGGGGGCGAACCTGGCCGATGCCAACCTGCAGGAAGCCAAGTTCGGTGAAAGCAACCTGGAGAAAGCCGACCTGCGCGGCACTCGCCAGCACTACGCCAACTTCCAGGACAGCAACATGGAAGGCTGCCAGGGTTGCCCGAGCACCTGGGACTAGGTGCCTGCGTACACAGCCTACGCCGCTATACGCAGCAGGCCGGCTTCGATTGCCAGGTGCACCAGTTCGGCATGGGAGCTGACCTGCAGCTTGCTCTTGAGCAAGGTCAGGTAGTTGGAGACGGTCTTGGCGCTGATGCACAGCTGCTGGGCTATCAACCGGGTCGGCGTGCCCTTGGCCAGCATCAGGAAGATTTCGATCTCGCGCTGGGTCAGCCCCTGCAGGCGAGCATTGCCGCCACCCTGCCCCGGGTGCGGCTGGCAGGCCAGCTGGGTGGCC
Source organism: Pseudomonas sp. MF6396 (assembly GCF_002018915.1). Classification (NCBI taxonomy): domain Bacteria; kingdom Pseudomonadati; phylum Pseudomonadota; class Gammaproteobacteria; order Pseudomonadales; family Pseudomonadaceae; genus Pseudomonas; species Pseudomonas sp. MF6396. The sequence goes on along the minus strand of NZ_MVOK01000009.1, from coordinate 220,316 downwards.
AGCGGTTGCTCGATGTAGGCATGCCCCGCCAGTACCCGGCGCACGGCTTCAAGCACCACCGCCGGCGCTGCCGCCTTGGACAGAAACCCGCAGGCCCCCGCGTCCAGTGCCTGGCGAACCAGGCCCAGCTCGGTGTGTTCGCTGAAAAACAGCACGCGCAGTTGCGGCAGGCGCTGACGCAGGCGCCGGGTGGTTTCCAGGCCGCTGATGCCGGGCAGGTCGAAGTCCATGATCACCAGGCCGGGCAGTTCCTCCTGCACCTGCTGCAGGGCCTCTTCGCCGCTGCCGGCCTCGCGAACTGGCAGGCCATTGAGCCCTTCGCCCAGAAAGTGGGCCAGGCCCAGGCGGATCATCGGGTGGTCGTCGACCAGCAAGATGCCCATCGCGCAGTACTCCTGTAGTGGCTATACCCCATGCTAGAGCCGCTGGCGAGCACGGCCGCTACTACTTTGGTACTGCCCGCGCTGTCGATGGTCGCATTCACAAAGCGCCAGTACTGGCCTGTAATACCAGGCATAACAAAAACGAGACTGCCGACCATGCTGCTGCGTGCCTTGTTCGCTTCTGCCTGCCTGACCCTGGCGCTGCCCGCCAGCGCCGATACGGCGCTGTTCACTGCCGACGGCTACCGCGCCACCCTGTACCGCAGCCCTACCCCCGATAAGGCGCCGCCGGCGCAGACCCTCGATACCGCGCAGCTGCAGGCTCTGCTGCAACAGCAGCCCCCGCCGTTGCTGATCGACGTGTACAAGCGCCCCTGGCTGCATGGCCGGTTCATCGACAGCGAGCCGCATGCCAACCTCCCCCACAGCCACTGGCTGGCCAACACCGGCGATGGCCAGCTGGACGACGCCTGGGCCCGCTATTTCAGCCGCCACCTGCAGCGCCTGAGCCATGGCGACAAGCAGCGCGCCGTCGTCTTCTACTGTCGCTCCGATTGCTGGCTGAGCTGGAATGCGGTCAAGCGCGCCGATGCACTGGGCTACACGCGGCTGTACTGGTACCGTGATGGCCTGGATGCCTGGGAGAATGCCGGGCTGCCGGTACACCCCGCGACACCCGAAGCGTTCCCCTGACTACTGTCTGCCTAGCGGTCAACCACAACAATAAGGTGCAAAGCCATGTACAAGATTCTGATCGCCGACGACCACCCGCTGTTTCGCGAAGCGATCCACAACGTCATCACTGACGGCTTCCCTGGCAGCGAGGTCATGGAAACCGCCGACCTGGACAGCGCCCTGAGCCTGACCGGCCAGCATGACGACCTGGACCTGATCCTGCTGGACCTGAACATGCCCGGCATGCATGGCCTTGGCGGGCTGATCAACCTGCGCAACGAGGCGCCGACGATCCCGGTGGTGATCGTCTCGGCCGAGCAGGACAAACAGGTGGTGCTGCAGGCAATCACCTATGGCGCGGTGGGGTTCATCACCAAGTCGTCGCCGCGCTCGCAGATGACCGATGCCATCGAGCAGATCCTCAACGGCAACGTGTACCTGCCGCCCGACATCATCCGCACGCAAAAAAGCACCGGCCGGCGCAACCAGAGCGAGCATGCAGGCTTTGCCCCGGAGCTGCTGCAGGCGCTCACCCGCAAGCAGTTGCTGGTGCTCGAGCGCATGACCAAGGGGGAGTCGAACAAGCAGATCGCCTACAACCTGGATATCGCCGAGACCACGGTCAAGGCCCATGTCTCGGCGATTCTGCGCAAGCTCAACGTGCACAACCGGGTGCAGGCGATTCTCAGTGCCGGCGATATCGACTTTACCGCCTATCTGCGGCGCTGATCAGCCGGCGCCGGGCAGCGCGAGGGTCTTGCCGCTGCCCACCGGCCCCATCGTCAACAGGGTTTCGGCCAGGGTCATGGGAACGATCATGTCCTTGGCGTTCTGCGCCTTGTAGTTGATGTCGGCATCGATGTGCTGTTGCACCTGCGCCGCATAGTCGGCCGGATACTGAGCCTTCTCGATTGCCGGCAGGCTGTTGTAGTGAGCCTGCACTTGCTTGAAGAAGTCCGTCATGCGGCCGGTGGTGTTGTATTCCTGCTGCGCCTTGTCGCTGACCTCGCGACGCCACGCCTGCTCCTGGCGGCTGGACTCCTCGAACGCGGCGCGCCGTTCGTTGACCGTGAAGGTGCCGCTGTCATCGTAGGTGATCAGCGCCAGCTGCTCGCGCGACAGGCCGGCGAACGGGTTTTCAACGGTCTTGCTGCCCACGGTCAGCGTCGCGTTCACGAACGCAGTGGCCTGTTCGGCCCGGGCCAGCAGCTCGGGGTCATCGGTGGCCGGTACTTCCTTGTCGTGGGCGGCCTTGTTGGCCGAATACGCAGCGCCGGTAATCTTGTCGAGCAGCGACCTGGCCAACGCACCGAGTGCCGAATGGCTCAGGCCGGTATCGCGCTCGCTGGCACGGGTGGCACTTGCGGCCAGTTGACGGGCCAGGTTGGAGACACTGCTGGTATCCTGCCCGGCGTAGGCATTCAGGGCCCTGGCGCTGCTGCTGTTGCCATGGTTGATGCCAAGGCTGGTAGGGAGGGGGCTTGCACCGGTGGTGCGGGTGGTAATGGCCGATGTGTAGTCGTTCACATGCATCGGGAGACTCCATGTGGTGGTATGCACGTCTGTGCGGCGTGCGCTGACAACGCTCCGGTGCCAGCAATCGGGCGCAAGCCTAACGCCATTTGCCGGTTGCATCCAGTTGCGCGCCTGAAGTAAGCTCGGGCAATCAACTGGAGCACAGCATGTCGTCTATTTCCCTCACTCAAGCACTGCACACAGGTCGCGTATCGCACCTGGCGGCTGTGCCTGCGTGCGCGGCACTGTCTGCCAGCGGCTTTTATTTTGGGTATTGGTTTAGCCACAGGCGCCGCTGATACCCACACCGGCGCCCACTCCCAGGGCCGCCGAACACGAGAATACTCAACCCCCGGTCGGCCCTGCCCACCGGGGGTTTTGTTTTGGGCGCCGTACACCACCGACATCGATGAGGATTGCAGCATGAACCACAGCACCTATTACCGTTACCAAAGCCTTGCCTGGCGATTTAGCCACTGCCGTTCGGGCCAGCCAGCCGCCTCCGACCGGTCCAGTACAGGTGGCACGCAAACACCGACACGAAATCGAACATCTCGCTAGGGCCGAAGGCGCGGGACCGAACCCGCCTTCCGCCCAAGGAAACCCGACCATGCAAGCGTCCACCCAAGCCCTGAACCTGTCCCAACCCCAGGCTGTCGCAGCCAACAGTAGCCTCAACCTGCGCCTGCCCAGCCCGTTTCAGCTCAAGCAGCAACTGCCCTTGTCCAGCGCCCTTGGCGGCCAGGTCGAGCGCCACCGCCAGGCGGTGAAGGCGATTCTCGACGGCGAGGATGATCGCCTGCTGGTGATTGTCGGCCCCTGCTCGCTGCACGACCCCCACGCTGCCCTCGAATACGCCGAACGCCTGGCTGCCCTCTCCCGCCAGGTCGATGACCAGTTGTTGCTGGTGATGCGTGCCTATGTCGAAAAGCCCCGCACCACGGTGGGCTGGAAAGGCCTGGCATACGACCCGCACCTGGATGGCAGCGATGACATGCAGGGTGGCCTTGCACTGTCTCGCCAGCTGATGCTGGGCATGCTCGAACGGGGCCTGCCGGTGGCTACCGAACTGCTGCAGCCGATGGCAGCAGGCTACTTCGATGACCTGCTGAGCTGGGCGGCCATCGGGGCACGCACCACCGAATCGCAGATTCACCGCGAGATGGTCAGCGGCCTGGGGCTGCCGGTCGGATTCAAGAATGGCACCGACGGCGGCGTGGGTATCGCCTGCGACGCCATCCGCAGTGCCGCGCATGCCCACCGCCACTTCGGGCTGGATGCCCAGGGGCATCCAGCGATCGTCGAGACCCTTGGCAATCCTGATACCCACCTGGTGCTGCGCGGCGGTCACCAGGGCCCCAACTACGATGCCGCCAGCCTGGAGCAGGCACGCCAGGGCCTGCACAAGGCCGGCATCCGCCCACGCCTGATGGTGGACTGCAGCCATGCCAACAGCGGCAAGGACCCACTGCGCCAACCTCAAGTGTTCAATCAGGTGCTGCAGCAACGCTTGCAGGGTGACCGCTCGATCATCGGCATGATGCTCGAAAGCCATTTGTTCGAGGGTTGCCAGGCACTGGGCAAGGCCCCCCTGCGCTACGGTGTATCGATCACCGATGGCTGCCTGGGCTGGGGGGCCACAGAAGCTTTGTTGAGCGAAGCGGCCACTAGCCAACGCGGGTAGACACCTGTCGCCCCTCACATAGGCAGAATGTTAAGGGGCAGGCAGGTCAGACGTTCTGGTCCTGCCGGCCCAGCTTGCCCAGGGGCAGTGGGTTGGCCGCTGTCGCGTCGATTACCGAAGGGCCTGATCGTTCGGGTCGTAGATGAACAGGCGTCCATCTGTGGGCATCGGGCGCAACTGAAGCAACGGCAAGGTACGGCCCGTATCGGCGAAGTAGTCGGTCTGGAACCGCTTGCCACCTGCCAGGCCATTGCCCGTCACGTAAGAGATCGTGCTGTAGAGCAGCGCCTCAAGCGGCAATCCAAGCGGCGCACCGGCGGGCCAGGCCGCGACCATCAATTCATTCCAGCCATGAAATTCGGTGAGCTGTTGGCGGATCTCGTTGGCCACCCGAAATTCTTGCGCCGTCGGGGAGAACCAACAACTTGTGTACGGGCTGCCACGGTAGCGCGCCAACCATGCCGCTGCCGAATCGACCCCCACTGAGGCGCAGGAAGGCCGGAAGTTGCACATATCGGCCCGCCCGCTAGTGCCACCATCGAAGGGGAACACGCACCGTAGAGACAAGGGTATGGTCGCTGGCGCCGCTTCTTCGCGTATCACCAGCCCCTGCGGCTTGTAGGTACGCAGCACCTTGCTGTCGGCGCGAAAATAACTGAAGGACACGCCATTGCCGCGTACCGAACCGGGGCTCGGATCCCACGCACGGAAGCTGCCGACATCGGTCGTGCGCAGCAGTACACCACGGCAGTAGAAGGGGCCCCGATTGCCCCGGCAGGTGTCGTCGCCATTGCCGGTGTCGAGGTAGCGTGTGTTGAGCCGTGCCGCCACCCGGTAGCCATTGTCCAGTTGGTCTTGCTGACTGAAACCGAAGACCTGCCCCTGCGGTTCGCCAAGCTGCAAGCGCAGTAGCGGCAGCCATGTACCGGTGGCCTGGAAGTAATCGCGTTGGCTGCTCTGGGCGCGCAACAGACTGCCGGCTTGCCCGGGGTCATAGAACACGCCCTGGATCGCGAGTTGCCCCGGCGCCTGCGCATTCCAGCCGTTCACCACCACCTCGCCCAGGTTGGCCGCTGGCTGGGAGGCCTGGTACGGCTTGCCGTGGGCCAGCGCCGTAAAGCGATCAAACAGCAAAAACCCCGCGCCCGAGCCCAATGTCGTCGGCACATGGTCTTTGCGCACAAAGATGAAGCGCATGTCGGTGCCTTCGGCGGCGTCAGGCACCCAGAACTTCTCGGCCTGGTTGGGCATCAGCGTGCGCAGCACGATGCCGCTGCAGGCAAAGGCAGGTGCGCGCCCCACGCACTGGGACGCGGTACTGGCGTAGCGCGCATTCAGCAGCGCGGCGGTTTGTGCCCCCCCAAGGGCGTACGCTGCACCCTGTACAAGGCACAAGGTGCAGCCCAGGCACAGTGAACGCATCAGGTTCCTCATCGTCGACTCCTTGGCAGCGTGGCTGCGATCAGTGGATATCAGCTTGGATAGCCTGGTTCGTACTCGCCCGCCCGCCCCGAGAAGGCAGTGCCAGCAGAGGGTTTCAGGTACGATTGCTCACCTTCACTTCGTAGCTCACCGTGCTGCCGCGCTTGTCGGTCGCAGTGAAGCCCCCTGGTTACCTCCATGCCCTATGCCTTGCGTTGTCACAGGTTCTGGTCCAGGGGGTCGAAGGTGAACACCTGGCCGTTGGCCGCCGTCAGATCGACCCGTAGCACAGGAATGACCTTGCCGGCCTGTTGGTAGTAATCGCGCTGGATGTACCGGGCACCGCTCAGCCCGCCACTGCCACGGATAAGGAATGCAGCCTCGAGTGCCAGTTGCGGGCCGATGTTCTGCGGCCAGGACGCGATGATGATTTCGTTCCAGGCGCCGCTATGGGCACGCACTTCGATACTCAACTCGAAGGCCGCAGCACTGGGGTCGAAGGCGCAACTGCTGAAGGGGTTGGCGCCATAGCGGCTGCGCCAGGCGCTGACACTGTTGATGTTCTGCGAGGCGCAGCTGGCCCGGCAGCTGTTGGGGATGACACTGCTACTGGCATTGGCCGGGTAGGCACAGCGCATTACCAGTGTATGGCGTGCGGGTGCTGCAAGCTCGCGGTAGATGAGCCCTTCGGTACCGGCCAGGCGCTGCGTACCGACATCGCTACGTATGTAGGAGAACGACACGCCGTTGCGTGTCACGGAGTTGCTGCTGGGGTTCCATGCGTGAAAACCGGAGGCGCCATTCACTGCGCGGATCAGCACCCCGCGACAGTAGGCGGCTGCCTGCCCGTCGCGGCATCCGCTCAAGGCATCCCGATAGCGGTGCTCAAGGCGCTCGGCCACGCGCCTGCCATTGTAGAGCTGCTCTTGCTGCGCGAAGCCGAACACCTGTGCCTGCGGATCGCCAGGCGCAATCCGCAGGATCGGCAGCCAGAGGCCGGTGGCCTGGTAATAGGCCAACTGATTGCGCTGAGCACAGCGCAGGCCTCCGGCCTGCGCGCTGTCATGGAACAGTGCCTGGATGGCAAGCTGCGCCGGCGCCTGTGCCTGCCAGCCAGACACCAGGACCGCCCCGGGCGATACCGGGTCTTGCACAGCCTGAAAAGCCTTGCCGAGCGCTGCTGCGCTCAGACCATCGAACAGCAGGTAGCCGCACCCGAGCGCCAGGCCCGCCATGCTGCGGTCGTTGCGCAGGAAGACAAAACGCAGGTCGCTGCCGGCGACGTCCTTGAGCGTCCAGAAATCTGCGTTCGCACTCTGCGGTACGCTGCGCACCAGTACGCCGCTGCAGACGAAGGCAGGACTTCTGCCCACGCACTGTTCCGGCGTGTTGGTGAAGCGTGCATTGAGCCACTGCGCCGTGCGGGTGCCTTCCTGCGCGTGCACCGGCGCAAGGCAGGCGCACAGCGCCAGCACACCGCACAGTCTCAAGATACCCATGTGTGTGCACCTCACTTGAGCTGCTGCACAGCGGGGTCATAGGTGAAGGGCTGCCGATTGGCGGCCTGCACGTCCAGTTTGACCAGCGGTAGCCAGCGGCAGGTCTCCTTGAAGTAGTCCTGCTGGAACGACTGCCCCCCGGCCAGGCCGTTGGTACCCCCCACCTGCCCCAGGTAATGCGCAGTGGCGCTGAAGAAGAACGCTTCGATCGGCAATTGCGCTGCAATGTCCTGCGGCCAGGTAGGGACCATGATTTCATTCCAACCGGTTAGCCCCGGGACTTTCTGGCGAATCTCGACCATCAGTTGCAAGGCCGTGGCGTCGGCGCGGAACGCACAGCTTCTGAACCGATTCCCAGCAGTGGAGGCGGACCAGGTGGCGACGCTGTTCACGGGCGGTTGTTTTTCGTCGCACCAGCCACGAAAGGTGCAGGTGTTGGTTGATACCGCATCGTGCGTGGCGCCGTCGGCGACGTACAGGCATGCGGCAGGCAGAGTGTGTACTACAGGGGCGGCGATTTCGCGAATCAGATAGCCTTGCGGCCACACCACCACCTTGATGGCCATGTCACTGCGCAGGTAGCTGAAGGACACGCCGCCGTTCTTCAGCGCACGGGGGGCCGGATTCCAGGCCTTGAAGTTGCCCGTGCCTGTCGAGCGCAACAGCACCCCGTTGCAATCGAACCCGGAGCGGCCGCTGATACAGCCAGGCCGGGTGTCGGCGTAACGCTGGTTGAGGCGCCGGGTGACCCTGTAGCCATTGTCCAGCTGATCCTGCTGGCTGAAACCGAACACCAGACCATTGCCATCGCCCAGGTGCAGGCGCACCACAGGCAACCACTGGGCCGTGGCGTCGAAGTAGGCGCGCTGGCTGCGTTGGGCTGCCGCCAGGGCACCGGCCCGGGTGACGTCGTAGAAGATGGCCTGGATGGGCAATTGCGCGGGCACCTGGGCATTCCAGGTACTGACCACCACGCCACCGGCACTGCTGTCGGCCTGATACGGCTTGCCCAGGCCCACGGCCGTCAGCCGGTCGAACAGCACGAACCCCGAAGGTGCTGCCAGCCCGTCAAGGGCGCGGTCCTTGCGCAGAAAAAACAGTTGCGCGGCATCGTCTTTCTTCCAGAACGTTTCGACGTCGCTGGCTGGCACTGCGCGCAGCAACACGCCGCTGCAGGCAAAGGCCGGTGCGCGTCCTACGCACTGTGCCGGTGTGCTGCTGTAGCGCGCATTCAACTGCATCGCTACCTGCGGGCTCCCGACGGCATGGGCGCTGCCCAGCAAAACGCACAATGCGATGCCACAAATCAGTTTGCTCGCAACGTTCATCCAGGTCGCCTCCCATGGCGCGCCGCCACTGTTCAACGAATGCCGGCCGGATAGCCCAGCTCATACTCTGTCGTGACTTCGGAACTGACCAGGTTGTCGTAGAGGTCCAGGTACACGGCCGTCTGTGCGCCCAACCCTTTGCCCCACACCCGGTACGGAGCCAGGTTCAGTGCCTCGGCGAGGCTGTTGGCCGGCGATGGGTAGAGCCGTGCCAGCGCCTCGAAATCCTCGTCGCTCGGCAGGGTGTAGCCCTCGTCGCGGGCCTTGGCCTGCGCCTGTGCCCAGGTGGATCGATACGCCGAGCTGAGCAGGCGCAGCTCACGCACGCCGCGCACACTGAGCACGTAGCTGGAACTGGCCCCTGCCGCGTTCTGCGCAGTGACGGTGATGTCGCCATTGCCCCATACCGAGACCTGTCCATCGGGATCGACCCTGGCAATGCCCGTGTTGTCCACGCGATAGGCGGTGGCCCCTGGCTGTGCACGGGTGTAGCGGGCATAGTCGGGGATGGTCGGTGGCGTCCTGGCCAGGTTGTGCTCGTCGAAGAACACGACATAGCGTCGGCTGGCCAGGTTGAGTGCCTGTGCAGCAGTGAAGCCTTCCTTGATCAGCAGGGTGACCACGCCCGATCTGCGCGGCGCCGAGCGCGGCGCCTGCGCGGTGTAGTAGACCTGCAGGGTCTTGCCGACATTGGCCTCGACATAGCGCTTTTCGATCGGCAAGGTGACGGGTTTGCCGGCATTGCGCGCCGAGATCGGCCAACTGATCGTGGTGATCGCCTGGCCTTGCGCATCGGCAAGGTAGATCGTCAAGGTGGTCTGGAACGCCAGTACTACCGCGTTGTCGTTATCAACCCCCTGGACGGTGATATTCAGCCCCGTGGCCGGTACCTTTTCAGGGTCCAGCTCGGCGCCCTGCAAGGCTGCCACTTCGGGCAGGCGAAGGGTTGGGTCCGAAGGTTGGGTAGTGTCTGCATGCGCATTGAACATGCTCGCGCAAACGCATAACACCAGTGCCGCATAGGTACGTCTGATTGCGTCCATCAACGGTTGCTCCTGCCATGGAGTCAGTGGGGCTGGCTGATGCCTATCGCGTAGCCTTTCTGGCTTGGGCTGGCGCTGCTTACCTGCAGCGTTGCCAGGTCCAGGTAGGTGGGCGAGCCGCTCGTATCAGTAACAACACCCAGAAAGCCTTTTTCCGTCATGTCCGGCAGGCCCAGGTTCTGCGCGTTCAGATAGCCCGCGAGGTCGTCTTTTGCCGCCGCGTACACAGCGCTGAAGCGACTGAAGTCGTCGGCTGTCGGCACGTCCAGGCCATAGCTGGTGGCGGCTAGTGCGGCGCCTGGGGCCTGCAGCTCGTGGTCGTAGCTCAACAGGTACAACCCCCTGACCCCTCGGACCGTCAGTGTGTAGCTGCCGATCGAGGCACCGGCAGCGTCCAGTGCGGTAATGGTGACCGGCGGATCCTCTGCATTGCCCAGCAGGCTGACCTTGCCGCTGCTGTCGACACGGGCAACCTTGGTGTCGCTGCTTTCGTAGTTGACGGCCTGTGCGGTGGTGCGGGTGAACTGTGCGTAGTCGGGCACTTCTGGCGGCGGGCTGGGCTCCTCGGCGGCGGTGCGGAACACGATGTAGTTGCGGCCGCTGAGGTCGACTGTCAGGGGCGCAGCGAAGTTCGCCTTGATGGTGAATGTCAGTACCTGCGACTTCACCCCGTCGACCTCGTAATACACGCGCAGTTGTTGGCCCTCACGGCCAAGCAATATGCTTTTCGCAATATTTTCCCACACCGCCAGTCGGTCGTTGTTCGGGGTGGGCCTTACCTCGTCGTAGAGCACCTTGTTCTGCTCGTCGAGCACAAACAGCTTCAGCACTTTGTTGTGCCAGCTGGCACTTCTTTGTACCTCTGCACGGGTGAATTCACCCACTGTACCGAGGTCGAGTGCCCCTTCGCTGACGTCGTTCATCTTTGGCACGGTGTAGTCGGTCATGTCGTCAAACTCCCGCAGGTAGGCAACCGGCGCCAGGCAGCGCCGATTGCAGGGTCATATCGCTCAAAGGCCTCAGGCGCCTGGCGCGCCAGCCCATTCGCCGTCGGCCTCGGCATTGACATCTACCCGGTGGCCGGTGGTCACCTTGTTGCGCAGCGCCGCCTGCACCGCCGCACTGTCGCCACCGCCCTGCGGTTGGCCCCACGTCACCACGCGCCCGTCTGACGTCAATGCGGCGAAGCCGTTGGAGTTGGCGTACACCGCACGCACATGTTTCAGTTGGTCGGACACCCGGCTGATATCGCCGCCGGCTTCAGAACGCCCCCAGACCGCCACGGTGCCGTCGCTGCACAGGGCGGCGAACGCCCATGCGCTGCCGGTGACCTGAATGACATTGCGCAGGTTGGCCACAGGCTGTGGCACGTTGCCGCCGTTGTTCGCGTTGCCCCAGGCCACCACCGAACCGTTCCTGCGCCGGGCACAGAAGGCATGCCAGGTGCTGGTGACCTCCACGATGTCAGTCAGACCTGCAATTTCTTGCGGCACCGAGCCGCCATGGCTGCCAGCCCCCCAGGCCACTACCTGGCCGGTGGCACGCAAGGCGCTGAATGCCTGGGCCGTAGCCCCCTCAAGGGTGACGATATCGGTCAACTGGGCGATTGCATCCGGTACCGTGCCGCCATATCCGGCATTGCCCCAGGCAACGACACGATTGTTGGTGCGCCGTGCGGCAAAGGCGGCAAAGTTGCCCTTGACGTAGTAGATGTCCTTGAGGTCGGCGATATCGTTGGGCAAGCTGCCGCCGTTGGCGGCACTGCCCCAGGCTACCAGCGAACCGTCGGCACGCTGCGCTGCAAAAGCGCTGCCGGCACCGTAGACAGCGGTGAAATCCGTCAGGTTGAGGATCCCCGGCGGAATGGTCGCGCCCTCGGGCCCCACACCCCAGGCAATGAGGCGGCCGTCGGCTTTGCGTCCGACAAACGCCCTGGCATTGCTGCGCACTTCGACGAAATTTCCGGTTTCACCTTTAGGCATGGAACCGCCCTCGCCCGCCTGGCCCCAGCACTGCACAGTGCCATTGGTCATGCGTGCGGCATACGCGCTGCGCGTGCAACTGACTTCAGCGATGTCGTCGCGGGTCTGCAATGTCGGCGGAATAGCTGCCCCGTAGGCAATACTGCCCCAGCCGACGATATCGCGCTCCCCCCCTGAGCGTTCGTTGCGCAGGGCGACAAACGCTGCACTGCCATTGACCGCGGCGTCGATTCCGTTGCCGATGATGTTGGCCGGGTTGAGCTGCACCTCATCGGTTTGCGTGCGCACGCGCAGCGCCTTCCAGGGCTGCTTGTCCATCCAGGTAGTGCCTGCGGTCCAGGTGGGCTCGTCCAGGTAACGCCATTCGGCGAGGATCGGCTGCATGCTTTGCGCATTGAATGCGCTCAGAATTCGCGAGGTACTGGAGGCGCGGTAAGTGCTCGCGCCGTAGCGGGCGCCGAAAACACGCAGGTTGCCGCTGCCTATCACACGGTTTACGAAATAGCTGTTGGACGGCGAGCGTTCCTCCGGGCCGCCGCTGCTACGCTGCAGCGTGTATTCGAGCTTGATCGTGGTGCGATTGCTGGCGTTGATCGTGGCATAGGGTACCGACACGTCGAGGGCCTTGCCCTCGTCGCCCGCCGTTACCACGATCGTGCGGTTGAAGTTGCCTGCCGGCAGCTCGCTGTACACCCGTACGGTCACCCTGTCACCGCGCAGCAATCTGGCCACGGTGTCGATCCGATACGTTGCACCATTGCGTACATCGTCCGGGTTCAGCTGGTTGTTGGCGGTCGCCTGCACGAATATCGGCAGCGGCAGCGCCGCACGCTGTACCCGCAGCGTGACGGTGCCGGACGTCTGCTCGCGGCCATCGAAGCGGTACACCACGTACTTGACCCGTACATTGGCATCGATGTTGGCCAGTACGAACCGTGCATCGATAGACTGCTTAAGCTCACGTGTCTGATCTTCCAGTATGTACAGGGTGACGCTCGTCGAGCCTTGGGGGGCATCGCCATCCCAGAGCAGTTCCACTTCATCGCCAAGTTTGAGCTGGGCCTCGGCTGGGATCGTGACCACTGCATCGCCCACAGGGCGCAGCGTGCCATTGACCGCGCCCTCCACCACCGGGTCGGGCAGCAGTAACTGGCGCTCTTTGCGACGCAACGAAAGCATGGCAGACACGCGAGTCGGCTGGCGGTCTTCGATGACCTGGTAGTACACATCGGCTGCCACTGTCAGGTAGTTGCTCCATTTGGCGTGCTCGAAGGTGAACGTCACTTGCTTGTCGAGATTGTTCTTGGTCACCTTCATCAGATCGTCGAAGAAGGTACCGCCCGCGTCGGACCACACCACCCTGATGGTCTGGTCGAGTTTCATTCCGGTGTACGGCTCGATGATCACATCGACGCTGGCGAGGACATCAGGATCCAGTTCACCGTCTTGTGCCTGCGGGCAACGGGGTGCCGGCAGTTCCAACGGCGCCACGCCCACTTGCAGCGTGAGAGCCTGTGATTCCAGAGGGCGCCCCAGGCCCTGCCGGCTTACGGTGTAGCTGACTTCGAGCGAACCGCCGCTGAGCGGCTGAATGTTCTGCGGCCCGTTCACGGCAAACGAGATGTCTTTTCCTGCGCTGGCGCTGGTGACCGTTTTGGCGTCCTTGTAGAGCAACGTGCTGCCATCGGAACCGGTGCCTCGCCAGGTGATCTCGATGAAGTCGTCCTTCTCCAGCTGGGCCGCTGCCGGTACCACCACGGTCGCCGTTGCCAGTGTGGCCTCCAGCACGCCGTCGACCGCTTCGGTCACTTGCGGGCTTGGCAGCTTGACGGCAGCGCCGATAAAGCTTGCGCCCACACGCCGGGAGGTCTGTACTACGTTGCTTTTATCAGGCTTTCTGGTGAACCAGGTTCTGCCAAAACCCCGCGCCAGCATCTGCACGTGGGCATAGGGAATCTTGAATACCAATATCCGGGGGCTGCTCAACTTTTGCGAGTAATTCAGGGCAATGATCTGGCCTTGCGCCGTGGTGCCTACCCAGTACAGGGTAATCTCATCCCTTGCCTTGAAGCCGAACACCGACAGCGCCGCCACTTGTACTTCCAGGCCATCTTGCGCCACCAGCGCCACATCGATCGGGTCGCCCTCCACGGCTTGCGAGTCTGGGTTGACGATGATGGGCGGCAACAGTTTGTTGGGGTCGATCGATACCTCGATGTAACCGCGCAATGACCAGTCGCTTGCGGGATTGAACACTTCGTCCCAGATCCAGTACACAAGCACCAGCTTTTCGCTGTCGCCGGCCTCGTAGATGAGCTCGGCATCCACCTCGATGACGAGGTCGTTGCCCACCTCGTCAGGTTGCACGATGTACTCGACGATCGAGCCGCCCCAACTCAGGCGAATGGTGTCGTACTCGCGCATGTTCGGGTACGCCGGTACGGTGACTTCCACGCCATACAGCTCGCCATCAAGGAAGTCCTTGATGTCTTCTTCACCCACCACGCCACCGATTGGAGGGCTGGTCAGAAACGGTGGCAGCAGCTTGTAGTGCCCGGCGCGATCGGGTTCAGGGTCGTTTCCGCCGGGGTACTTGAGGCGTGCCAGTACCTTGAGCACCAGCGAAGACTCCTTGTTGGTGGAGCCTGCGCGCGTGATCACGTAGTAGAGGTCGTGCACGCCCTCCAGCACCTTTTTGGCCGGGATGTAGGTTTCGATGTTCTGGCCGAGCTGCTCCTCGCGGACACTGACCTTCACCGCCGCGATGTTGCTGGTGCCATAGAACACCTCGATCAGATCCCCCGCCAGCATGTTCGGATACGGCTGCACGAATACCTGCATTCCGCGCACCGAATTGACCATCCCCTTGTTCACGCCAACCTGGGCGCCTTCGGTGTATACCGGGGTGATGTAACCTGGAATGTAGATGCGTCGCAGGGCCAGGGTGCCGGCTGCAAATCCTCCGAATGCCGGCGGCCCTCCCACTATGGCATTGAACAGGTCGATCATCGTTTGCAAGCCCGATTGGGTCCCGGGGACAATCAAGTTGTTCGTCATGAAGTTTTCTCCAATCCAGGAAGCCCGAAAGGTATGAACGGGGGAATGGGCTGGAAATGATTCAAAGGCAAAATGTACGAGGCGCACAACTGACACAAATACCAGGTGCCCGGCCAAGGCACGTGCACACCGGGGGAGGAAATCGCGCGCCGATTGCGCTAGGCTGCACCTTTACTCACCAGGAGCATTCTCCATGGCAAAAGCCACCGCCCGTCACATCCTTGTCGCCAGCGAAGACAAGTGCAACGAACTCAAGGCACAGATCGAAGCCGGCGCCGACTTCGCCGAAATCGCCAAGGCCAACTCCACCTGCCCCTCCAGCCGCCAGGGCGGTGACCTGGGCTCGTTCGGCCCCGGCCAGATGGTCAAGGAGTTCGACACCGTGGTGTTCAGCGCACCGGTGAACACTGTTCAAGGCCCGGTGAAGACCCAGTTCGGCTACCACCTGCTGGAAGTGACCAGCCGCCAGGACTGATCGGCCTTGGCCGCATCTGCCGGCCGTGTCGAGGGTCGGCCCGCTCCTGTGAGAGCGGGCTTGACCCGCATTGTGCTGTTCGTCCTTGCCCCGCTGCTGTTTCTGCTGCCTCCCTGGCAAACCCTGATCGCCGCCCCCAGCCACGCCCTCACCGTCTATGGTGAAGCCCCCCGCTACCGCGCCTCGTTCAGCCATTTCGACTACGTCAACCCGCAAGCCCCGAAAGGTGGAAGCCTGCGTCGCTCGGCGCTGGAAATCGGCGGTTTCGACCATGTGCTGCCCTACATCGACAAGGGCACCGGGGTCAGCGAGGTGGACGGCTGGCTGTATGCACCGCTGGCCATTCGGTCACTGGACGAGCCCTATACCGTGTACGGCCTGATCGCGCAAAAGCTCGAGCGCAGCGCCGATGGGCTGTGGCTGCGCTTCTACATCGACCCGCGTGCGCGTTTTGCCGATGGCCGCCCAGTGCGTGCCGAGGATGTGCGCTTCACCTACCAACTGCTGCTGCGTGAAGGCAACCTCAAGTACCGCACGCAGTTTGCCGACGTGGCTGCTGTGGTGGTCGAGACGCCCCTGCAGGTACGCTTCGACTTCAAGAACAATCAGAACCGTACCCTGGCCCTGGACCTGGCGTCGCTGCCGGTATTGCCCGAGCACGCGCTCGACCAGGATGCATTCACCAACGGCGGCGGCTTCCAGGCGCTGGTGGGTAGCGGCCCGTACCGCATCGCACGGGTCGACAACGGGCGCAGCATCACCTTCGAGCGCAACCGCGACTGGTGGGCACGGGACCTGCCGGTCAATCGTGGGCGCTACAACTTCGACCAGCTGAAGATCGAGTATTTCGGCGACACCGACGTGGCGCGCCAGGTGCTGCGCGGTGGCGGTTACGATTACAACCGCGAGTTCTCCGCCACCGGGTATTCGATCGGCTACAACGGCCCGGCCCTGGACGACGGGCGCCTGCAACGTGCGCACCTGGCCCGAGGGGCGCCGCAGAACGCCCAGGGCTATGTGTTCAACCTGCAGCGCCCGATGTTCCAGGACCGGCGCGTGCGCCAGGCGCTGGGCCTGCTGTGGGATTTCGAATGGAGCAACCGGCAGATGATGCGCAACCTGTACATCCGCCAGCAGAGCTTTTTCGCCAACAGTGCGCTGGCCGCCCGCGCCCTGCCCGACCGCGCAGAGCTCGCCCTGCTCGAACCCCTGCGTGCCCAGGTGCCGGCCGAGGTATTCGACCGGGTGTTCGAGGCGCCGCGCACCGACGGCTCGGGGCTGATCCGTGACAAGCAGCTGCAAGCCCTCGCTCTGCTGCAGCAGGCCGGCTGGCGCCCGCAGGGCGATCAGCTGGTCAATGCCCGGGGCGAGCCGCTGAGCTTTACCTTCCTCAATGGCCAGTCGGGCCTGGAGCGCCTGCTGCTGCCGTGGAAACGCAACCTGGCGCAGATCGGCATCACCCTGGACATACGCCGCATCGACGCGGCCCAGTACGTCAACCGGCTGATGGCCCGTGACTACGACATGATCGTCACCGGCTACCCGGTGTCGCCCTCGCCGGGGCTGGAGCTTTACAGCTACTTCGGCTCGGCGGCGGCTACCGACCCTGGCTCGAACAACTACATGGCCCTGCAGGACCCGGCGGTGGACAGCCTGATCGACGGCCTGGTCAAGGCCGCCAGCCCGGCCGACATGCTGCGCCATGCCCATGCGCTGGACCGGGTGCTGCAATGGAACTACTACTGGATCCCCAATTACTACCCACCCGGCGCCTCCACGGTGTGGTGGAACCGCTTCGGCATCCCCAAGGTGCAAGCCAGCAATGACCCGGCGCTGGACACCTGGTGGGAGGTCAGCCCCACCCCGCTGACCACGGCGCAGATGGCCGAGCGCCTGGAGGCTGCGCCATGACCGCGTACATCCTGCGCCGGCTGCTGCTGATACTGCCCACCCTGCTGATCATTGTGCTGGTGAACTTCGTGATCATCCAGGCGGCACCGGGCGGCCCGGTAGAACAGGCCGTGGCGCGCCTGCAGGGTATCGGCGGCGGTGCACCGGGGGCCAGCAGCGACACGCTGCACAGCGACTCGCGGGCCAGCCGCGGGCTGGACCCCAAACTGCTGGAGACCATCAGACGCCAGTACGGCTTCGACAAGCCGGCCCACGAGCGGCTGTGGCTGATGCTCACTCGTTACGCCCAGCTGGATTTCGGCAGCAGCTTCTTTCGCGGTGCCAAGGTCACCGACCTGATCCTGGACAAGTTGCCGGTCACCCTCTCACTGGGCCTATGGGCCACCCTGATCACCTACCTGGTGTCGATCCCGCTGGGCATCCGCAAGGCCATCCGCCACGGCAGCGCTTTCGATGCCTGGAGCAGTGCGCTGATCGTGATCGGCTATGCGCTGCCAGCGTTTCTGTTCGCACTGTTGCTGATCGTGCTGTTTGCCGGTGGGACCTCGCTCAACTGGTTTCCGGTGCGCGGGCTGGTGTCGGAAAACTTTGCCGAGCTGAGCCTGGCCGGCAAGCTGGCCGACTATTTCTGGCACCTGGTGCTGCCGGTGGGCTCGCTGGTGATCGGCGGTTTCGCCACCCTCACCCTGCTGACCAAGAACGCCTTCCTCAACGAGATCACCCGCCAGTACGTGGTCACCGCGCGGGCCAAGGGCCTGAGCGAGCGTCGGGTGCTGTACGGGCATGTGTTTCGCAACGCGATGCTGCTGGTGGTGGCGGGCATTCCCCAGGCGCTGATCACGGTGTTCTTCGCAGGCTCGCTGCTGATCGAAGTGATCTTCTCGCTCGACGGCCTGGGCCGCATGAGCTACGAGGCGGCGGTGTCGCGGGATTACCCGGTGGTGTTCGGTTCGCTGTTCATCTTCACCCTGTTCGGCCTGTTGATCCGCCTGCTGGGCGACCTGTGCTACACCCTGGTCGACCCGCGTATCGACTTTGCCACGAGGCAGCACTGATGCGGCGCCTGTCGCCGTTGTCCAGGCGCCGGCTGGCGAACTTTCGGCGCAATCGCCGCGGCTGGTTCTCGCTGTGGGCGTTCGGGCTGCTGTTGCTGCTCAGCCTGGGGGCGGAGCTGGTGGCCAACGACAAGCCGCTGCTGCTGGGCTACCAGGGCAGCCTGTACTTCCCCGCCTTCAAGCGCTGCACCGAACAGCAGTTCGGCGGCCAGTTGCCGTTCCAGCCCGACTACCGCAGCCAGTACGTGCGCCAGCTGATCGAGGGCCAGGGTGGCTGGATGCTGTTTGCCCCGATCCCCTTCAGCGCCGACACCCCCAACTACGACCTGCAGGTACCCACCCCCAGCCCACCCACCGCCACCAACTGGCTGGGCACCGACGACCAGGCGCGCGACGTGCTGGCGCGGGTGCTGTACGGCACCCGTGTGTCGATACTGTTCGCCCTGCTGCTGACCGCCATCAGCACCGTGATCGGCGTGGCCGCCGGCGCCCTGCAGGGCTACCACGGCGGCTGGGTGGACCTGATCGGCCAGCGCCTGCTGGAAGTGTGGTCGGGGCTGCCGGTGCTGTACCTGCTGATCATTCTCAGTGGTTTTGTGGAACCCGGCTTCTGGTGGCTGCTGGGAATCATGGCGCTGTTTTCATGGCTGGCACTGGTGGACGTGGTGCGCGCGGAGTTCCTGCGCGGGCGCAACCTGGAATACGTGCAGGCCGCCAGGGCGCTGGGCCTGCCCGACCGGCTGGTGATCGTGCGGCACATTCTGCCCAATGCGATGAACGCAACGCTCACCTACCTTCCGTTCATTCTCACCGGGGCCATCTCGACCCTCACTGCACTGGATTTTCTCGGTTTCGGCATGCCCGCCGGCAGCGCCTCCCTGGGCGAGCTGGTGAACCAGGGCAAACAGAACCTGCAGGCACCATGGCTGGGGTTTACCGCATTCTTCACCCTGGCGTTGATCCTTTCGCTGCTGGTGTTCATCGGCGACGCATTGCGCGAGGCGTTCGATCCACGGGCATAATCGCAGCCTCATTACGGCGGAGCGGCCCATGCAAGACAGTGACAGCCTCAAGGACTACCAGCGCGTGCGCCAACTGGCGATCCGCTCGCTGTTCGAGATCATCGAGCAATCCAGCGAGGGCACGATCATCGTCGATCGCGATGCACGAATCGTGTGGATGAACCAGCGCTACGCACGGCGCTTTGGCCTGGAGGACGCCAGTGCTGCGATTGGTCAGCCGTGTGAAAGCGTGATCCCCGGCAGCCAGATGCGCGACGTGATCACCCAGGGCCGGCCGATTCTGCTGGACATGCTCGACACGCCCAAGGAGCCGCTGGTGGTGATGCGCCTGCCGATCCACGATGCCGAGGGCGCGGTGATGGGCGCCATCGGCTTTGCCCTGTTCGATGAGTTGCACAGCCTTTCGCCGCTGCTCAAGCGCTATGCCAGCATGCAGCAGGAACTGGCCTCGACCCGCTCGCTGCTGCGTGCGCGCCAGGCCAAGTACAGCTTTGCGCAGTTCATCGGTACCAGCGCCGCAAGCCTTGAGGTCAAACGCCGCGCGCGGCGTGGGGCCAGCAGCGATTCGCCGGTGCTGCTACTGGGTGAGACCGGCACGGGCAAGGAGTTGCTCGCCCATGCCATCCACGCCGCCTCGCCCCGCGCCCACAAGCCGTTTGTCAGCATCAACAGCGCCGCTATCCCGCACGATCTGCTGGAGGCCGAATTCTTCGGCACCGCGCCGGGTGCGTTCACCGGCGCCGACCGCAAGGGCCGGCCGGGCAAGCTGCAGGTGGCCGAAGGCGGCACGCTGTTTCTCGATGAGATCGGCGACATGCCGCTGGCGCTGCAAAGCAAACTGCTGCGCGTGCTGCAGGAAAAGGAATACGAGCCGGTGGGTTCCAACCAGATGCTGCAGAGCGATGTGCGGGTGATTGCTGCCACTTCGCGCGACCTTTCGGCAGCGATGGCCCGCGGGGAGTTTCGCGCCGACCTGTATTACCGCCTGAACGTGCTGCCGATCGAGGTGCCGCCATTGCGTGCCCGGCTCGATGACCTGCCGGCGTTGAGCGAGGCGATTCTGGAGGAGCTGGGCAGCCGCCATGAGCTGCAGGCACCGGCCCAGGCGCTGCTGGCCCGACATGCCTGGCCGGGCAACATTCGCGAGCTGCGCAACGTGTTGGAGCGGGCCACGCTGATGGCCGACCAGCAGCAACTGACTGCGGCCCAGGTGCAATCGGCATTGGGCCCGTTGACGCCCCTTACAGTCGACACCGACCCCATAACCGACTACAGGCAGGCGTGCGAAGCATTCGAGCGCCAGTTGCTGGAAAACGCCCTTGCCCGCTGCGCCGGAAATGTGCCGCAGGCCGCGCGTGAGCTGGGGTTGGGGCGTTCGACGCTGTACAAGAAGCTGGCGGCTCTGGGGATAAAGTCTCAATAGAGAGACTGGCATCTCAACCTGGAGACGGCCTTGCTGATGAATCGGCACAACGCGGTCATAGACCTGTTTGCGCGGTGTGTCAGGCAGTCCGCATATGCAGGTTTTGCTGGCGCTGCGCACCAGATCGCGGGGCAAGGCCCGCTCCTACGGCCTAGCGACCAGAGACGTAGGAGCAGGCCTTGCCGGCGAACGAGCGCGAAGCGGTCGTAAAACCAGAGTGCACGGTGTGTCAGGCGAGCCCCATGTGCAGGTTTGGCTGGCGCTGCGCACCAGATCGCGGGCAAGGCCCGCTCCTACGGCCTGGCGGCCAGAGGCGTAGGAGCCGGCCTTGCCGGCGAACGAGCGCGAAGCGGTCGTAAAACCAGAGTGCACGGGGTGTCAGGCAGACCCGTGTGCAGATCCTCCTGCGCTGCAAGCGCACGCACGGCACAGCCAGTCTCAAACCAGAGACAATCATTCGATAAATTCCACTGGAATTAATATTTATTCATAGAAATCAATAGTTTATTAACATGGCACGGTCTTCGCTAAGGGCTGCATCCCAACAAAAACAAGATGCACCCAAGGAGACACTCAATGAGTGTGATCATTGCCCTGGCAGCCCTGGCGCTGCTGATGCTGGCGGCCTACCGTGGCTACAGCGTGATTCTTTTTGCCCCCATCGCCGCCCTCGGCGCGGTGCTGCTTACCGACCCTTCCGCCGTCGCGCCCGCCTTCACCGGGGTGTTCATGGAAAAGATGGTCGGGTTCATCAAGCTCTATTTCCCGGTATTCCTGCTCGGCGCCGTGTTCGGCAAGCTGATCGAACTCTCGGGTTTCTCGCGCTCGATCGTGGCTGCCGCCATTCGCCTGCTGGGCACACGCCAGGCCATGCTGGTGATCGTACTGGTGTGCGCGCTGCTCACCTATGGCGGCGTGTCGCTGTTCGTGGTGGTGTTCGCGGTGTACCCGTTCGCCGCCGAGATGTTTCGCCAGAGCGACATCCCCAAACGTCTGATACCAGCCACCATTGCCCTGGGTGCGTTCTCGTTCACCATGGACGCCCTGCCGGGCACCCCGCAGATCCAGAACATCATCCCCAGCACCTTCTTCAACACCACCGCCTGGGCCGCGCCTTGGCTTGGCGTGATCGGTACGCTGTTCGTGTTCTGCACCGGCATGCTGTACCTGCAGCGCCAGCGCAACAAGGCGCAGCGCGCCGGTGAAGGCTACGGCAGCGACTTGCGCAACGAACCCGAAACCGCCGCCGACCTGACCCTGCCGCACCCGCTGCTGGCGTTGTCGCCACTGCTGCTGGTGGGGGTGATGAACCTGCTGTTCACCCACTGGATCCCGGCGTGGTACGGCAAGACCCACAGCCTGAGCTTGCCCGGCATGAGCGCCCCGGTACAGACCGAGATCGCCAAGCTGACGGCCATCTGGGCGGTCGAGGCCGCCCTGCTGCTGGGCATCCTGCTGGTGCTGGTCAGCGCCTTCGGCGCCATCCGCACACGCCTGGCAGAGGGCAGCAAGAGCGCGGTCAACGGTGCCCTGCTGGCGGCGATGAACACGGCGTCGGAATACGGTTTCGGCGCGGTGATCGCGTCGCTGCCAGGCTTTCTGGTATTGGCCGATGCGCTGCGCAACATTCCCAACCCGCTGGTCAACGAAGCCATCACCGTGACCCTGCTGGCCGGCATCACCGGCTCGGCATCCGGCGGCATGAGCATTGCGCTGGCGGCCATGGCCGACAGTTTCATCAGTGCGGCGCACGCGGCGAACATTCCGCTGGAGGTGCTGCACCGAGTGGCCGCGATGGCCAGCGGCGGCATGGACACCCTGCCGCACAACGGCGCGGTGATCACCCTGCTGGCGGTGACCGGCCTGACCCACCGCGAAGCCTACAAGGACATCTTCGGCATCACCCTGATCAAGACCCTGGCAGTCTTCGTGGTGATCGCTACCTTCTACGCTACAGGCATTGTCTAAGGAGACTTCCATGAGCCTTGCAGGAAAAGTCGCACTGGTTACCGGTTCCACCAGTGGCATCGGCCTGGGTATCGCCCAGGCATTGGCCGGCGCTGGCGCCGATGTGATTCTCAACGGCTTCGGCGACGCCAGTGCAGCGCTTGCCGAGGTGGGCCGGCATGGCACCCGGGTGGGGCACCACGCGGCAGACCTTGGCAGCGTGGAGCAACTGAACGACCTGTTTGCCTATGCCGAACGCGAGTTCGGCGGGGTCGATATCCTGGTCAACAATGCTGGCATCCAGCATGTCGCCCCGGTGGAGGCGTTCCCGGTGGAACGCTGGGACGCGATCATCGCGCTCAACCTTTCGGCGGTGTTTCACAGCACCCGCCTGGCACTGCCCGGCATGCGCCAGCGCAACTGGGGGCGGGTGATCAACATCGCCTCGGTGCACGGGCAGGTCGGCTCGGTAGGCAAGGCCGCCTATGTGGCGGCCAAGCACGGGGTGGTCGGGCTGACCAAGGTGGTGGGCCTGGAGACCGCCACCAGCAACGTGACCTGCAACGCCATCTGCCCCGGCTGGGTGCTCACCCCGCTGGTACAGAAGCAGATCGACGATCGCATCGCCAGCGGGGTCGACCCGCAGCAGGCCCAGCAGGACCTGCTGGCCGAAAAGCAGCCCTCGCACGCCTTCGTCACACCGCAACACCTGGGCGAGCTGGTATTGTTTCTGTGTAGCGAAGCCGGCAGCCAGGTACGCGGCGCCGCCTGGAACATCGATGGCGGCTGGCTGGCCCAGTAGCCATCGGCCTGGGGCGCAGGTACCGCTGGCCGGCTACGACTGTCATTTTCAAACCGCAAGGAGCTTTTATGCGACCGCTTTCCCTGACCGCCCTGTTCATGCTGCCCCTGGCTTTCAGCGCCCCTGTTCTCGCAGCCAGCCTCAAGGATGTGGCCCCTTACCCCGAAGCCGAAAACGGCTTTGTGCGCCAGGTGATCCACCTGCCCGAGCAGAAAGACGAGTCGGCATTCAAGGTCGAGGTACTGGCCGGCAAGACCCTCAAGGTGGACTGCAACCTGCAGCGCCTGGGTGGCAACCTCGAAGAAAAGACCCTCGAAGGCTGGGGCTATAGTTACTACCGGCTGGACAAGGTGATGGGCCCTGTCTCTACCCTGATGGGCTGCCCCGACAACAAGAAGATCGACGCCTTCGTGCCGGTGGTCGGCGATGGTTTCCTGCTGCGCTACAACAGCAAGTTGCCGGTGGTGGTCTACACCCCCAAGGACGTGGAAGTGCGCTATCGCATCTGGTCGGCTTCCAGCGACGTGAAACGCGCCACGGTGGAGTAACCCGCCAAGGCGTGGGTTCGGGGCACGGCGCGCCAAGCCGCCCTGCCCCGAATCAGGCATAATCGCCGGTTTTACCCGTAACAGAGGCAACATGAAAGCACAGGCCCGTCACATCCTGGTCAAGACCGCCGAAGAAGCCGAACAGCTCAAGCAGCGCATCGCCAAGGGCGAAGCCTTCGATGTGCTGGCGAAAAAGTACTCCACCTGCCCGTCGGGCAAACGCGGCGGCGACCTGGGCGAAGTACGCCCGGGACAGATGGTGGGCGCCATCGACCAGGTGATTTTCAAGAAGCCGTTGCGGGTGGTACACGGCCCGATCAAGAGCAAATTCGGTTACCACCTGGTGCAGGTGTTCTACCGCGATTGAGCCCTCTGCCCTGATCGACAGGCGTGCCATCGGTCAGGCGTTTTTGCGCCAATGTGCACATTTCCGATGACCACCTATCATTTCTGCCAGTTGCGACCGCCGTCGCAGCCCTGTATCGCTTGGGCCGATCGCTAGCCCAAGGAGGACGAAATGAGCCCGCCCAGCCGCGTTGCCCTGGCGTGCCTGCCGTTGCTGAGCCCGTGGGCCCTGACAAGTCAGGCGGACTGCACCTTCGCCCCTACCGGCGGCAACGATCGTTATGTCTGCGACAGCGGCATTGGCACCTCCCTTGTCGACCCAGCCGGTGACAACACGCTGATACTGCCGGCCGGGGGCAGCGGCACCCTCGCCGGCAGCGTGACCTTCGGCCCCGGCGCCGACCGCGTCGAAATGGCGTCGGGTATCATCACCGGCGTGCTCGATCAGGGCGCGGGCATCGACACCTTCATCATGACAGGCGGGCAGTTGCAGGCCCTGCAGCAGGGCAACGGCCGCGACCTGTTCCAGATGAGCGGCGGACGCATCATCGGCGCCTTCGAAGATGGCGATGTGGCCTACATGAGCGGCGGGCGCATCGGGCGCGTCGACATGAAGCTGGACCGCAACCTGTTCGACATGTCCGGCGGCATCATCGACGCAAACCTGGTCACAGGCTTTGACCGCGACACGGTCATCGTCAGTGGCGGACGCATCGGCGGCAACATCAGCGTCAGCGGCGGCGACGACAGCGTGACCATCAGCGGTGGCGAGGTGGTGGGCAATGTACTGCTCAGCTTCGGCGACGACAGCTTCACCTGGCGCGACGACGGCATCGTGCGCGGTGCGGTGCTGATGGGCGACGGCAGCGACCAGGCGCTGCTGGCCAACCTCGACGAAAGCCGCCTGGGGCTGGTGCGCCAGGTGGACGGCGGCCTGGGCAGCGACAGCCTGGTACTGGACCATACCCGCAGCAGCCTGGGCGCGCGCTATACCGGTGGGGAGCGCATGGCCCTGACCAACGCCTCGGTCTTCAACCTGGATGACCACCTGGTTCTTGGAGACCAGGGCACGGGTACCGGCACCTTGCTGATCGATGCCACCAGCCAGCTGGTGGCGCACACCGGCCAGGTGACGGCGTTTGCCGGCGGCACACCGGTGAGCGTGAACAACGCCGGGCTCATCGACCTCAGCAGCGGCGCCAATGCGCTGGGCCGCCTGACCCTCGACGGCAACTACGCAGGCAGCAACGGCGTGCTCAAGGTCGACAGCGTGCTCGAAGGCGACGGCGCCGCCTCCGACCGGCTGGTGGTCAACCAGGGCTCGCTGGCCGGCAGCACTGCCCTTCAGGTGAACAACCTGGGCGGCAGCGGCGCGCTGACAGCGGCCGATGGCATCCAGGTGGTCGAGGCCGGCCCTGGCACCACCAGCACCAGCACGGCGTTCAGCCTTGGCCAGCCCTTGTCGGCCGGGGCCTACCAGTACTACTTGTTCAAGGGCGGGGTCAGCGCCGGCAGCGAGAACAGCTGGTACCTGCGCTCGAGCGTGGTCGCGCCCCCGGTATCGGCGCCGCCCCTGCCCGGCCAGCCACCGCCACCGGTGGTGCCGGCGCCCGTGGCCGCCCCGGGTACCCCGCCACTGCCCACCCCGGTCGCCGGGCAGGCCATCGTGCTGTACCGCGCCGAAGTGCCGGTGTACGCGGTGGCCAGCCGCGCCGCGGCCATCATCAGCCTGTCGACCCTGGGCACCTTCCACCAGCGCCAGGGCGAGCAACGCCTGCTCGACGAACAAGGCCCGGTGGGCGCCGGGTGGGCCCGCACCTTTGGCGAGCACCTGCGCCAGCAGTGGTCCGGCACGGTGTCGCCAAGCCTGGACGGCAACCTGAGCGGTTTCGAGGTGGGCCATGACCTGTATGCGACGCACACCGACGGCGGTTATCGCCAGCACGCCGGGGTGTATGTCAGCCATAGCCGGCTCGATGGCGATGTCAAAGGCTTCGCGCTGGGTTTCGAAGACAATGCGGTGGGCGATGTCCGCCTCGATGGCGACAGTGTCGGCGCCTACTGGACGCTGATCGGTCCCGGGCAGTGGTACGTGGACACAGTGCTGCAGTACACCGATCTGGACGGCCGCGCCCGTTCCGATCGCGGCGTGAAGCTCGATCTGGATGGGCATGCCCTGGCGGCCTCGGTGGAGGCCGGCTATCCGCTGGCATTGAGCGCGCGCTGGGTGGTCGAGCCCCAGGTGCAGGTGATCGCCCGCAAGGTCGACTTCGATACGCGCAGCGATGGCATTTCAACGGTCACCCAGGACAGCCAGACCAACTGGACCGGTCGCGTTGGCGCACGAATCAAGGGCAGCTACCTGGCCGGCAGCGTGCCGCTGGAGCCCTACCTGCGCAGCAATGTATGGCGCAGCAGTGGCGGGCGCGACACCCTGCGGTTCGACGGGGGCGAGCCGATCAGGACTGATCAGGCCGCCACCTGGATGGACGTGGGCGCCGGCCTGGACGCCCGGCTGAGCCCCGCCGTGGCGGTGTACGGCGCAATGACCTACAGCGCCCACCTTGATAGCCGCCAGCAGGAATCGATTGGCGGCACCCTGGGGCTGCGCATCAGCTGGTAGGGCTCAGGCCCGGCGTGCGGCGAGCAGGCCGAACCCCGCCAGGCCCAGCAACGATGCGCTGACCCGGTTGAACAGCCGACGCGGTGCAGGCTGGTTGAACCAGCGCTGCATGTACGCCCCCAGCCAGCCGTAGATGGCGATGGCCAGCCACTCCAGTACCAGGAACATCGCCCCCAGCACGGCGAACTGCTCGGCCACCGGCGTGGCGCTTGTCACACTGACGAACTGGGGCAGGAACGCGGTGAAGATCAGGATGGCCTTGGGGTTGCCGGCTGCCACCAGGAACTCCTGACGCGCCAGGCGCAGGGTACCCACGCCGCGTGCACCGACCTGCGCGGCCTCGCCGACCGGTGCGCGCCACAACTGCCAGGCGATGTAGAACAGGTAGCCGGCGCCCAGCACCTTGACCAGCAGGAACAGGTATTCACTGGTATGCAGCACCACCGCCAGGCCCATGGCGGCCAGTACGATCATGCCGGCAAACGCCAGCAGGCGGCCGGCGCCAGCCAGGCAGGCCGTGCGCAGGCCGTAGCGGCTGGCGTTGTTCAGCGACAGCAGGTTGTTGGGGCCAGGGGCCATGTTCAGGGCGAAACAGGCCGGGATGAATAACGCGAGGGTGGTCAGGTCCATGAGGGGCTCCGGTGGCTGGGGCAACGAGTTTCAAATGCCCTGCCGGCCAGCGTCAAGTCATGTATGATCGCGCGCTTCTCGAAATCTGCCAGGAGGCGACCATGCGCCAGAACAGCGTGGGCAGCGGCCATATGATGGTCTTGCTGATGGCTGGCTTCCTGTTGATTGTGGGTGCACTGGCGATGGCCCTGCTGAACCTGCAAGACCTGCAGGCGGGCAGCGTGACCAGTATGGTCAGCAACCGTATCCGGCCAGTCCACCACGTGACCCATACGCTGCGTGACAACCCCGACGCGTTTCATGCCGCGATCCTGTTCAAGATGGTGTTCAGTGGCCTGATGCTGCTGGTTGGCATCGCGTTGGCATGGGTATCGATACGCCAGCTCAGGCGAACCCCCACCAAGCCCAACGGTGACCCGTGGTGGTTCATCTAGGCGTCTGCAGTAACTCAAGGCTGGCAAGATCAAGCAGGCTGAAGTGTCCGCTTGCCCAGCCGCCGGTATCGAGGTGCCAGACATTGCCCAGCACCTTCACCTCGCGCAGCGTGGTGTGCCCGACGATCAGCGCACGCAAGCCCTGAACCTCGCCAGTGTCGCCCTGCTGCAAGCGTCGCCGCGACCATTCGCACACCTCCTGAACATCGGCTGAAGGTTCGCCTGCCAGGTGCTCGCACAGTGTCTGCCAATGCGCGAACGGGCAGTCGGCGTGCAGCAGGCCGACCAGGCCTTCAGGGGTTTGCAGCTCCAGCGCCAGGGGCATCTGTTCGAAGGCGGCCACAAAGCGGGCCTGGGCCTGCGCATCCAGGTCGAGAAACCAGCCGCCACCACTGGCGCGGTACATCGCCTGGTCCAGCCAGTGGCCCCGCACGTGGGCAATGGCCAACGCTTCATGATTGCCTTGCACCGCGTGAAACCAGGGTTGATCGAGCCATGCCAGCGCCTGTTCGCTGTCGGGCCCACGGTCGACCAGGTCGCCCACGCTGAAAAGCCGATCGATGGCCGGATCGAACCCGACGGCATCCAGTGCCTGCTGCAGGCGCTGGAAGTGCCCATGGACATCGCCCACCGCGATATCGCGGCCACGACGGTTGGCCCGTACCTGCACCCTGGCGCTCATGCTGTGCCTCCCCTCTTCTGTTGCCGATGGTGTCGCCTGCTAGAATGCACCCATTTGAACGCAATCAGCCCATCCGAGGTATCCATGGGTATCAAGAAGTCCTCCGCAGAACTCAAACGTGACCTGAAGCTGGTCGCCACCGACCTTGAGCGTACCGCCGGTGAAATCAGCAAGCTGGCCGAGCGCATCAAGGACGTCGACGTGGTGGCGGTGCTGCACCTGATGAACCGCCTGTACCGGGACTCGGACAAGCTCAAGGCCTATGCCGACGAGGTCAAGGACGGGCGCATCGTGCGCGGCAAACCCGATTGAGGCTGGGGGGGGCTAACTGCCGGCGCACTGCTACACTTAATTCGCCGAAGGGAGGAATGCGCCATGTCCGACAAAGAGATCACCACCCTGCTGACCCTGATCAACCACCGTCAGGACCGCCTGGCCGTGGCCTGCAAGGAGATCGCCGACTGGATCGACCGCCAGGGCGATGTACCGGTGGCGGGCAAGATCCGCGACACTCTCAAGGCCGTCGAAGCCGACGAGGTGCTGGTGAAGAAGACCCTGACCTCCCTCACCCTGGACCGACCGCTGCCGCGCTTTCGCTAGCCGCTGACAGGCAGGCGCAGTGCCCGTTCCGATGGAATTGTTGTCGCAATATCAATATGATAGCGGCCTGTCGCACGCCGTTCGTGCGACAGTGGACAATGACTCGGGAAGGATTACTCGTGAAAGATTTTGTTATCAGCGTCAACAACGTGGTGCTGTACGTGGCACTGGCCGTCATCTGGATTTCCGGCCTGTTCATGTTCAGCCAGAGCTTCCTGGCTGGCCTGGGCACATTGATTGTCGGTACGCTGACCTGGTGCATCGTTTCCGGCTTCTGGTTCGTCCAGTCGGCCACCTACGAAGAACTGCGCAAGCTCAACAACAAGCCCTGACGCCCCGGCGTAGCGCTTGACCCACTGCCCCGCGGCGTTGCCCGGGGCAGTTCTGTTTCAGGGCCCTGCTGCCCGCCCCCGCCCCGCAACCTGCTGTAACGCACCCGGTCGCCCCCTCGCGACATCCGGTGGAATCCCTGCCGCCCTGGCCTGTCGGAAGCTGTGCAACGCCCTTCATACCCATGAACACTGCGAGGCAGGCAATGACCAATCAAACACTGCAAAACGAAGTACTCACCCGGCTGTACCACGCCCACCCGAACGGGTTGGGCAAGGAAGTGCTGGACAACTTCGAAGGCGAAAAGGCGGTGGCCGAGACGCTCAAGCAACTGCAGGACAAGGGGTTGATCCAGGACGGTGCGGTCACCGTTGGGGCCGACGATGAACCGTCAGTGCGTTACCCGATCAAGCTCAGTGCGGCGGGTGTGACCGCGGCCAAGGCAGCCGGCGGCTGATTGCACGGCTGATTGCAAAAAGGCCCGGCATTGCGCCGGGCCCTTGTTTGCGGCTACTCGCCAAGAAGCGGTGGCTTGCGTGGTTCTGGCCCGCCCTTGGGCGCCTTGGCCGGGCCTACCGGATCCACCTGCGGGTCATCCAGGTCTGGCGAATCGGGATCAAAGTCCAGCGTGTCCCGTTCAGAGGCGTGCTCGGATGAATGCGGTCCTTCTGGTTTGTGCTGATTACCGGTCATCAGTACCTCCACGTCGTCGAATGGGGCCAGGCATCCGGGTGTCTGCCAGCGATCCCCCCAGCCCCCTGGCAGACGCCCCTGCGCTCAATCATTGGGCAGCGGCATGTCTTCGTCATCGGGCACGCCATCACCGCTGGCCGGGTCTTTCCAGTCCTCGGGACGATCTGGCGTGAACACCGGTGGGCGTGCCAGCGGATCGACGTCTTCGGGAGCCGTCATCGGTTGGGTGGGGTCTTGGGCTTGGGCAGTCACTTGGTCAGTCATGGAACACCTCGCCAGCAAAGGCCCGGAACATCCGGGCCCTCTCAGTTGGAGGTCAGGCCGGGGCCAGGGTGCAGCACACGCGACGAATGGTGAAGCCGGCAGGGCTATGGGTCTTCGGGCTGGTCATCGTCATCGTCGAGCAGACCCCAGGCATCATCGTCCTCGTCATCCTCATCCTCATCCATACCGCCCGCCTCTGGCTCGGGGGCAATGTATTGATCGTGAAATTCGTGGTCGAACAGGTGGTCGTGCTCGGGTTCGTGGATATCGTCGTCATCGTGCATGGAACGGGCTCGCCGGCGGTTCTGGTAAGCGCGTATTTAACCAGACTTTGAAGGGGCGCCGCGCGCCCCTTCACAGCTGAGCCCGCTCCTGCAGAACGGCGCAGGAGACGGGCTGCAACGGCTACTTGGTAGCCCAGGCGTTGAACCGCTCCTCCAGTTCATCGCCATGATCGACCCAGAACTCGACATTCATCGACAGCGCCCCTTGAAGGTTCTGCGGCGAGGTCGGCACCCAGCTGGCCAGCGACGGGTCCAGCTTTGCCGCGGCCTGGGTGTTGGTCGGGCCGTAGGGAATCTGCTGTACATAGCGCACCTGCGCTGCCGGGTCGTTGGTGTAGGCGATCAGCCGCTTGGCCTGGTCGACATGTTTGGAGCCCTTGATGATGGCCCAGTAGTCCATGCCGTACAGGCTGCCGGGCCATACCACCGCCAACGGCGCACCTGCCTGCGCGGCACTGGCGATGCGCCCGCTGTAGGTGGAGGTCATCACCACGTCACCCGCCGTCAGCCACTGCGCCGGCTGCGCGCCAGCCTCCCACCACTGGATGTTGGGCTTGAGCTCGCTCAGCTTGGCAAAGGCGCGGTCCACGCCCTCGGGGGTGGCCAGTACCTTGTAGACGTCCTCGACCTTGACGCCGTCGGCCAGCAGTGCGAACTCCAGGTTGTACACCGCACGCTTCCTCAGGCCGCGCTTGCCCGGGTATTTGTTCACGTCCCAGAAGTCGGCCCAGGAGGTGGGCGCCTGGGCCAGTTTGTCGCGGTCATAGGCGATCGCCACGCTCCACACCAGCGCCGCCGAGCCGCACGCCTGGGCAGCGTCCGGGATCAGCTCGTCGGCATGCCCCAGCTGCTTCCAGTCGAGGGGTTCGTACATGCCTTCGTCGCACCCGCGCATCAAGTCGGGCCCTTCGATCTGCACCACATCCCAGTCCACATTGCCAGTGTCGACCATGACCTTGATGCGGGCCATTTCACCGTTGTACTCGCTCTGTATCAGCTTGCTCTTGTCCTGGGCACTGAACGGCTGGAAGAACGCCACGTCCTGGGCCTTCTGCCCGGCACCGCCATAACCCACCACGACCATCTGCGGAGCTGCCTGGGCACTGCCCAGGCCCAGGGCAAGCAGCACTGCATACAGGCCTGGTTTACGCGGGAACGCTTTCATCGATGGATCCTCCTGCGGGTACCACTCGGCCTGGCGCCGGTGTGGTCCACTTTCTTGTTTTTGTGAGGTAAGCCCCTGCACTGGGGTGACTCGACGCTAATCAAACCCAAGTAAAAAAACAAGTTGATTTTTTACTGTCGGTACACTTTCATAGAAAAATAATAACAACGCCCCCGCTGGAGCCTGACCACCATGTCGACCGCCTTCGCGCACCTGTTCACCCCGTTGCAGATCCGTGGCAAGCGCCTCAAGAACCGCATCATGTCCAGCGGCCACGACACCTCGATGCCCACCGACAACCTGGTCAACGAACAGCTGATTGCCTATCACCAGGCCCGGGCCGAAGGTGGTGTGGGGCTGATCGTGCTGCAGGTGGCCGGCGTACACGACAGCGCCCGCTACACCTCCCACGTGCTGATGGCCACCGATGACGCCTGCATCGAGGGGTATCGCCGGCTGGCCGAGACCTGCCATGCCCACGGCACCGTGGTGCTGTCGCAGATCTTTCACCCGGGCCGCGAGATCATGGAGTCCAGCGACGGCTTGCTGGCGGTGGCCTACTCGGCCTCGGCGGTGCCCAACGAACGGTTCCGGGTGATGCCGCGCGAGCTTGACCAAGGCATGATCGACGAGATAGTGGCCGGCTATGCTGCGGCGGCGCGGCGCCTGCATCAGGCGGGCGTGGACGGCGTGGAGGTGGTGGCCAGCCACGGGTACCTGCCCGCCCAGTTCATCAACCCACGGGTCAACCGGCGTAGCGACGGCTACAACGGCGACCTTGAACATCGTTTGCGCTTTGTGCGCGAGGTCATCGCCGCGGTGCGTGCCAGCACCGACGAACACTTCATTATCGGCCTGCGCATCAGCGCCGATGAACGCGACGCCGAGGGCCTGAGCGAAGATGAATCGCTCGGCGCGGTGAAGGCCCTGCAAGGGCAACTGGACTATGTGCATATTGTGGCCGGCACCTCGGCGTCCCTGGGCGGCGCGGTGCATATCGTGCCGCCGATGGCCATCGAGGCCGCCTATCTGGCCCGCGAGGCGGGCACCTTCAAGGCCAGCCTGGACATTCCGCTGTTCGTTACCGGGCGCATCAACCAGCCCCAGGAGGCCGAGCTGATACTTGCCCGCGGCCAGGCCGACGTGTGTGGCATGACCCGCGCGCTGATCTGCGACCCGCAGATGCCGAACAAGACCGACAGCGGCCGGGCCGAAGACGTGCGTGCCTGCATCGCCTGCAACCAGGCCTGTATCGGGCACTTCCACAAGGGCCTGCCGATTTCGTGCATCCAGCATCCGGAGACCGGGCGCGAGCGGCAGTTCGGCCAACTGCAGCCTGCCACACTGCGCAAGAAGGTGATGGTGGTGGGCGGCGGCCCGGCCGGCATGAAGGCTGCCGCGGTAGCGGCGGCCCGTGGTCATCAGGTCACCCTGTATGAGGCGGCCGCCCAACTGGGTGGCCAGGTGCTGCTGGCGCAACTGCTGCCACGGCGCAGCGAATTCGGCGGTGCCAGCACCAACTTGCAACGCGAGATGCAGTTGGCCGGCGTGGAGGTGGTGCGCAATACCCGGGTCGACCGCGCGCTGGTCGAGCGCGAGCAGCCGGATGCCGTGATCGTTGCCACCGGTGCCGCGCCCTACTGGCCGGCTTTCGAGCGCGGCGGCGAGTTGCAGGTGGTCGACGCCTGGCAGGTGCTGCGCGAGCAGGTACAGGTCGGTCGCTCGGTGATGGTGATGGACTGGCGCTGCGACTGGATCGGGCCGGGCATCGCCGAACGCCTGACCCGCGCCGGGCATCAGGTGCAACTGGCGGTCAACGGTACCCACTGTGGCGAGAGCCTGCCGCTGTATGTGCGTGACCAGATGGCCGGCGAGCTGCACAAGCTGGGCATCCCGATCACGCCCTATGCGCGGCTGTATGGCTGCGACGACAGTAGCGTCTACCTGCAGCACACCGCCAGCGGCGAGGCGATGATCTTCGAGGGCATCGACACCCTGGTGCTGTGCCACGGCCATCACCCGGTCGACACCCTGGCCGGCGAGATCCAGGACCTGGCCGCAGTACACCGCATTGGCGATTGCCTGGCGGCGCGTACCGCCGAGGAAGCCATCTATGAGGGCCTTAAAGTCGCCGCGAGCCTGTGAGGCTGTTTATACTCCGGGCCTTTGCAGGGCTGATCGGATAACGCCATGAGCAACAACAGCAAGCTGCCGCCCACCGCCGAGGACGGCAGCGCCGCGCCGCACTTTCTGGGCACGCGCATTCGCGGGCTTCGCAAGCGTCGCGGCATGACCCTGACCGAGCTTGCGCAACAGAGCGAGCTGACCGCCGGCTATATCAGCCAGCTGGAACGTAACCTGTCGTACCCCTCGATACCGGCACTGTTCAATATCGCCCGCAGCCTGGGCGTGACCATCCAGTGGTTCTTCGCCAGCGAGGCGGTCACCGCCCCCGAGGACAGCGGCTACGTGGTGCGCCGGCAGAGCCGACTGAGCGTGCATTACGAAGACGGCATCGTCGACCAGTTGCTCACCCCGCAACCCAACCGCGAACTGGAGATGCTCCACTCGCGTTTTCCGCCAGGCACCTACAGCCAGCAGAGCTACAGCCATGAGGGCGAAGAAGCCGGGTACGTGCTGTCCGGCCGCTTCGAGCTGTGGGTGGGGGATCGCCATTTCGAACTCGGTGAAGGCGACAGCTTCAGCTTCTCCAGCCAGGAGCCGCACAAGTACGGCAACCCGGGTGAAGTGGATGCGGTGGTGATCTGGGTGATCACCCCGCCCACCTTCTGAGCCCTGCGCCCCAAGCCTCGGCTGACTGGGGCGCACGCTCGCTCAAGCTAGTTGTTGGGGGGTTGCCGAGGCGCCGGCTCCGCAGGGGGCGTGTCGGGCTTTTGCATCTGCAGGGAAGACTTGCTGCGATCGGTATCCTTGTCGACATGCTCGGGCTCGTTTGAAGCACCCTTGCAGCATCGACAGGCTGGCGACCAGCAACGCCAACGCGGTCAGTTTCATGACGCTAACCTCCAGGCACTGCCGGCATTGGCAACGCCGCTCAGTGGAAGATAAAGGCATTGGCTTCCTTCACCAGCTCGCGCCACTCGCGACTGCTGATGATGCCCGCCACCTCGAGTGCATCGGCGGCCATCAACGCCTTGTCGTAACGCTGCTCGGCGTCCAGTGACGCATGCTCGTGGACCAACGCCTGTCGCCAGTTCTGCAACGCCTGCCTTTTGTCCGTGTCGTTCATCGTCACCTCTCCTCTACGACTGGAACGGTGCGTACTGCATTGCCAATGGCCAGCGCCTGCGCACTGGCCAGCGGGCATTGACTCAGGGTTGGGCTGCATCACCGCCGTGTGCGCTCGCAAGTGCCCTGGCCTTGGTCAGATGCTCTTTCAGCGTGGGCAGGGTTTTCTCGGCGAACGCCTTGAGCTCGGCATCGGTGCCGTCCTTCACATAGTTCTCGAACAGCTCGATGGTGGCCTCGTGCGCCTTGACCTGGTTGTTGGCATAGGCCTGGTCGAACGACTTGGCGCTACGCAGCTCCAGAATCATCGCCTTGGCCTTGTCCATCAGCATGGCATCATCCGAGACTTCCAGCTTTTTGCTGGCAGCGATGGCCTTGAGCTTCTCGTTGGCGGCGGTGTGGTCCTTGACCATCATGTCGGCAAAGGCCTTCACGTCGCTGGCGCTGCCCTTCTCCTGGGCCAGCTTGCCGGCTTCCACTTCGGCGATGCCTTTGGCCGAGGCGTCTTCCACGAAATCGTCGGCGTCCTGGGCCGCGTGTACCGCGCCTGCCAGGGTAAACGCCAGCGCAAAAGCGCTGCTTCGCAACAGGGTATTCATCATGAAATCCTCGTTCTGTTTTTCGGGAACTGCGTTTGAGGTACCGCTGTTCATGTGAGCGCGTGGCGGCGTGGGTGGTTCATCTTTTTTGCCTGGCCTGTTTGCGGTCGTCGATACACGGGCAAAAAAATTGAATTAGCCCGACACCCGCCCGGTCCAGACCTATGAACGCAGTAAATCTGACGAGGTAACAGCAATGACTATCGAAGCAGAGACACTCGTACAACTGACCGACGCCCTGCGCAAACGCGGCCTGACCCGCGTCTCGGACATCACCTTCATGCGCGCGCCCTACCGGCACAATCACCGCTGGACCTGCACGGTGAAATAGCAATCATTCAGACCAATCCCGTAATTTTCACAAGCCTTTCACATTCGAAGGCTTATGGTTGACCCAGCTCCTAGTAGAAACCTTTAAGCCCGCTCCCCCCCATCGCGGGCTTTTCTTTGTCTGGGATTTGGGTTGCCACAGGCAGGCTGATGACCGAGCCGCCTTTTGTTCAACGCACACAAAAGCGCTCGACCTCATGATTGCCGAGGCGAGCGCTGTTGCGTCCTGAGTGTAAATGTCAGGGATCAAGTCGCTGGTGCAATTCAAATCCCCTCGAATTTGAACGGTGCGGACTCTTCGAAGCGGGCGGACACTTCGCCGGCATACACGTTTGCCTGGTTCGGCCCCAGGTCCAGCTTCTTCACCTTGCCGGTTTTCTGGCTGAGGTCCAGCTTCTTCAGGTCAACCCAGAACGTATTGGGCGTGACTGCGGACTCGAAAAAATACTGCTTGTGTTTATGGTCCGCCACGGTCCGCCAGCGCGTGGATGAGATATTGGGCTGATCTGGCGTTGTAATGCCGTACGGCACCGAGACGTTGCGAATCACACTGAACACACTGGCCAGTGACAGCCGCGCATCCTCATGCTTGGGCACGGCATTTACGTAGAAGGACGCACGCGCAAAGCGATCAGGCGAGCGGTTGGTGCCAGGCAACATCTGTGTTCCGTCAATGCCTTGCCAGTAAGCATACATTTCCAACTGCTCGTCGAACTTCGGCGAGTTCGTCATCACTTGATATTTTCTGTCGTGGTGAATGACTTGCTTGCCATCGATATATTCAACGATTGCGCTATCGCCCGACGCATCGGACATTGAAAGGTGCAGCGTTGCCAGGCGGGTTTCCTTCGGAACCTTGGATGTCACCACATGAAACGGTTCGGCCTTGAGCGCCTCGACCGCTTCAGCCACGGTCTTGAAGTTATCCAATACGTACTGAGCCCATGCCGAGATACTGAGCCCTGGCTTGCCCTGTTCGAGTGCTGGATATTCTGATTCCACCAGCCACAGCAGGTTTGCAGACAACCCGGCTTCGTTGATGCCGTCGGTGGTGGAAATATCGTAGCCGGACGCAATGACACTGCCGTACTTCGACGTCCAGGTAACCGAATTGGGGCCTGCCTCACCGTGGCGCTTCATGCCTTGGGGGAACACCCACAGGTTGGTTTCCACATCCTTCGCCCAGTCCATTGAGCGTGCCGTTATGATCTGTTGGTTATCTCCAAGAAAAACCAGCCGCGTGCACGCGTGCACCACGGGTATCGATGAACAGAAACCGACCAGGGCCAGTGCAATTCCTTTTGCTGCGGGTGAAAGTTTCATTCCTTTGATTTCCTTGACCAAGCTGATTATCAACACGCGCGAGCCCAGGCCTTCAAGCGAACGTGCAAGCACCTGGCTCGGTAATGACAAATAGTGTTTGATCGTCAATGACGACAAACATCAGCCAATAAAGCACGGACATATCAGAAATCAAGATTTGAGGGGACAAACAGCGTTCGCTTACAAGTACCGCAGCCTTGGCTTACCCCACTTGGGTCGATTCGGTGTTTTTCCATTTTGTGGTTGCATGGGGCGCGGATGCGCCGGCCGAGCTGGTCCAGGTCGGTCATACCCGTCAGATCGGCGAAGGCTTCGTCGATATAAAGGAAAGATGTCAACCCATGGAGATCAGTTTGAATGAACAGTTGGCGGGGTTTAGAGCAAGTTTCCGGCGTCCATAGACCACACGCTTTTTCACAGGAATGGATCACGTGGTGTCCATGGTAAATACGCGAATTGTGGCGACGAACAGATGGCGGATTTTAGCAAGGGCAGCCTTTCCAAACCGGCACGACAGAGCGTGCCGGTAGTTCTCATCGCTACAGTCTTATTTTTTAATGGAAACGATTGCGGCTTTGCCATCCTTTACCCTAAAGGAAAACGATACATGGTCTCCGACCTTCAGACCTGCCAGCTGATCCTCCGTCACTGAAAAGGCCATAGTCATTGGGGGCCATTGCACCGCTGGCACAGCTCCGTGGGAGATGGTCACCGTATGCTTCGAAGTATCCATAGCCTTGATGGTTCCCTCAGCGTCAGCAACTGGAGCCTGTTTTGTTTCCTGCTCCATCTTCATGCCCTCCATACCATCCATTTTCATACCCGGCATGTCCTGCGAGTAGGCAGAAAGTGAAAACATAAACGCGGTACTGGCAGCTGCGATCAGGGTCAGTTTCATACGAATTTTCCTTGTGGTTTGATCGGTTCAACGATGAGGTGCCGGCGACGCATCAGGCGATAGGCTGCCGGAATGACAAACAGGGAAAGCAAGGGGGCCGTGACCATGCCGCCGACCATGGGCGCGGCAATGCGGCTCATCACTTCGCTACCAGTGCCACTGCCCAACAGGATCGGCAGCAAACCGGCAATAATGACCGCCACGGTCATGGCCTTGGGTCGAACGCGCTGCACAGCGCCTTCACGAATCGCTGCCACCAGCCCGCGCTCAGTGCTGTCGCCGAGGTCTTCCCGTTCGGCCCAGGCATTCTTCAGGTAGAGCAGCATGATCACACCAAACTCGGCGGACACACCGGCCAAGGCGATAAAGCCGACCCCGGTGGCGACCGATAGGTTGAATCCCAGCAGATAGAGGAACCATGCTCCGCCCGTAAGTGCGAATGGCAGCGTGGCCATGATCAGCAAAGCCTCATCGAAGCGGGCGAACGTCAGATAGAGCAGCACGAAGATGATCAGCAGCGTGGCAGGCACCACCAGCTTGAGTCGTGCGTTGGCCCTTTCGAGAAATTCAAACTGTCCTGAATAGCTCAGGCTCATTCCGGGCTGCAACTTGACCTGCTCACTGACGATTCGGCGCAGATCGGCGACCACCGAGGCAATGTCTCGACCACGCACATCGATGTATACCCAACCCGAAGGTCGTGCGTTTTCGCTCTTGAGCATCGGTGGGCCATCCGTGACCTTGACCTTCGCCACTATGCCGAGGGTGATCTGGCTCCCTAGCGGGGTATAGATCGGCAATTGCTCCAAGGCGCCGACCGAATCACGCCACTCCCGTGGGTAGCGCACGCTGATCGGAAAACGGGCGAGCCCTTCAATGGTCTCCCCGACGTTTTCACCACCGATAGCACCGGCCACGATGGACTGCACATCGGCAATATTCAGCCCGTAGCGCGCGGCGGCTTTGCGGTCGATATCCACGTCGATGTAACGGCCACCGGTCAGGCGCTCAGCCAGAGCTGAACTGACACCAGGCACACCCTTGGCAACGCGCTCTACCGCCTGAGTAGCGGCGTCGATCTCCGTCAGGTTGGTGCCGGCAACTTTCACCCCGATGGGACTCTTGATCCCAGTGGCCAGCATGTCGATACGGTTGCGAATCGGTGGTATCCAGATATTCGTCAGTCCAGGGACTCGCACCACTCGATCCAATTCTTCCACCAGTTTTTCCTGGGTCATGCCTGCACGCCATAGCTCGTGCGGTTTGAATTGAATGGTGGTTTCGAACATCTCTAGCGGCGCGGGGTCGGTGGCAGTTTCCGCGCGTCCCGCTTTACCGAAGACATGTTCGACTTCGGGCACGGTTTTGATCAGGCGGTCGGTCTGTTGCAGCAATTGCGCTGCTTTCTGTGCCGACAAGCCCGGCAAAGCCGAAGGCATATAGAGCAGATCACCCTCGTCCAGCGGCGGAAGAAACTCACCACCCAAGCGCGACATTGGCCATAGCGCACTGACAAAAATCAGTAGCGCCAACAGCAATGTGATCTTAGGTCGACGCAAGACCATATCCAAAGCCGGCTGATAGATTCGGATCAGCCAACGGTTTAACGGGTTCTGCTGCTCATTGGGTATTCGCCCTCGAATCCAGTAGCCCATCAGCACGGGCACCAGAGTCACAGACAATCCCGCCGCTGCGGCCATGGCGTAGGTCTTGGTGAACGCCAATGGGCCAAACAGCCGTCCTTCCTGAGCCTCCAGGGTGAATACCGGAATGAACGACAAGGTGATGATCAATAGGCAGAAGAAAAGTGCCGGGCCTACCTCTGCCGCTGCTTCAGTCATCACATGCCAATGACGCTCCCCCGTTAGCTCCTCATCCGGATTGGCTGCGTGCCAGGCCTCGATTTTCTTGTGGGCGTTTTCGATCATCACTACGGCAGCATCGACCATGGCACCAATGGCGATGGCTATTCCGCCCAAGGACATGATGTTGGCGTTGATACCCTGGTAACGCATGACGATGAAGGCAATCAATACACCAACCGGTAAGGAGATAATCGCCACCAGGGATGAGCGCAGGTGCCAGAGGAAGATCCCGCACACCAAGGCGACGACGATGAACTCCTCGATCAGCTTGTGACTGAGATTATCGACAGCGCGGTCGATCAGCTTGCTGCGATCGTAGGTGGTGACGATTTCCACACCAGCCGGCAGACTGCTTTTCAGTTCATCGAGCTTGGTCTTGACCGCTGCAATGGTTTCGCGAGCATTCTTGCCGCTACGCAAAATCACCACACCACCGACGGTCTCACCTTCGCCGTCGAGTTCGGAGATGCCCCTGCGCATTTCCGGCCCTAACTGAATCGTGGCGACATCACCCAGGGTCACCGGCACACCGCCTGAACCCAACTTAAGCGGGATCGCTCGAAAGTCATTAAGTGTCTTTAAATAGCCCGACGCCCGCACGATGAACTCGGTCTCTGCCATCTCCAACACGGCACCACCGGTTTCCTGGTTAGCTTTGCCGATAGCCTCGCTCACCTCGACTTGCGTGATGCCGAGGCTGGCCAGTTTGAGCGGATCGAGCTGCACCTGGTACTGCTTTACCATGCCTCCCACGGTAGCCACTTCCGCAACGTTGGGCAAAGTCTTGAGTTCGAACTTGAGGAACCAGTCCTGAAGAGCGCGAAGCTGTGCCAGGTCGTGTCCGCCACTGCGATCTACCAGTGCATATTGATAGATCCACCCCACCCCTGTCGCATCCGGCCCCAACGCCGGCTTGGCACTGGCAGGCAATCGACTTTGTATTTGGCTCAGGTATTCCAGCACCCGCGAACGGGCCCAATACAAGTCAGTGCCGTCTTCGAACAACACGTAAACGAAGCTATCAC
Organism: Pseudomonas sp. MF6396; assembly: GCF_002018915.1. NCBI lineage: Bacteria > Pseudomonadati > Pseudomonadota > Gammaproteobacteria > Pseudomonadales > Pseudomonadaceae > Pseudomonas > Pseudomonas sp. MF6396. The sequence goes on along the minus strand of NZ_MVOK01000009.1, from coordinate 179,206 downwards.
CAAAGAAGGAGTAACCACGTACCGTCTTGGCACCCGGCACCGAGAGCATGGTGGTGGCTAACGGATAGGTGACCTGGTTCTCGACAATCTGCGGCGCCTGGCCTGCGTAAGGTGTACGGATGATTACCTGTACATCAGAGAGATCGGGCAGCGCGTCTATAGGGGTGCTCTGCACCGACCAAATGCCCCAAGCCGCAACGAACAGTGTCGCCAGTAGCACTAGGATACGGTTGGCCACTGACCAACGAATCAGGGCCGCGATCATGGCTGGCTCCCCGATTTATCCAAGCGATCCACACGCAAACCATCATCGGTTTGAGTAACTCCGATACGAACCTTGTCACCCGTTTCAAGTCCCTGCATCAGTGCCGGTTTGGCAAGCGGGAAAGTCATCGTCATACCAGGCATGCCCAACGTCTTGAAAGGGCCATGGGCAAGAGTGACCTCTTTGTCGTTGATCTCAACAATCTGCCCATCCGCTTCATGTAAGCTGGAGCCTGCTGCACTTGGTGGTGACTCGTCCTCCGCCCCTATGACAACGCCCTTAAGGCTGGCCTCCGAGTCGAGCAGGAATTGGCCAGACGTAACCACCTTCTGACCTTCTTCCAAGCCCTTCAGGATCGCCGTTCTACCATCGCTTTCCTGCCCAAGTTGGATCTCCACAGGACGGTAGCGACCCGCGCCTGCGGCGAGCATCACCAGAGCACGTCGACCAGTGCGAATGACGGCCTCGCTTGGCACCCACAGGACACTCTTCTCGGTCGAGCGGTTCAGACGTACCTCCGCCGACAGACCTGGTCTCAGGTGACCGTCAGGATTGGGCAGCTCCACCCGCACACGAATTGTGCGACTGTCCGAGTTGGTCTCGGGCAAAATCGCGCTGACCTTGCCATTGAGTATTGTTCCCGGAAAGGCAGGCAGGCGCGCTTCGACGGTCTGTCCTAAGGTGAGAGTTCCGGCTTCCGATTCTGGAATGGCCACGGCCAGCCAGATACTGCTCAAGCCGTTCACACGTGCCAGAGTATCGCCAATCGCCACGGTCATGCCTGCACGAACATTCAATTCTTGCAGCACACCACCTATAGGGCTGGTGAGCGTCAAGTAAGGCTGAACCTTGCCACTACGCCCGACCTGAGTGATCAGTGCCGCTGGCATTCCCGTGAGCAGTAATCGTTGGCGGGCCGCAGCCAGTAGCTCAGCATCCCCGCTGCGTTTCAGGGCAAGGAACTCCGTCTGGGCGGCTGCCCACTCTGGCACTAGGATATCCGCCAATGCCGCGTTGGCCTTGAGCACGTCACCGGGAGCATGGGCGTAGACCCGCTCCACAAAACCACTGGTGCGAGCCTGAATCACCGCGACATCACGCTCGTTGAACGCCAGGATGCCTGTCACATTGAGGCTGGAATCCAGGACACCACGGGTGACGGTCGCAAAACGCAGCCCGAGATTTTGAGTCAAGCTCGGATCAATACTCACAGTTGCCCGATCCCCTGCACCGCTGGCGTACTGGGGAACCAACTGCATGTCCATGAAGGGGGATTTACCCGGCTTGTCGAATTTTTGTTGCGGGTACATGGGATCGTACCAATACAGGGCTTTCCGCTCGTTTGGAGAATTGAGGCTCTGCTCTGGAACGGTACTTGGCACTTCGCTCATGCGCAGATGAGCGAACCAGTACCCACCGGCTACACCCAATGCCAACGAGATGCCTATCACCAATGACCCACTCCATTTTTTTAGGCTCATTGGCTGGTCTCCCCATAAGCGAAATACAGGCGCGCACTGGTCAGCGCTCGTTGCTCCTCCACGTCGATCTGTTTGAGGCGCGCTTCGACGAGTTCACGTCGGGCGGCAACCACGGCGCTCAAATCGCCTTTGCCCGACCGATAACTCGCCATACTGAGTTCGACCTTTTCCTTGGCCAGAGGCAACAGGCTTTCCTGATTTCGACGCACCGCACGATTCAGGCGCTCATAGTCGGCCAGTTCGCTCTCCAATTGCTGAGTGTGCTCGCGTGACAGGGCTTCGCGCTCGGCCTCGAGCTGGCTGAGTTCAGCCTGCTTGGCAGCGATTTTGGGGGTTTGGCGCGAGTCAGGAAACAGAGGTAAATCCCAAGAAAATTGCACGCTGACCATATCGCCGAACTCACGGCCACGATGCTGGTAATCCACTTCCCAGCTCCAGTCCGACTGCTTCTCTGATACGGCTTCCCGAACCTTGGCCTGCGCTTCGCGGGTCATCGGTGCAAACGCAGCCAACTCGGGATGGTGTTGCAGCCTATGGGAGTAGCCTGAGGTGTCGACCGGCCATTCAGGAAAACTACCCACAGGCTTGTCGTTAGCGGCAGAACCAATCCAGCGTTTGAGAGCCGCTTGTGCTTGCGCTCTTTGGAGAGTCAGATCGTCCTGTTGTTCTGCCAGTTTGGCTGCTTCTTGTTTGGGTGTCACCGCGTCAGCAGGTTGAGCGCGGCCACCGGCAATCTGAGCCCGTACAGTATCGGCTAGCAGGAGATTTTCTTTGTAGAAGTCCTGAAACAGTGCATCTTTGCGCTCAACCGAGTAACTACTGATCCAGGCCAATGCCGTGGACTGGCGTACCTTCAGACGTTCGACTCGACGCTCCGCAGAGGCGCGATCAATGGCTGCATCGGCGACCTCAATCCGCGCTTTGCGCTTGTCGCTGTTGGGCATCTCCTGTCTGACCCCGACCATTTGCATGGTCATGAAGTCTTGGTCGATGCTCCAGCGATCCGGGCCCCCAATGGGGTAGTTCTGCACGCCCATCAGCAGCTTGGGATCAGGTAATTCACCGGCTGGAATAGCTGCACTGCTGGCAGCTTGAATTTTGGCATCTTGTGCGGTCAGCGACGGCGCATTGTTTTCGGCCAGACGCAGAGCTTCATCGAGCGTCAATGGCGCAGCGAAGCTCGGCAATGCCAGCACGCTTGCCGCCAAGCCGGCCATAAGAGACCAGCCTGTGCAATTGCACTTGGAGTTCATGTTTACGATTCCTGTGATCATCCACTGCACGCGAAAAAATGGAACGCGCGCAGCTAGTCCATCCCGCTAATGCGGAATGAGGCTCAATGTTGGAAAGGAATCAAACGCGTGGCGGTCGCCATACCCCGGACGGGGTCTGTACAGGCAGAGAATCGCTGATGAGGGAAAGCACTACGGGGCTGAACACGGTCACAGGAGGCTTGAAGATTGAGACTTGCAACATACCGCCCGACTTGCACTCCTGGCCCGGCTTGCAAGGTTTGCCGTGTTCGACAGGGCTTTTCATGTCGTTGCAACAATCCATGCCCATGTCGTCCATCATAGCCATACCCATGGTCTTCATCGGGCAAGGTTCTGTCGGTGCCTGAACCCCCGCCATCCCACTGAGGGGAAGCGCCAGGCTGATCAAGAAGATGAGACAAAACCGCAGGTAGCGTTTCATGGTCTGGAGTGTATTCGCTGAAAATGGCTCTTACAATTGGGCACTGATCATCAAAAAAATGTCGTCAACCTCCAAAGCAGGCAATCAAGCCTTTTAAAAATTAAGCCAGTATTACGCGAAAAAAATTAACAATTTGGCCGAGACAGGCATTGCGAGGCAGTTCCGTAAGGGCTCTCTTGGAATCACGCCCCCCTATTGTCTGGGGTAGATGCCTGGAACAAGAGTTTTCGCTTCAGGCAGGGCCTCCCTATTCAAGGCTCGCTCGATAGTCCGCGTTGAGTATTTTCACTCAGGCACCTATGTGTATGCCTGTGCCTGCAGCTTGACCCCACCGCACACGTCAAGCCCGCTGGCGATATCCGGTAACGAGCAGCACTACACCAGGCACCAGAAAGCCGACCGCGGTGTAGCCAAAAGCAGCTTGCCCAGAGGCGCCGACTGCGGCGAACGCAGCGCCGATCGCAATCAGTGGCGCCGCAGCGTAGTAGAACGGTTTGGCTTTATTGGCCATATCTAACCTCCTGTTTGACATTCTTTTTTATAACACATCAGTCCGCCGAAAGGCGCGGGCCTGGAGAGCTGTTGCCGTGGCAAACGAAGATCTGGCCGGGCCGCTGCGGCGGCGCGCAAGCACAACGGCAGTAGCGGCCCGCAGACAAGCATGCGGGCAAAAAGGAAGAAACCCGGGGATGAGCACGCTGGGGAGCAACAGGCCGTGGTACCGGGTTTGCGCAAAATGGCATCGAAATCAGCCACTCCCACCAGTCCTTTTGTGTTCCAGCCGGGTAAAGGCGGGATGTAGATCAGGCAGGCAGGTGTTACAATCAGGCACTTCAAGCTCGCGCTCAAGGCGCTGGGCATCCGTGAACGTCGGCAGTACGACACGCGCCACACCTACGCAACCATGTGCCTAATGGCTGGGATGAACCCTGCGTTCATCGCGAACCAACTCGGCCACAGCGTCGAGATGTTGCTCTCTACCTACGCAAAATGGATCAGCTCCTCCTCGGATTGGAAGGAGCTGGAGAAGCTGCCGTCCCGTATCTGACGGGCCCGAAATCGGCCCCAAAAGGTCGGCGGCACCTAAACACACCTCTGGACACCCCGCAGGATAAGCACTTGATTTCTACCGCTAACATCACCATGCAGTTTGGCGCCAAGCCCTTGTTCGAGAACGTCTCGGTCAAGTTCAACAATGGCAACCGCTACGGCCTGATCGGCGCCAACGGCTGTGGCAAGTCGACCTTCATGAAAATCCTCGGCGGCGACCTGGAGCCGTCGGCCGGCCAGGTGATGCTCGAGCCGAACGTGCGCCTGGGCAAGCTGCGCCAGGACCAGTTCGCCTACGAAGAATTCACCGTGATCGATACCGTGATCATGGGCCACGAGGAACTGTGGCGGGTCAAGGCCGAGCGCGATCGTATCTACTCGCTGCCGGAAATGACCGAAGACGACGGCATGGCCGTCGCCGAGCTGGAAACCGAATTCGCCGAGATGGACGGCTACACCGCCGAATCCCGCGCCGGTGAACTGCTGCTGGGCCTGGGTATTCCCCTCGAACAGCATTTCGGCCCCATGACCGAAGTCGCCCCAGGCTGGAAACTGCGTGTGCTGCTGGCCCAGGCACTGTTCTCCGACCCTGAAGTGCTGCTGCTCGACGAGCCGACCAACCACCTGGACATCAACACCATCCGCTGGCTGGAAAGCATCCTCACGGCGCGTAACAGCACCATGATCATCATTTCCCACGACCGTCACTTCCTCAACAGCGTGTGCACCCACATGGCTGACCTGGACTACGGCGAGCTGCGTCTGTTCCCGGGCAACTACGACGAGTACATGACCGCCGCCACCCAGTCGCGCGAGCAACTGCTGTCGGACAACGCCAAGAAGAAGGCCCAGATCGCCGAGCTGCAGACCTTCGTCAGCCGCTTCTCGGCCAACGCATCCAAGGCCAAGCAGGCCACCTCGCGCGCCAAGCAGATCGACAAGATCCAGCTGGCCGAGGTCAAGCCATCGAGCCGCGTCAGCCCGTTCATCCGCTTCGAGCAGACCAAGAAACTGCACCGCCAGGCCGTGACCATCGAGAAGATGTCCAAGGGCTTCGACGGCAAGACCCTGTTCAAGAACTTCAGCTTCACCGTCGAAGCCGGCGAGCGCGTGGCGATCATCGGCCCCAACGGTATCGGCAAGACCACCCTGCTGCGCACCCTGGTCGGCGAGCTGACCCCGGATGCCGGCGAGGTGAAATGGACCGAAAGCGCCGAAGTGGGCTACTACGCCCAGGACCACGCCCACGATTTCGAAGAGGACCTGAGCCTGTTCGACTGGATGGGCCAGTGGACGCAGGGCGAGCAGATCATCCGCGGCACTCTGGGGCGCATGCTGTTCTCCAACGACGAGATCCTCAAGTCGGTGAAGGTGATCTCCGGTGGCGAGCAAGGCCGCATGCTGTTCGGCAAGCTGATTCTGCAAAAGCCCAACGTACTGGTGATGGACGAACCGACCAACCACCTGGACATGGAATCGATCGAGGCGCTCAACCTGGCGCTGGAAAACTACCCGGGCACGCTGCTGTTCGTCAGCCACGATCGCGAGTTCGTGTCCTCGCTGGCCACCCGCATCATCGAGCTGAGCCCCAGCGGCGTGATCGACTTCAGCGGTACCTATGACGACTACCTGCGCAGCCAGGGTGTGTTGATCTAAACGTCGTACACAAGCTTCGCCGGCAAGGCCGGCTCCTGCAGGGTGCGTGGTTTTCGCGACCCGGGTGGGGGCCGGCCTTGCTGGCCACAGCTTGTTCGTTAGCCTGCTTTCTTTTCCTGCCCGCTCCCGCCATCATGGTCGCCTCCAACCGCTTGCCTGCGAACGAGCCCCATGTCTGCCCCGCCCCCTTCTGCTGCACTTAGTAACGAGTCGGTTACCCGACAGATACTGTCGATCGTCTTCTACACCTTCATCGCCTTCCTCTGCATCGGCCTGCCGATCGCGGTGCTGCCCAGCCACGTGCATGACACCCTGGGGTTCAGCGCGGTCATCGCCGGCATCACCATCGGCCTGCAATACCTGTCCACCCTGCTCAGCCGCCCCATGGCCGGACGCCTGGCCGACAGCCTGGGGACCAAGCGCGCGATCATCTACGGGCTGCTGGGCATCGCGCTGAGCGGCGTGCTGACCTGGGCATCGGCACTGGCCGTGCACCTGCCAGTGATGAGCCTGGCGGTGCTGCTGGCTGCACGGGTGGCCCTGGGCATCGCGCAGGGCCTGATTGGCGTGGGCACCCTGAGCTGGGGCATCGGCCAGGTGGGCGCCGAACACACCGCGCGGGTGATTTCCTGGAACGGTATCGCCTCCTATGGCGCCATCGCCATCGGTGCACCGCTGGGGGTGATCGTGGCCAGCGAACTGAACTTCGCCACCCTGGGCCTGAGCCTGACCGCGCTGGCGGCAGCGGCGCTACTGGTGATACGCAACAAGCCCTCGGTGCCGGTGGTGCGTGGCGTGCGCCTGCCGTTCTGGGCCGCCTTCGCGCGGGTGGCACCGTGCGGCGTGGGCCTTACCCTGGCCTCCATCGGCTATGGCACGCTGACCACCTTCGTCACGCTCTTCTATATAGAACGCGGCTGGAGCGGCGCCGCCCTGTGCCTGAGCGCCTTCGGCGTGTGCTTCATCCTGTCGCGGCTGATGTTCGTGAACGCGGTCAACCAGTGGGGCGGCTACCGCGTGGCAATTGCCTGCATGGGCGTCGAGGCCCTGGGGCTGGCATTGTTGTGGCTGGCGCCGTCACCGTTGCTGGCGTTGGTCGGCGCGGGGCTGAGCGGCTTCGGCCTGTCACTGGTGTACCCGGCACTGGGGGTCGAGGCGATCAAGCAGGTGCCCAGTTCCAGCCGCGGCGCCGGGCTGGGGGCCTACGCGGTGTTCTTCGACCTGGCCCTGGCGATTGCCGGCCCGGTGATGGGCGCCATCGCTGCGCACCTGGGCTACGCCTCGATCTTCTGTGTGGCGGCGCTGCTGTCACTGGCCGGCGTGGGCCTGACCCTGGTGCTGTTGCGCCGCGCCACGGCTCAGTGATCGACCGCACTCAGGCCGACACGCTCGGCGCCCCCCAGGGTGCGGGTGAAGAAGCGCGTGGCTTCGGCCTGCAACGACAGGTGTATGCCGGCGCGGTCCACCCCTTCGGCATCGGTGCACAGCGTGGCCATGTGCTGCAGCTGGGATGCGTCGCACGGGGCCATGAACACGAAGTGCCCGGCACCCGCCAGCAGTCGGTAGTTGGGGGTGATCGGCAGTTTGCGCGCCAGTGCCTGGGCATTCTTGTCGATGGCCAGCAACTGGTCGCGGTCGCCGCTGTAGATCAGCGCGGGCACCTTCACATCGGCCAGCGCGTGGCGTCCGAACATCAGGCTCAACGGCGCCATCAGCAGCAATGAACGCACCCTGGGGTCGGCGTGGGGCAGCAGGTCGTCACGGTCTGCCACCAGCACCCCGTGGGCCTTGCAGGCATCGGCGTCCAGCGGGTTCTGCTGGCAGTAGCGGCGCAGGCGTTGCAGGTCTGGTCGGGCACCGGACAGGATCAACGCCGTCTCGCCACCGGCCGAGTAACCGATCATGCCTACCTGCCCGTCGCTGACGTAAGGTGCAAGCAACGGATCGGCAAGGGTCGCGGTCAAGGCGGCACTGATCTGCAGGGGCCGGCCATAGAGGTTGCTCAGGGTGCCAAGCCGGCTGTGATCGCGGGCGTTGTCTCCCGGGTGCACCACCGCCACCACCACGAAGCCCCGGCGTGCCAGGGCGCTGGCCAGGTCATGCAGCGCCAGTGGCGTGCCGGTATTGCCATGGGACAACATCAGCAACGGGAAGCGGCCCATTACCACCGCGCCTTCTTCGGCCACGTGGACCCGATAGCCGTCGACCTGATGCCACCGGGCGGCGTCGCTGGATGGGTAGAACGCCAGCGCCTGCATCGGCTGGCCGTCCACCGGGTCGGTCACAGCCATGCGATGCAAGCCGACTCTCCAGTGCTGCGCGGGCTCGGCCTGCACCAGCAGGCAGCAGCCCCACAGCACCAGCATCAAAAATGTTCGAACCCACCGCATCGTTGCTCACCCTGCCCGGCCCGCACCTGTGACCGGTACTGGCAAGCATAGAGCGGGCCAGGCCGGGCTGGATGAAAGGTGCATGAAAAAGCCGACTTGCGGGGTGACCGCAAGTCGGCTTTTCGACAGGGGCTCAGGCAGCCGCGAACAGCTCGCTGTCGATCTGCGCCTGGGCGGCCTGCATGGCATTGCTGCGGTGCTCGTCGCCGTAGGCCAGGCCATGGGCGCGAACGAACTCGACGTCGGTGACGCCGATAAAGCCCAGGAACACCTTGAGGAATTCCTCGTGGGCCACACCGGTCGGCTGGCCGACGTGCAGGCCGCCGGAGGTCGACACCACGATCACCTTCTTGTTGCCGCACAGGCCTTCAGGCCCGGCTTCGGTGTAGCGGAAGGTCTGGCCGGCGACGGCAATGCGGTCGATCCAGGCCTTGAGCTGGGTCGGAACGGTGAAGTTGTACATGGGCGCCGCGATCACCACCGCATCGGCCGCCAGAAACTCCTGGAGGGTTTCACTGCTGAGCCTGGCTTCATGTTGCTGCGCCGCATCGCGCAGTTCGTCAGGCGTGCCGGCGGCAACCAGGGTCGCGGCCGAGAAATGGCTGATGGCATCGGCGGCCAGGTCCCGGTAGACCACCTGCGCCGAAGGTTCTGCCGCTTGCCAGGCGGCGACTACACGCTGACTGAGCTGGCGAGAAGCGGAGTTGTCGCCGAGGATGCTGGAATCGATGTGCAACAGTTTCATGGGGCTCTCCTGAATGAGGATCGGCTGGCGATCACGATGGGGAGGATGCTACCGGGATAGCCAATAGCTGATAAGATCGCAAATTCGCACTTCTTCGTCCCACTGGCAGGACAATGCCCATGACCGGCATGCAAGACCTCAACGATCTGTTCTATTTCGCCCGCGTGGTGGAGGCCGGCGGCTTCGCGGCGGCCGGGCGTCTGCTCGGCGTGCCCAAATCCAGGCTGTCGCGGCGCATTGCCGAACTGGAGGAGCGCCTGGGCACGCGTCTGCTGCAGCGCACCACCCGGCAACTCAAGCTCACCGCCGTGGGCGAGCGCTACCTGCGCCATTGCCAGGCCATGCTGCTGGAGGCCGAGATGGCCGACGAGGCGGTGGCCAGCATGACCAGCGAACCGCGCGGGCGCTTGCGGGTGTCGTGCCCGGTGGGCCTGGCCCATGAGTTCCTGCCCGGCGTGATCAGCGCATTTTTGCAGCAGTACCCGCAGGTGCAGCTGGACATGGTGCTGCTCAACCGCCGGGTCGACCTGATCACCGAAGGCATCGACGTGGCCCTGCGTGTGCGCGACCTGGGCGACGAAGACCCGGCACTGGTCACCCGTCGCCTGCGCCAGGCGCAGATGCTGCTGGTGGCCGCACCTGAGTTTGCCGCCCGGCACCCTGTCAGCTCCCCTGCCGACCTGGCCAGGGTGCCGGTACTGGGCGCGGTCGAGGCCGACCGCCTGGTGCACCTGCGCCTGCTCGACGAGCAGGGCCACAAGCAGGACCTGACCCTGGAAGCGCGGCTGGCCATCGACGACTTCGTGGTGCGCAAGGCCGCCACCCTGGCGGGCCTGGGCTTCACCACGCTGCCTATCATGCACTGCGAGGCCGAACTGCAGCGCGGCGAACTGGTACGCCTGCTGCCGGGCTGGTCACTGCCGGGCGGTTACCTGCAGGCGGTGTACCCGCACCGGCGCGGCGTGCTGCCGGCGGTCAGGGCGTGGATCGATCACCTGGTAGCCTCGTTCGAGGAATGCGGAGAGCGTTATGTCTGAGCGAAAAATGACCGAGGCACAGGTGGCGGCATTCTGCCTGGGCCTGCCCGGTGTGCAGGAAGATTACAAATGGGGTGGCGTGCGCGTGTTCTCGGTGGCCGGCAACAAGATGTTCGCGGTGATGGACCTGGCGGGTGCAGGCTTGTCGTTCAAGGTCGACACCGAACTGTTCCTGGGCTACGTGGACCGCCCCGGGGTGCGACCGGCGCCGTACCTGGCGCGGGCACACTGGATCAATGTGGCGCAGCCTTATGCGATGGGGCGTGGGGAACTGGAAGAGTTGCTGCGCCGCTCGCACCAACTGGTGGTGCGGCGATTGCCCAAGCGCGTACAGGTCGGGCTGCTGCTCTGAGGCCGATGGCTTTCGCCGGCAAGGCCGGCCCCTGAAGGCGCCGACCTTGCTGGCGAAAGCGCTCTAGAACCCGAACAATCGCCCGGCAAGAAACAGGTAGTCGGCCCAGAACACCTGATGCCCCAGCACGATCACCCAGAACACCAGCTGATAGGACAACTTGCGTGTCTTGTGCCGGAACACCTGCTGCGCCAGCAGCGCGCCTGGCCAGCCACCGACCAGTTCGCAGGCATGCAGCACCTTCTCGGGGGTACGCTGCCCCTGGTCGCGCGCCTGACGCTTGTCGTAGCCGTACAGCCCGAAACAGCCAAGGCTCGCCAGCCCATAGGCCGCCAGCCACAACCAGTTGCCTGTGCCCACACCCAGCTTCAGTGCGCCCAGCACCGGCAGCAGGCACAGGGCCACGAATGCCAGCAACTTGAGGCGCAGGTGGCGCATGGGCGGGCGCGTTTCGATGCGGGCCATCTCAGCCGTGCGCCACGGCCCAGTCGACCCAGCCGAACTGCCAGGTCGCCAGGATCACCAGGCCAAATGCGATACGGTACCAGGCAAACACCGCGTAGCTGTGGCTGGCGATGAACTTGAGCAAGCCGCGCACCGCAATCATCGCGAAGATGAACGACACCACAAAGCCGATGGCGAACACCGGGAAGTCATCCGGCTGGAACAGGTCACGGTACTTGTAGCCCGAGAACACCGCCGCCCCGACCATGGTCGGCATCGCCAGAAAGAACGAGAACTCGGTGGCGGCCTTGCGCGACAGGCCGAACAACAGCCCGCCGATGATCGTCGAGCCCGACCGCGAAGTCCCTGGAATCATTGCCAGGCACTGCGCGCAGCCGATCTTCAGCGCATCCGTCCAGCGCATGTCATCGACCTCCTCGGCACGCACCACGTGCTGGCGGCGCCCGGCCCACAGCATGATCACCCCGCCCACCACCAGGGCCACCGCCACCGTGATCGGGTTGAACAGGTACTCATGGATCAGGTCGGCGAACAGCACGCCCAGCACCACGGCGGGCATGAAGGCGATCAGCAGGTTGAGGGTAAAGCGCTGGTCCCGGGCCTGGCGGGGCAGGCCCACCATCACGTCCAGGATCTTGCGGCGAAATTCCCACACCACCGCCAGGATCGCGCCCAGCTGGATGATGATGTTGAACGCCATCGCGCGTTCGCCGCCAAAGTCGATCAGGTCGGCGACCACGATCTGGTGACCGGTACTCGAAATGGGCAAAAATTCCGTCAGACCCTCGACGATGCCGAGAATCACAGCCTGCATGGCGGTCCAAAAATCCATCATTCCCCCGTAAGACATTGCCGCTGGCAGGTCTCATCATTCGTTATTTGATTGCCCGAAACCGGGCATATTACGGCGACACTCCGTCGCAAAACCGAAGGAAATGCTACCCCGGCCTTCAGAACTGCCCCGTGAAGGCCGAAATCCTAACAGAGCGCTCGTGCAAACGCTGCCGCTCGACGCGACAGCGCTCTACTAATCAATCACTTAGCCCTTGGTCGAGTAGGTTGTTTCGGTAAAGCGTGGTTGGATGCGGACAATAACAAGAACATAGGGTGACCTTCATGAAGACTTTACGCAGTATGTCGATCAGCCGTCGGCTGTGGCTCATCCTGGTGGTGGCGGTACTGATGCTGGTGACCCTGGGGCTGCTGATGCTGCGTCAGATCCACGGTGACCTGTACCAGGCAAAGGCCGAAAAGACCCGGCACGTGGTCGAAACCGCAGCCGGCGTGCTGGCCTATTACCAGGGGCTGGAAGCCAGCGGTACCCTTACCCGCGAGGCCGCCCAGCAACAGGCGCTGAGTGCGGTGCGCGGGTTGCGCTATGACCAGGACGACTACTTCTGGATCAACGACCTGGGCCCGAAGATGATCATGCACCCCATGAACCTCAAGCTCGAAGGCCAGGACCTTTCCGGCATTCGCGACCCGGACGGCTATGCGCTGTTCAACGAAATGGTCGCGTTGGCCAAGGCCCAGGGCGCCGGCAGCATCGACTACCGCTGGCCCAAGCCCGGTGCCAGCGAGCCGGTGGAAAAAACCTCGTACATCCAGCTGTTCAAACCCTGGGGTTGGGTGATCGGCTCTGGCGTGTACATCGACGACATGCACGCCGAGTTCGTGCGCCAGCTTCGCGACGCATCGCTGCTGGGGGTGGTCATCGCGCTGATAATGGCACTGGTGGTCATGCTGATCGCCCGCAGTATCACCCGCCCCTTGCAGGAAGCCGTGGATGCCATGGGCAACATCGCCAGCGGCGAAAGCGACCTGACCCGTCGCCTCGACACCCATGGGCAGGATGAAGTCACCCAACTGGGCCTGCACTTCAACACCTTCACCGCCAAGCTGCAGCAGGTGGTGACCCAGTTGCAGGGCGCCGCCAAGGCCCTGGGCCATTCGGCCGGGGATGTAGGCAGCAACGCCGGCCAGGCGCACCAGCGCAGCGAACAGCAGTCGCAGCAGATGGAACAGGTGGCCACCGCAATCAACGAGGTCAGTTATGCGGTGCAGGACGTGGCCAGGAACGCCGAGCACGCCTCCAGCGAGATGCAGGACGCCCAGCAGCGGGCCGAACAGGGCCGGCAAAGCATTCATGGCAGCCTGCTGAAAATCGACGAGCTGTCGGGCACCATCGACCAGGCGGTGCAGGTGATCCAGGCCCTGGCGGGCCAGAGCACGCGTATCGGCAGCGTACTGGAGGTGATCCGTTCGATTGCCGAGCAGACCAACCTGCTGGCACTCAACGCCGCCATCGAGGCCGCGCGGGCGGGTGAACAGGGTCGCGGGTTCGCCGTGGTGGCCGACGAAGTGCGCCTGCTGGCACAACGCACCCAGCAGGCGACGGCCGAGATCCAGCAGATGATCGAGCACCTTCAGGGCCAGTCCGAGGCTGCGGTCAAGGCGATCGATGCCAGCAGCCTGGCCTCGCGCGAGACGGTCGAACAGGCCAGCGAGGCCGGTGCCAGCCTGGATGCCATCAGCCAGGCACTGCACAACCTCAGCGCGCTGAATGCCTCGATTGCCAGTGCCACGCTGCAGCAGTCGCATGTGGTGGAAGAGATCAACCACAACGTCACCCAGACGGCCGAGCTGTCGCGTCAGACGGCCGTGGCGGCGCACCAGTCGAGCAGTGCCGGGGCCGCATTGAACCAGTTGAGCGAACAGCTGGGGCAGTTGCTGAGGCAGTTCCGGGTCTGACCGCAGCCTGCACCTCGCCGGCGGCCGGCTTCTGCAAGGCTCGACAGTGCCTCAGCAGGAGCCGGCCTTGGCGGCGAAGTGCTTACCCAAGGCTGGCACCTGACGTGCCACAAGGTACAATCGCCGCCCTGCCCCCCTTCAAGGAACGCCGATGTCCGGCCTGGAACTGTACGCTGCCGTGCTGGGCGTCATCGCTGTATGGCTCACGACCCGCCAGAACCCCTGGTGCTGGCCCATCGGCCTGCTGGTGGTGCTGCTCTACAGCTGGATCTTCTTCGACTTCAAGCTGTATTCGAACATGCTGCTGCAACTGGCGTTTGCCGTGTTCCAGCTCTATGGGTGGTGGCAGTGGACACGCCCCGGCGAGGATCGCCCGATCCGGCAGGTGACCTACCTGGGTACCGCGCCGCTGCTGTCGGGCCTGGGCGTGGGCCTGCTGGCCAGCCTGGCCCTCGGTGCGGCCATGGCCACCTGGACCGATGCTGCAGAGCCCTGGCTGGACGCCAGCCTCACCGCCTTCAGCCTGGTGGCGCAGTTCTGGATGGCGCAAAAGCGCGTGCAATGCTGGCCGTTGTGGATGGTGCTGGACGTGATCTTCGTCGGCCTGTTCCTCTACAAAGGCATGTACATCACCGCCGCGCTGTATGCGCTGTTCACCCTGATCGCCCTGCAGGGCTGGCATAGCTGGCGACGTGACCCGGCATTGGCCAGCCCATGAAGGTCCTGGTACTGGCGGGCCCGGAATCCAGTGGCAAGAGCTGGCTGGGCGGCGAAATCCAGGCGCATTTCGGTGGCGAACTGGTAGGCGAGTACGTGCGCCACTTCATCGACGAGCAGCGACGCGACACCTGCTACGCCGACATCGACCCCATCGCCCGCGGGCAGCTGGTGTGGGAGGATGCGGCCCGTGCGCGCCAGCCCGAGCTGCTGATACTCGATACGCATCTGCTGAGCAACATGCTGTGGAGCCGCGTACTGTTCAACGACTGCCCGGCGTGGCTGGAACAGGCGCTGCTGGCACGGCGCTACGACCTGCACCTGTTGCTCAGCCCCGCAGGCGTGCCCTGGGTCGGCGACGGCCAGCGCTGTCAGCCACGGCTGGAGGAACGCCAGGCGTTCTTCGAGGCCAGCCGCCAATGGCTGCAACGGCATGGCCAACCCATGCACGTCATCGAGGGCGATTGGGCATACCGCCAATCGACGGTACTGGCGGCCGTACAGGCGCTGCTGGAAGGCAAGCCCCCGGCCTGCGCCACCGAGTGTTAACCCGGCGTTACACACCCGGCCACCTCAACCGCCGATCCAGAGCACTTGCGCCCAACACGCGGTGACGTGTTAAGCCGGTGATACACCCACCCTCGGGGCACGCCGGGCATCTGCGCTGCTGCAAGGCCTGTAAAAAGGACCAGCGGTTGTATCACCGGTGATACAGGTTTTCCGACCGGCCCCTGCCCCGTGCGCTATGCCCTTGATTCGCTGGCACAAAGCAAAAGCGGCACAGCTTCTGCTCTCCTTCTCGCAACGCTGATAGGGCCAGCGCACCGAAGAAGGAATCGCTGCCGTGGGGAATCACACCAACAAGCTGCTGAGTCTTTTCGTCATGGGCTGTGCGCTGGGCGCCAGCACCCTGAGCCTGCCGATACTGGCCGCCGGCGACGGCACCATCATCATCCAGCGCCAGGTTCAGCCCCGTTCGGCCGTTCGCCCGACCGGCACCCCCGACCCCCGCCCCATGACCGTCAATGCCAATCAGTCGCCACGCATCCTGAGCCAGACCAACGAGCTCAGCGATGGCGACTTTGCCGGTGTGGCCAGCGGTGCCAGTGTAAACCGGGTGTTGATGCCCGACGCATCCGGCAACATCCGCGGCATGGGGGCGGTGCCCACCAGCCTGCCGGGCCTGCGTGGCGGCGCCGGCCCTGGCGCAGGGGGCGCCAACAGCATCTCCAATTCGGTCAACCAGAACGTGCAGCGTGGCCTTGCGCCGCTGCAGATCCTGACCGGGGGCCGTTGAGATGAACCACTCACTGCTGTTTCTGGCGCTGGCCTGCAGCGCGTCGGCCCTGGCCGGCCAACCGGTCAATGACAACGCCACCATCAACGCCAGCGGCCAGGGCTACAAGGGCAACGTGACCATCAACCAGGCGGCTGGCGACCAGCAGCAACAGAACAACAGTCGCGCCATCGCCATCAACCCCGATGCCACCGCCACCACCCAGGTGCGCCAGCGCATCGACACCCCTGCCAGCAGCGCGATCAATGCCCGCGCCAGCATCGGTGGCAACGCCTTCACCAACGGTAACGGGATGATTGGGATCAACCAGTCGGCCGGTGCCAACACACAACAAGTCAATGCCGTGCGGGTAAGCATCAGTGCCACCGCGCAGAGCATCGACGACAGCGTCCTCGACCAGCAGAACGTGGCGCTGTCAAACGGCTCAGGCTCGACAGGTCAAACCCCCGGCAGTCGCCAGGTCGCTACCAGCGATCAGGCCTTCACCGGCAGCCGTGGGGTGATCCAGTTGAACCAGAGCGCCGGGGTCGGGAACCGAATGGCCAACACCCTGAGCGTACGGGTTGCAGATTGACCCGAGCAGTTCACAACGCAGCACAACACAACACTTAACAACTAAAAACAATGCGGAGAAACACCATGAAACCCACAATGGCACTCAAGCCTCTGGTATTCGCACTCGCAGCGGTCATGGCAGTTGCTGCACAAGCGGGCGGAAACAACGGTGGTCACAACGGCGGACACAATGGCGGTAATAACGGCGGCAACAACAATTCCAGCGCGCTGCTCGCCCTGCTGGTAAACGCCGGCGCTGGCGCCACCGTGATCGATACCCAGGGCAATGGTGGTAACGGTGTGCTCAACGAGAACACCCGCAACAACGGCACCATGGACAACTCGGCAAACGGCTCTCAAGGCAACCTGGGCGCCAACGTGGCAGCCGGTGACGGCAACCAGCAAGACAACGTTGCCGCCATCGCCACCGCCGACGAACGCTTCATCTTCGGCAGTGCGGTTGCTGTTTCCAGCGCCACCCAGACCAACACCAGCAACATCGTCAACAACTTCTCTACCCAGAACAACGCCAATCTCACCAATTCGGCGAACAACAGCTCCGGCAACATCGGTGTCAACGTGACCGCCGGCGACTTCAACCAACAGAAAAACAACCTGGCAATCGCCGTGTCCGGCGGCCGTGTGGCCGTGGCCAGCGCAGCCGCCAACCAGTCCACCTCCGGCCTGAGCGTCAACAACAAGGCCGACCGTACCTACACCAAGGAAACCCTCGGTGGCGCCTTTGCCGCCTATGGCCAGTACGAAGGCGAAGGCCACGGCTACGTGGAACGCAAAGACGACAAACCCGGGCACAACGGTGGCTGGGATGATCGTGGCGGCAACAAACCACAGAAAGACAAGCTTACCTTCACCGAAGAAGGCAGCTTCGTACTCGGTGGCGTCTACACCTACCAGGTGCTCAAACCTACCGGCTGGGCCAACCCTGTGGTCAACAACGCCAACATGAGCAACTCGCTCAATGGCGTGTCGGGCAACGTGGGCGCCAACGTGTCGGCCGGCTCGGGCAACCAGCAAAGCAACTCGCTGTCCATCGCAGCAGGCTGCCGCGCCTGCCTGTAAGCTGAAAAAGGACGGGGCCCCCAGGGGCCCCTTTCCTGCCATCTACACGGTGCGAAGACCATGCGCATTGCCCTGCTTGCCGCATTGCTGTTTCTGGCCAGCCTGGCCGAGGCCGCACAGATGCCCATCGCTGCCCTGCCGGGCGGCAATGTCATTTACAAGCCCATCCAGAGCATTCGCGAACGACGCTTCGCCGACCTTGTACAACAGAAAACCGATTTCAGTTGCGGCGCCGCCGCCCTGGCCACCGTCCTCAAGCAGGCCTACTGGCTGGACGTCGACGAAGAACACATCATCGACGGCATGCTCGCCCACGCCGACCAGCAAGTGGTCAAGACCCAGGGCTTCTCCATGCTGGACATGAAGAAATACGTGGAAAGCATCGGCATGCGTGCCCGGGGCTATCGGATCCCGCCCGAGAGCCTGCAAAGCGTCACCATTCCAGTGGTGGTGCTGATGGACATTCGCGGCTACAAGCACTTCGTGGTGCTGCAACGCACCGAAAAGGACTGGGTGTACATCGGTGACCCGGTTCTGGGCCACAAACGCTACAAGTTCGATGATTTCGTCAAAGGCTGGAACGGCATCATCTTTGCCGTCATCGGCCCTGGCTATGACAAGGCCAACGCATTGCTCGACCCGCCACAACCCTTGACTGCAAAAAACAAGATCAACGGGTTCAGCCCGGTAGACGATGCGCAGTTGATGGATTTTGGTTTCATACAAAGTGATTTCTTCTAATCAGAAGGGGCATGAAGCTCCGGGGAGCACCCGATGAAGACTTCAACCTGGCTGGTTGCCGCCTGCCTGGCCGCCAGCTTGCCTGCCCATGCGCAGTTCAAGCCCATCGAGATCAAGGACCAGGAACTGTCCGAACTGCGCGGACGCTATGTGATGCCAGGGCGCATCATCAGCTTTGGCGTGGTGATGAGCAGCACCTGGCAGAACGCCCGCGGCGACAGCATCGGCGCCACCGCCAGCATGCAAGTGCAGCAGTCCTCGTTCAAGCCGCAGTTCTATGTCTCGCTCGACACGCGCGATGGCAACGGCGCCCCGATAACCCAGGGCAGCGGTACCGTCACCGGCGGGGCCGGCCTTGGCACGACCCAGGGCGTTACCCAGTCGGTACGCGCGGCGGGCGACTACAACACGGCCTACAACAATGTCTCGATCAACGTGAAGGAAGCCAACAGTGCCCCGGCGGCGGGCCAGCCACAGGGTCAGTTGCTGGGTAGCGGGCAGACCATCACCGGCAGCAATGGCGCCGGCACGCTGAGCGTTTCCTCCACCGGCAAGGGCATCCAGCTGGGTATCCAGGCCAACAACAACCAGGGCAATACGGTGCAGCGCCTGGCCCAGGGCGGGCTGCTGCAGGCCACCACGCTCCTGGGCGGCAACAACGCCGTCAACAACATCACCCAGCTCAATGTGGTACTGCGCAACAACCTGCCTACTGCCGGGGCCTTGAACTGCAACCTGGATCAACTCAAGGGCCTTCGTATTTCCGGATATTGATCTACGCTCTGTCTCAATTCACCGCAGTTGGAAGGGACGGCTAACCCATGCATCGATCGTTTTCGTTGAAGGCAGTGGTCTGTGTGAGCACTCTGGCGTCTTCAGCGCTGCTGCAAGCGGCGCCAGATCCGCAAGTTGAGGCCCTGAAACAGGAGTTGCAGGCACTCAAGCAACGTTATGAATCCCAGCAGCAGGCACTGATGGTGCTCGAGCAGCGGGTCCGTCAGGTTGAAGATCAACCCCCGGCACCCCCTCAGCGCCTGACCCGCTCGCCAGCGGCCCCCACCCGGTCAGGCCAGGTGGCTACTGCATCCGGGGCGGCCCCCGGCACCGGCAGTTCCTACGGCGAAGCGCTCAAGGGCGATTCGGAACCTGCGCAGAGCGTGTCCAACCTGTACGACGAGGCCAGCGGCTTCTTCGGTGGCGGCAAGTTCAGCGTCGAGACCGGCATCACCTACGCCCGCTACGACACCCGCCAACTGATCCTCAACGGTTTCCTCGCGCTGGACTCGATTTTCCTGGGCAACATCAACCTGGACCGCATCAAGGCCGACAACTGGACCCTGGACCTGACTGCCCGCTACAACCTCGACCAGCGTTGGCAGTTCGATATCAACGCCCCCATCGTCTACCGCGAGTCCACCTACCAGTCCGGGGGCGCCGGCAACAACGCCCAGGGCGTGACCGAACAGACCGTCACCCGCGACCCGACCCTGGGGGATGTCAACTTCGGCGTGGCCTACAAGTTCCTCGACGAATCGGAAAACAGCCCCGATGCGGTGCTCACCCTGCGGGTCAAGGCGCCCACCGGCAAGGACCCGTTCGGCATCAAGCTGATCCAGGATCCGAACAACGACAGCCTCGCCTACCCCGAAGACCTGCCCACCGGCAACGGCGTATGGTCCATCAGCCCGGGCATCTCGCTGGTCAAGACGTTCGACCCGGCAGTACTGTTCGGCAGCCTGTCCTATACCCATACCCTGGAAGAGTCGTTCAGTGACGTCAGCTCCACGTCCGGGGTCAAGGTGCCGGGCAAGGTCAAGCTGGGCGACAGCTTCCAGATCGGGGCCGGTATCGCCTTTGCGCTGAACGAGAAGATGAGCATGTCGTTCTCGGTGTCAGACCTGATCGCGCGCAAATCCAAGATCAAGTCGGCCGAAACCGGCGACAGCTGGACCTCGGTGCCCAGCAGTGATGCCAACGCCGCCTATTTCAACGTGGGCATGACCCTGGCCGCCACCGACAACCTGACCATAGTGCCCAACCTGTCGATCGGCCTGACCGACGATGCGCCGGACTTCACCTTCAGCCTCAAATTCCCTTACTACTTCTGATCTGCGCCGACGCCATTCGCCAGCAAGGCTGGCTCCTACCTTCGGGTAGGAGCCAGCCTTGCTGGCGAATGGACGTAGCGTGGGATCTTCAGCGAATCTGATGCTTGTGCAGCAACCGGTAGAACGTAGGCCGCGACACCCCAAGCACCTTGGCCGCAATGCTGAGGTTGTCACTGTGACGATTGAGCACGTCACACAGCGCCTGGCGCTCGGCGCGGTGCTTGTAGTCTTCCAGGGTACCCATCGGCGTCATCTCGACCTGCGCGCCCTGCAACCCGAGGTCCTGGGCCTCGATCTGCCGCCCTTCGGCCAGCACCAGGCCGCGACGCACGCGGTTGGCCAGTTCGCGCACATTGCCCGGCCAATCATGCTTGCCCATCGCCATCAGCGCATCTTCGCTGAAGGTGCGCGGGCGCCGGCCGGTCTCCTGGCTGTAGAAACGCGAAAAGTGGCTGGCCAGCATCGACAGGTCGCCATGCCGGTCACGCAGCGGTGCCGTCACCACCTGCAGCACGTTGAGCCGGTAATACAGGTCTTCGCGAAAACGCCCGCTGGTGATCGCGCTCTCCAGGTCGACATGGGTGGCAGCCAGCACGCGCACGTCCACCGCAATCGGCTGGCTGCCGCCCACCCGTTCGATATGCTTTTCCTGCAGAAAACGCAGCAGGTTGGCCTGCAGTTCCAGCGGCAGGTCGCCGATCTCGTCGAGAAACAGCGTGCCGCCGTTGGCAGCCTCGATGCCCCCGACCTTGCGCTGGTGCGCGCCGGTGAAGGCGCCCTTTTCGTGGCCGAACAACTCGGACTGGATCAGGTGTTCGGGAATCGCCCCGCAGTTGATCGCCACGAACGGTTTGTCGTGGCGCTGCGACTGCCGGTGCAGGGTGCGCGCCACCAGCTCCTTGCCGGTACCGCTCTCGCCTGGAATCAGCACCGGTGACTCGGTGGGCGCCAGCTTGCTCAGCAACTTGCGCAGTTCGCGGATCGGGCGGCTGTCACCCAGCAGTTCGTGCTCGGGCTCATCCACATGCAGGTTGCCCTTGCCGCGCAGGCGTGCCATGCCGAATGCGCGACCCAGGGTCACCTGCACGCGGGAGACATCGAATGGCAACGTATGGAAGTCAAAAAACCACTCGCACACAAAATCGCCCACGTTCTGCGCGCGCAGCTCCTCGGCGCTGAGCACCGCGATCCACTCGGTACCGCTGCGGCTGATCAGGTCCTTGACCGCATCGGGGTGCTGCAGGTGGCTGGCGTGCAGGCGCAGCAACCCCACATCGCAAGGGTGCTCCAGGGCAGTGGCAAGGGTGCAGGTGCGCACGTCCCAACCTACGCTGCGCAGGCCTGGCAACAAGCGGTGGCAATCGTCACAAGGGTCAACGATCAGCAAGCGGCGGTTCGGTACCGGTTCCAGCATGACCTTTCCTTGGCGCCAATTATTGGAAATGTTAGTAGAAACAGCATGTTGTATGGCCCGTCTGTAACAGTAGCAACCAACGTCAGAATGCCCACTACCGTCCGTCTGCAAATACGGCCTTGCTTTCGGCTCGGTAGAATTTTCCTGTTAATTCAACGTCCCAGATGTTGCCAATGAATGCAGATTGTCAGCACCGATTAAAAAAACATTACTTGCAGTGTGACCTGACCCACTACTGCGTGCATCAGTACAAGTAACCTGCCGCAGGGAACACACCTTGCCGCAACTTTTTCAATGTTTGGGACCACAGAGAGACCGAACCCATGAACGCCCCGCTCCGTGTCAACGAAGCACTGCTGATTGCCGACCACGCCTTCGAACCTTTCCAGTGCGTCGCCTGGGATGTGCCTAACGGCACTGGCGAACTCAGCCTGGCGGTAATCGACCGGACCAGCACCCGTATCGGCAGCAAGCAAGTTCCAAGCAGCACCTATTCCGACCCGCAGCAATTGGCACACCTGATCGAGGAAGTGCGCGCCGAGTTGAGCCAGAAAGGTTATGACTTGCAGCCGTGGAGCATGCCGAAGTAACTTTCCGGCCTGCCCCGTTCATGCAAAAGTGCACCCACTGGGTGCACTTTTTTTGTTTGTGAAGTGTGCGCCGGCAGCTGCGGCAGTTGGCCGCAGTTTACGGCCCAAGTACTTGTTTCAACGCAAGTTGAACTGTTCCAGGTGTTGGTATTGCGCACCCAGTTCCAGCGCCATTTGCCTGGCGCGGCCCAGGCGAACCGGTGCGCTTTCCATGTCCACCAGCAGGCTGCTGCACGGCAGTGCCTCGAGCGCCGGCCAGGCCTTGAGCCGGCCATCGGTGAGGATCAGGCAGTGCTGCACCTCATTGGGGTAGCGCCGCTGGCGTTGGGTCAGCCATTGCCGGGCCTGCTGCAGTGCCTCGAGCAGTGGCGTGCCTCCGCCGGCGCCAAGCTCCGCCAGCCAGGGCTGCAGCGCGGCAGAGGCCTTCAGGCCGTGGCGCTGCCAGCGCGGTTCGCGGCCGCTCGCCGTGAGCAGGGCGAGCCTGGCGCGGGCCCGGTACGCCTGGTCGAACAGCTCGGCCAGCAAACCCTTGGCCTTGCTCAGTGCCTGGTAACGCCGGGTAGACGCCGACGCATCCACAATCACCAGCCAGAGCTGCGTCGGCGCGGCGGTGCGCTGCGCCCAGCACAGCTCGTCGCGCTGGCGCGGGCGGCCCTTGAGCAGGGTGGCAGGCCAGGCCACGCTGCCCTGCCCGGCTGCCCGGGCACGCCCGCGCGGGCCCCGGTCGAGCTTGCCTGCACGGGGCCTGGCATCCGCCGCTGGGTGCGAGCGCGGGCGGATGCTCAAGGCTTTTTTGGCCAGCGCGGTACCTCGCGCCGAGCGCCCACAGCCACCGGCTGGCCTGGCAGCTCACCCCACTGGCCACTGCCCTGGGGCTCGCTCGACGGGCTCGATTGCCCCTGGGGCTGAGCGTCGGGGCGAGGCGGTTGCTCGGCGGGCCGGTCATGGCGCCGATGGCGCAAGGCAAACTCTGCCACCGCCTCGATATCCTCGGCCTCGATGCCCGGTGCACTGCGCCAGGCCGCATGGGCACGGGCGGCACGCAACCAGACCAGGTCGGCGCGCAGGCCGTCGACCCCGGCCTCGAAGCAGCGCTGGGTGATCTGCGCCAGGGCCTGGTCATCCAGGGCAATCTGTTCCAGGCGTTCGCGTGCCTGCTGGCAGCGCTGGCGCAGCTCGGCCTGGGCATCGGCCCACTGCGCGCAGAACGCCTGCGGGTCGCTGTCGAAGTCCAGCCGGCGGCGGATGATCTGGCCTCGCGCCTCGGGCAGCGGCTGGCCCTGCAGGGCCACATTCAGGCCAAAACGGTCGAGCAACTGCGGACGCAGCTCGCCCTCCTCCGGGTTCATGGTGCCGATCAGCACGAAGCGCGCACTGTGCCGATGGGAAATGCCATCGCGCTCTACCCGGTTGGTGCCGCTGGCAGCCACATCCAGCAGCAGGTCGACCAGGTGATCGGGCAGCAGGTTGACCTCGTCGACGTACAGCACGCCGCCATCAGCCTTGGCCAGCACACCCGGCGAGAACTGGGCGCGGCCCTGCCCAAGCGCAGCATCCAGGTCCAGGGTGCCGACCAGGCGCTCCTCGGTGGCGCCCAGCGGCAAGGTCACGAAGGGCCCCTCGCCCAGCAGGTCGGCCAGGCCCCGGGCCAGGGTGCTCTTGGCCATGCCGCGCGGGCCTTCGATCAGCACGCCGCCGATCCTGGGGTCGATGGCCGTCAGGCACAGCGCCAGCTTCAGGTCGTGGGCGCCGACCACGGCGGCCAGCGGAAAATGTACGGGTTCGCTCATGTCTGGCTTATTCCTCTGCGTCCAGCAGTTGCTCTTCCAGGGCCTGTCGATACTCGCCCGGAGCCTGCCACAGCCCGCGCTGCTGGGCCTCCAGCAAACGTTCGGTGATGTCGCGCAGGGCCTCGGGGTTGTGCTGGCGGATAAACTCGCGGGTCGCGGCATCGAGCACATAGGCCTCGGCCAGCGACTGGTAATGATGATCGTCGATCAGGTGCGTGGTGGCATCGAAGGCGAACAGGTTGTCGACCGTCGCGGCCATCTCGAACGCGCCCTTGTAGCCATGGCGCTTGACCCCGTCGATCCACTTGGGGTTGAGCGCACGCGCACGGATCACCCGGTTCAGTTCTTCCTTGAGGGTGCGAATGCGCGGGCGATCCGGCTGGCTGTGATCGCCGTGGTAACTGGCAACGCCGGCACCGGCCAGGCTTTCTGCCGCCGCGAGCATGCCGCCCTGGAACTGGTAATAGTCATTGGAATCGAGCAGGTCGTGCTCATGGTTGTCCTGGTTCTGCAGCACCGCCTGCACCTGGCTCAGGCGCCGGGCAAAGGGTTCGCGCGCGGCGGTGCCGTCGTCCGAGGCGCCATAGGCATACGCGCCATGGTTGAGGTAGACCTCGGCAAGGTCTTCACGGCTGTGCCACAGACGGCCGTCAATGGCGTTCTGCACCCCGGCGCCGTAGGCGCCGGGCTTGGAGCCGAACACCCGCCAGCCGGCCTGGCGCTCGGCCTGCTCGGGGCTCAGGCCAGCGGCCAGCAGTTCGGCACGCTCGCTGCGCACCTTGGCCGCCAGGGGGTTGAGGTCATCCGGCTCATCCAGTGCCGCCACGGCCTGCACCGCCGCGTCGAACAGCTTGATCAGGTTGCCGAACGCATCGCGGAAGAACCCCGAAACGCGCAGGGTCACGTCTACCCGGGGGCGATCCAGCAGGCTCACCGGCAGGATCTCGAAGTCGTCCACCCGCTGGCTGCCGCTGGCCCATACCGGGCGTACGCCGAGCAGGGCCATGGCCTGGGCGATGTCGTCGCCGCCGGTGCGCATGGTGGCCGTGCCCCATACCGACAGGCCGAGCTGGCGCAGGTGGTCGCCGTGGTCCTGCAGGTGGCGTTCCAGAATCAGGTTGGCCGAGGCGAAACCGATGCGCCATGCCGTGGCGGTGGGCAGGTTGCGCACATCCACGGTGTAGAAGTTGCGGCCGGTGGGCAGCACGTCCAGGCGCCCGCGGCTGGGCGCCCCGCTCGGCCCCGCCGGCACGAAACGCCCGTCCAGCGCCGCCAGCAGGCCCTGCATTTCGGCCGGGCCGCAGGCATCCAGCTGCGGCGCCACCTGGGCCCGCAGCGCCTGCAGCACGGCCTCGACGTCGGCGCTGTGCTGGTGGCTGGCCGGCGCCCCGTCGAGGGTCTGCTCGATCAGGCGGGCGGCATACAGTTCAAGCCGCTCGCGGGTGTCGCCGTTGGTCCGCCAGGCCTCGCTGCTCACCTGTGCCAGGCTGGGCGGCCGTGGCCCTTCCCAGGCAAGGCCCAGGTCGCAGTCCAGCGGATCGAAGCCCAGCCCCAGGCCGCGGGCCAGGGCGCGCAGCAGGCTGGCATTGGGGCCGCGCCCATCACCACGTTCCACCCGCAGCAGGGCCAGCAGCGTGTCGATCCGCAGGCGTCCGTCCGGCGATTGGCCGAACACATGCAGGCCGTCGCGAATCTGCGACTCCTTGAGGTCGCACAGGTAGGTGTCCAGGCGCGGCAGCCACACCGCCGCATCGTCCAGCGCGCCTTCCAGCTGCAGCTCGCGGTCGATGTGGTTGTCGCGCACCAGGTTGAGGATGTCGCGCTGCAGTTCACGGGCCCGGCGCGGGTCCAGCAGTTGCGCCTCGTAGTACTCGTCGGCCAGCAGTTCCAGGTCGCGCAACGGCCCGTAGGTTTCGGCGCGGGTCAACGGCGGCATCAGGTGGTCGATGATCACCGCCTGGGTGCGGCGCTTGGCCTGGGCGCCCTCGCCCGGGTCGTTGACGATGAACGGGTAGATGTTCGGCAGCGGCCCCAGCAACGCGTCCGGCCAGCACCTGGCCGACAGGCCGACGCCCTTGCCCGGCAGCCACTCCAGGTTGCCGTGCTTGCCCACGTGGATCAGCGCATCGGCGGCATAGGCGTGGCGCAGCCAGAAGTAGAACGCCAGGTAGCCATGCGGCGGCACCAGGTCGGGGTCGTGGTACACCGCACTGGGGTCGACCTGATAACCGCGCGCCGGCTGGATACCGACGAAGGTCAGGCCAAGGCGCAGGCCGGCGACCATCATGCGCCCGCTGCGGAACATCGGGTCCTGCTCCGGCTCGCCCCAGCGCTCGCGCACCGCCTGCTGGTTGGCCTGGGGCAACAGGGCGAAGGCGGCGCGGTAATCGTCCAGCGCCATGCTCTGCGCACAGGGGCGCTGGTCGAGCGTGTCGAGGTCGTTGCTGACCCCGCCGAGCAGGGCCTGGATCAGCGCCGTGCCACTGTCTGGCAACGGCCCCACCGGGTAGCCCTGGGCCTGCATGGCGCGCAGGATGTTGAGCGCCGCCGCCGGGGTGTCCAGCCCCACACCGTTGCCGATGCGCCCGTCGCGGGTCGGGTAGTTGGCCAGAATCAGCGCCACGCGTTTTTGCGGGTTGTCCAGGCGCGCCAGCTCGCACCAGCGCCGGGCCAGTTCCGCAACAAAATCCATGCGTTCCAGGTGCGGCTTGTAGCACACCACGTCCGACTGGCTGCGTTCGCTGCGCCAGGCCAGGTCCTTGAAGCTGATCGGCCGGCTGATGATGCGCCCGTCCAGTTCCGGCAGGGCAATGTGCATGGCCAGGTCGCGGGCCCCCAGGCCCTGTTCGCTGGCCTCCCAGGCCGGCTGGTTGTCCTGTGCGCAGATGGCCTGCAGCACCGGGATGTCGCGCCGGAACGGGCGCAAATGCGGCTGCTGCGGGCTGGACTGGGCGAAGCCTGTGGTGTTGATGATCAGGGCCGCGTCGACCTGGTCCAGCCATTGCTCGACCTGGTCCAGGCAGGCTGCCTCCTTGAGGCTGGCCACGGCAATCGGCAGCGGGTTGAGCCCCGCGCCTTGCAGACGCTCGCAGAACGCATCGATGAACCCCGTGTTGGCGGCCTGCAGGTGCGAGCGGTAGAAGATGATCGGCGTCACGGGCTGGCCGGGCTGCCACAGGGCACGCCAGCTGTCCACGCTCGCCTGGGGGTGTTGCGGGTGATAGACACTGGTGCGCGGCAACTGCTGCGGCTCGTCCCAACGGTAGTCGCGGCCCAGCCATTGGCTGGCCAGGCACTGGAACAGGTTCAGCGCATTGGCCTTGCCGCCCTGGCGCAGGTAGTGCCACAACCGTTCGGCCTGGGCAGCGGGCACCGTGCTCAGGCTGGTCAGCTCAGGGTCCGGGCGGTCGTCGCCCGGCACCAGGATCAGTTGCACGCCCCGCCCCGCCAGCGCCACCAGTTGCTCCACGCCATAGCGCCAGTAACCGATGCCGCCGTGCAGCGACACCAGGATGACCTTGGCATGGCGCAGCACTTCGTCCACATACAGGTCGACCGAAGCATGGTTCTGCACCTGCATCGGGTTGGCCAGGCGCAGGCTGGGGTAGTCGTCCGGCAACTGCTGGGCGGTTTCGGCCAGCAGTGCCAGGTGCGAATCACCGCTGCAGAGAATCACCAGGTCGGCGGGGGTCTGGCCGAGGTCGGCGATGCTGTCGTCCGGCACAAAGCCGCCGGGCTGGGTCCGCAGCAGGTGCATGGGTCAGGCGCCCAGTGCGGCGCGCAGGCTGGCTTCGAGGTGCACGGCGTCAAGGTCCTGGCCGATCAGCACCAGGCGCGTGGTACGTGGCTCGTCGCTGCGCCAGGCGCGGTCGAAGTGCTTGTCGAAGCGCGTACCCACGCCCTGCACCAGCAGACGCATCGGCTTGCCCGGAATGGCCGCGAAGCCCTTCACGCGCAGGATGCCGTGCTGCACCACCAGTTGGGTCAGGGCATCGAGCAGCAGGCTTTCGTCGGCCTGGGGCAACTCGATGGAGATGGAGTCGAAAGCATCATGGTCGTGATCGTCGTGGTCGTCATCGCCGTCATGGTGCGAATCGTGGTGGGTACGGCGCGCGTCGATGTGCTGCTCGGATTCGGCGCCCAGACCCAGCAATACGTCCAACGGCAGGCGGCCGCTGCTGGCCTCCACCACCTTGACCGCAGGCGGCAGTTCCTCGGCCACCTCGGCGCGCACCCTGGCCAGGTCGTCGGCAGCGATCAGGTCAGCCTTGTTCAGCACCACCAGGTCGGCGCTGGCCAGCTGGTCGGCAAACAGTTCGTGCAGTGGGGACTCGTGGTCCAGGTTCGGGTCGAGCTTGCGCTGGGCGTCCACCTGGTCGGGGTAGGCAGCGAATGTGCCGGCGGCCACGGCCGGGCTGTCGACCACGGTGATCACCGCATCCACCGTGCAGGCGTTGCGGATTTCCGGCCACTGGAAAGCTTGCACCAGCGGCTTGGGCAGCGCCAGGCCGCTGGTTTCGATGAGGATATGGTCCAGGTCGCCACGGCGCGCCACCAGCTCGCGCATCACCGGGAAGAACTCTTCCTGAACGGTGCAGCACAGGCAGCCGTTGGCCAGCTCGTAGACGCGCCCGCTGGCTTCTTCCTCGGTGCAGCCGATGCTGCACTGCTTGAGGATCTCGCCATCGATGCCCAGCTCGCCGAACTCGTTGACGATCACCGCGATGCGGCGGCCCTGGGCGTTGTCGAGCATGTGCCGCAGCAAGGTGGTCTTGCCCGAGCCGAGGAAGCCGGTAACGATGGTGACGGGGAGTTTGGCCAGTGTTTTCATGGGGGTGCCCTTGGCAGGATGGCGGGCATGCAGGACGAGAGCCGCAGGAGCCTTGCTGCCTGAGCGCATTCGCCACCGGATCACCCCGCCCGGTTGAAAGTCGGAAACTGTTCGAGGCAGGTCTCCTGGCTCGCGCTGTGCCGGCACGCCTGCCGGCTGCATCGACGCCTTCCCGCCCGGGGCAGTGGCACGGCCGATGCCGTTCAACGCTTACAGTTGCGGGGGCAGCCACGGCTTGAACCGTATTCCCGTCTTAGCTGCAGCCAGGGCCGCAGAACCTCGAAGCGGCTAGGCTACGCAGTGGTCCGGGGCAGGTCAACCGCTGTATTGACGGATGCCGGCGCGCATGATTTGCTAGCCGCATTCGTTCGGGTGCCTTTTTACAAGGTGAAACGGGAAACCGGTGCGTCAGCCGCTTCTGCAAAGAAGCAGCGACAAATCCGGTGCTGCCCCCGCAACGGTAAGCGAGGAAAGCGTCTTTACCACTGTGCCAGCTGTGCGGCATGGGAAGGTGACGCCCTCAGGCTGAGCATGCTGCCAGCCCTCGCAAGCCCGGAGACCGGCCCGATACAGTCATGACAAACCCGCGGTGGGCGGGCGCTGTTGAACCCCTGGGCGAGCCTCGCGCAGGGGTTGGCCGCGCTTGCCTGTTGCCGATAGCCCCGACGACACGACAACAGCAAAAGGAACGCGCCATGCCCATCAGTACCGCCAGCCAGCCCCTCGTCACCCCCACTACCCTCAGCCAGCGCCTGGCCGTCGCCATCGGTGCCTCGCTGCTGGGCCTTTGCCTGGTCTACTTCGCCGGCTTCTCGCACATCGAGGCGGTGCACAACGCTGCCCACGATACCCGCCACAGCGCCGCGTTCCCTTGCCACTGAGACCTGCCCCGATGATCAAGCGCATTGCCCGCACCGCAGGCTTTACCGGCCTGCTCGCCGCCCTGCTGCTGACCCTGCTGCAAAGCTTCTGGGTCGCACCGCTGATTCTGCAGGCCGAAACCTACGAGAACCCGGCACCGGCCGCCCAAACCCATGAGCATGCCGACGCCGCGGGTGAAGGCCACCACCACGATGCCGAGGCCTGGTCGCCTGAAGACGGCTGGCAGCGCGTACTGTCGACCACCGGTGGCAACCTGGTGGTGGCCGTCGGCTTTGCCCTGATCCTGGCTGCGCTGTACACCCTGCGTGCGCCCGGCCGTACCGCCACCGGCGCAGCCTGGGGGCTTGCCGGGTTCGCGGTATTCTGCCTGGCGCCCACCCTCGGGCTGCCGCCAGAGCTGCCGGGCACTGCCGCCGCAGACCTGGCGCAGCGTCAACTGTGGTGGGTGGGCGCCGCGGCTGCCACTGCTGCCGGCCTGGCCCTGATCGTGTTTGCCCACAACTGGCTGCTCAAGGCGCTGGGTGTGGCATTGCTGGTTGTTCCGCACGTGATCGGTGCGCCGCAGCCGGAGGTGCACGAGAGCCTGGCGCCGCAAGCACTGGAGGCGCAGTTCAAGGTGGCGTCGCTGTTGACCAATGCCGCGTTCTGGCTGGCCCTGGGCCTGCTCAGTGCCTGGCTGTACCGTCGCCAGCCAGCCTGATGCAGCTGTATGCCGGGCTGGGCTGTCGTCGCGGCTGCCCGGCCCGCGAACTGGCTGCCCTGCTCCAGCAGACCTTGTTCGCCCATCACCTGCCCGCCTCTGCCCTCGCCGGGCTGGCCAGCATCGACCTCAAGGCCGACGAGCCCGGCCTGCATGAACTGGCAAGGCAACTGGGGTTGCCGCTGGTGTTCTTTTCGGCCGCGCAACTGGCCCCCTTCGAAAGCCGCCTGAGCCACCGTTCGCCCACGGCGTTCGCCCTCAGCGGCTGCCATGGGGTGGCCGAAAGCGCCGCGCTGGCCCTGGCCGAGCAACGCGGCGGCGCCAATGCCGCACTGCGCCTGCCACGCACCGTGCAAGGCGCCGCCACCCTGGCATTGGCCTGGGCCCCGCCGTTTGACGGATAATGCCGCGCAATCTTTCCAAGGATTCATCATGACCGTCTATTTCATCGGTGCCGGCCCGGGCGACCCCGAGCTGATCACCGTCAAGGGCCAGCGCCTGATCCACAGCTGCCCGGTGATCATCTATGCCGGCTCGCTGGTGCCCGCCGCCGTGCTCGAAGGCCACCGCGCCGAAACCGTGATCAACAGCGCCGAACTGCACCTGGGGCAGATCATCGAGCTGATGCGCACGGCCCACGCCAACGGCCAGGATGTGGCCCGCGTACACAGCGGCGACCCGGGGCTGTACGGTGCGATCGGCGAACAGATCCGCCACCTGCGTGAACTGGGTATCCCGTTCCAGATCATCCCCGGCGTGACCGCCGTGGCTGCCAGTGCCGCCCTGCTCGAATGCGAGCTGACCCTGCCGGACATCGCCCAGAGCGTGATCCTGACGCGCTACGGCGATACCTCGCCGATGCCGCCGGGCGAATCGCTGGGGAGCCTGGCCAGCCACCAGGCAACCCTGGCCATTCACCTGGGGGTCAAGCACCTGGCCAGAATCGTCGAGGAACTGCGCCCGCATTACGGCAGCGACTGCCCGATCGCCGTGGTGCACCGCGCCACCTGGCCAGATCAGGACTGGGTGCTGGGCAGCCTGGACGACATCGTGCAACGGGTGCAGGCCAAGGGCTTTCGACGCACCGCACTGATCCTGGTGGGCCGGGTATTGGGCAGCGATACCTTCAGCGAGTCGGCGCTCTACCGCGCCGGGCATGCGCACCTGTACCGACCTTGACGGCCATTGACGGCGGCCCTCCCGGCCCCATGCCCGGCGCGTTCCCATGGGCGCGCCTGCCAATTCAACAGCCTCTGCTAGCGATAACCGGCCCAGGCGATAGGAAATCGGCTACAGAACTTTCGAGCGCCTTGTAAGAAAAATCCTCTAATCGAACTGATTTCTTCCTCACTTCTATACTGGACGTACTCCTGCTGAGCGTTTCCACGTATCTTGGCCGCCTTGCCAGAGCCTGGGCAGGCGTCGCCCCGAACGGTTCGGGGCCTGGATCACCTCTCTGACAAGGAGTTGCGCGATGCCCAAAGTCTTGATCGTTGATGACCACACCACCATCCTCTTCGCCATCCGCACCCTGCTGGAGCGCGATGGCTACAACATCGTCGGTGAAGCCCGAGACGGCGCCAGTGCTGTCGAACTGGCGCGCAAGCTGCAGCCTGACGTGGTGATCCTCGATCTGGGGCTGCCACGCCTGGATGGCCTGAGCGTGCTGGAGCGGCTCAGCCAGTTGACCAACCCGCCACGTATCCTGGTATTGACCGGCCGCCCACCCCGGCTGTTCGCCCGCCGTTGCATCGAGTCCGGTGCCTCGGCATTCGTGCGCAAGGACGAAGACCTCGATATCCTGAGCGCCGCCCTCAAGGCCGTGCTCAACGGCTACTCCTACCTGCCCGATGCGTCACGCTTCAATGACCGGTCAAGCTCGGAACTCCAGCGCCTGGACAAGCTGTCCAACCGTGAGTTCGAGGTGCTGCGCCAGTTGGCCAAGGGCGCCAGCAACGGCGAAATCGCTACAACGATGATCCTCAGCGCCAAGACCATCAGCACCTACAAGACCCGCATCATGGAAAAGCTCGGGGTGGTATCGCTGGTTGAGTTGATCGATGTGGCCAACCGCAACGCACTGACCTGAGCCGCCCATGACCAAGCGTTGCCTGCCTGCCCTGCTGCTCGCCTGCCTGGTGCAGTGGCTGGCGATAAGCGCCATGGCACAGGAGCCGGGGGTTGCCCGCCAACTGCTCGGGCGCTCGGTCAGCAGCAGTGCGCCACCCCCGCTGACCCTCGCCGAACGTCGGTGGCTCAAGCACAAGCAGGTGCTGCGCCTGGGCACCTCGGCGCCGGACTACCCGCCCTTCGACATCAATGTGAGCCAGCACGACTATGAAGGGGTCAGCGCCGACTTCGCCGGCCTGATCGGCGAGCAGTTGAAGATCCCGGTGCAGGTGCTGCAGTTCCCGAACCGTATCCAGGCCATCGCCGCCCTGCACAGTGGCCAGATCGATCTGCTGGGCAGCGCCAACGGCTACGAAGCCGCCGACAGCGCACTGGTGATGAGCCAGCCCTACGCCGACGACCAGCCGATCATCGCGACCCCCGTCGGCGTGACCCATGACCCTGACGACCCGCTCGACGGGCTGACGCTGTCGATGGTCGAACACTACCTGCCACCGTCGCTGGTACGCCAGCTCTACCCCCGGGCGAACCTGCAACTGTACGCCTCGACCATGTCGGCCCTGTCGGCGGTGGCCCTGGGCCAGGCCGATGCATTCATCGGCGACGCGATCAGTTCCGACTACCTGATCGGCAAGAACTACCGCGAAAGCCTGCAGATCTCCCACTACGTCAAACCCCAGCGCTCTTCCTTCGGCTTTGCCCTGGTGCGCGAGAACACCGCGTTGCTGGACCTGGTGAACAAGGCATTGGGCAGCATCACCGACAGCGACCGGTTGAACGTGATGCGCCGCTGGACCAGCGGCGTGAGCAGCATCCTGCTCAACCGGGCGGACATCGCGCTGACCGACGAAGAGCGACACTGGATCGCGCAGCATCCCAGCGTGCGCGTGGTCATCAACAAGTACTTCGCGCCCCTGAGCTTCTTCGACGAAAACCAGCACTTTCGCGGCATCACCGCCGACGTGCTGGCGCAGATCAGCCTGCGCAGCGGCCTGAAGTTCCAGATCATCGAGACCGACTCGGTGCCCACCATGATCAGCATGGTCGAACAGGGCGAAGCCGAGGTCGTCGGCGCGCTCAACTATGGTGAGCAGCGCGCCAGAACCCTGGCCTTCACCCGCCCCTACCTGGCCAACCCGCGGGTGCTGGTGACCAGCGTGCGCGATACATCGATCCGCCACCCCGACCAGCTCGACGGCAAGCGCCTGGCGATCATTCGCGGTACACCGGTAAGCGCCGAACTGCGCCAGCGCTATCCCGCCATCAGCCTGATCGAAGTCGACGACCCGCTGGCACTGATGGAGTACGTGGCCCAGGGCCGCGCGGACGCGGCGCTCAGTTCGCAGATCAACGCCGCCTACTTCATCAGCCGCATGTTCAAGGACCGCCTGCGCATCGCCACCCTGCTGGACGACACCCCTGCCCTCGCCGCCTTCGCCACCGAACGTTCTTCGCCACTGCATGCGATATTGGAAAAATCCCTGCTCAGCATCCCGCCCGAGCAGATGACCCAGCTGGTCAATCGCTGGCGCATCAATGCCCTGATAAGCGACACGCCCTGGCGCAACTACCGCTCGCTGGTGCTGCAGATTCTGGGCATCGCGGTGGCGCTGGTGCTTGCCATAGCGTTGTGGAACCGTTACCTGCGCAAGCTGATGCAGCAACGCGCCGAGGCCGAGCAGGCCCTGCAACTGCAGCTGCGCATCAGCGAACACCTGCTCGAAGAGCTGCATGTGGCCAAGGAACAGGCCGACAGCGCCAACCACGCCAAGAGCACCTTCCTGACCACCATGAGCCACGAGATCCGCACCCCCATGAACGCGGTGATCGGCCTGCTCGAGCTTGCCCTGAAGGATGCCGCACAGGGCCGCACCGACGAGCACTCCCTGCAGGTGGCATTCGATTCGGCCAGCAGCCTGCTGGAGCTGATCGGCGACGTGCTGGACATCGCCCGCATCGAATCCGGACACATGAGCCTGGCGCCACAACCCACCGACCTGGGTGCGCTGGTACGCAGCACCGTGCAGGTGTTCGAAAGCAGCGCCCGTCTCAAGGACATCAGCCTGACCCAGGACCTGCAGCCCCCCGCCGCCCTGGTGGAGATCGACCCGCTGCGTTTTCGCCAGATCCTGTCCAACCTGGTGGGCAATGCCATCAAGTTCACCGAGCGCGGCGGCGTCAGCGTGCGCCTGCAGTGCCAGCCCACGCCGTGCGGCAAGCAGGTGCACATGCACCTGGTCGTCGAGGACAGCGGCATCGGCATCAGCCAGCCGGACCAGCAGCGCCTGTTCCACCCCTTCATCCAGGCCGGCAGCCAGCCGGCTCGCCAGGGCACCGGCCTGGGCCTGGTGATCAGCCGGACCCTGTGCGAACTGATGCAGGGCAGCCTGGAGCTGCACAGCACCCCGGGCCATGGCACCCAGGTCACGGTCAGCCTGCCGCTGATGCTGGCCAGCACTGCCAGTCAACCCGAGGAACCGGCCCAGGAGCCAACGGCCCAGGCCAGCCAGCGGCTGAACATCCTGGTGGTCGACGACTACCCCGCCAACCTCATGCTGCTGGAAAAGCAGCTGAGCGTGCTGGGCCATCGGGTAACCCAGGCCAGCGACGGCGCGGGCGGCCTGCAGGCCTGGCAGGCCGGGCGCTTCGACGCCGTGATCACCGACTGCAACATGCCCGGCATGGACGGCCACCAGCTGGCGCGCGAGATTCGTGCCCAGGAAGCCCAGGCGAATCGCCCGCCCTGCCTGATACTGGGCCTGACCGCCAACGCCCAGGCCGACGAACGCGAGCGCTGCCTGGCGTCGGGCATGGATGACTGCCTGTTCAAGCCGATCGGCCTGGGCGCCTTGAGCCGTCACCTGTCGGGGGTGGATACCCCCGAGCCGCAGACGCCACCCGAGCCCCGCGCCGAGGACAACAGCGGTTTCAACATCGACAACCTCAAGCACCTGACCCTGGGTGACCCACGGCTGATCAAGCGTCTGCTGACGGAGCTGGAGCGCAGCAGCGCCGAAGACCTCGAGGCGTTGCGTGCCCTGGGCTCAGGCGCGAGTCGACAGCAACTGCGCAGCCTGTCGCACCGCATCAAGGGCGGCGCCAAGATGCTCAAGGCCCATGGCCTGGTGGGGCACTGCGATGCGCTGGAGCAGGCCTGTACCGGCAAGGCCCCGGACAAGGCCATCGAGGCGTTGCTGGCGGCGCTGGAACAGAGCCTGAAGGATCTGCATGAACACCTGCAGCGATCCATCGCCGCCGGTTGAGATGAGGCTCAGTGCAGCTGCAGGGTCGAGTTGATCTGGCTGATGGCGTCCACCACGTGCTGCGAACCCTGCTGGATTTCCAGGATCACTTCCCCCGCCTCATTGGCCAGTTCCACCCCCAGCCCGGTGCGGCTGAGGCTCGACTGCATGCTGGCCACCGCATTGAGTGAAAGGTCGTGGTTCTGGCGCACCACATCGACGATCTCCAGGGTCGCCTTGCTGGTGCGTGCCGCCAGGCTGCGCACCTCGTCGGCCACCACGGCAAAGCCGCGGCCGTGCTCACCTGCCCGCGCCGCCTCGATGGCGGCGTTCAGGGCCAGCAGGTTGGTCTGGTCGGCAATGCTGCGGATGGTCTGCACGATCTGCCCGATCAGTTCCGACTGCTTGCTCACCGCATCGATGCTGCGGGCTGCGGCATTGAGCTCGCGGGAGATCTCCTCGATCACCTGCACCGTATGCTGCACCACCTCCGAGCCCTTGCGCGCGCAGGCATCGTTCTGCACCGAGGTGGCGTGGGCCGCTTCGGCCGCCGTCTGCTGGGTACACACCTGGTGGGTGATGTCGCTGGCGAACTTGACCACCTTGTACAGGCGGCCACGGGTATCGAAGATCGGGTTGTAGGAAGCTTCCAGGTACACCATCTGCCCGAGTTTGTTCTTGCGCTCGAAACGATGGGAATGGTACTCGCCGCGATTGAGCGAGGCCCAGAATGCCTTGTAGGCGCTCGACTCGCTTTCGCTGCGGTGGCAGAACAGGCTGTGGTGCTGGCCAATGACCTCCTCGGCCCGGTAATGCATGGTCTTGAGGAAGTTCTCGTTGGCACGGATCACATTGCCTTCGGGGGTGAACTCGACCATCGCCATGGAACGGCTGATGGCATTGATCAGGCTGTCGCTCTCATGCTCCTCGACCACCCGCCGGGTGATGTCGGAGGCGACCTTGATCACGCTGGTGACCTGCTGGTTGGCGCCGAACACCGGCATGTAGCTGGCCTCCAGCCATACATCGTGCCCGGCCTTGTCGCGCCGCAGAAAGGTACCGCTGTGGGCCTCGCCCCGCGCCAGGTCGCGCCACAGGGTGCGGTACGCATCGCTCTTGACGTAGTCGGGCTCGCAGAAAATGCGGTGGTGCTTGCCGATGATCTCCTCGGCGGCATAGCCCAGGGTGGAGCAGAAACGCTCGTTGGCTTCGAGAATCACCCCGTCGGGGCTGAACTCGATCATGGCCATCGAGCGACCTATGGCCGCAAGCTTGGCATTGGAGTGGTGTAACGCTTGGGTGCAACGCTCGATTTCAGCCAGGTCAGACTTGCGATGGGCGTTAAACATTGGTTACCACTCCATTGGCGGTTTTTGCTCAGCATAGATGCACTTCTGTACCCTGCAAGCCAACTGCCATCACCGTTTATCACCCCACGTCAACTGCTTTCGCGCACCATCAGTTCGAAGCCCAGGTCCTGGGTGCGCGGCTGCCCGCCCTTGCCGTCGAGCAACGCCAGCAGCGCCTGCGCAGCCTGCCGCCCCACGGCAGCGCGCGGGGTGCGAATGGAGGTCAGGCGCGGTACCAGGTGAGCCGATGCCGGCAGGTCGTTGAAGCCCACCATCGCCACCTGCCCCGGCACCTCGATGCCCTGGCGCAAGGCTTGCAGAATCGCGCCCTGGGCCAGGTCGTCGTTGCAGAAGAACAGCCCGTCCACCTCCGGGTGACGCTCGAGCAACTGGCTGAACAGCTCGCCGCCCAGGCCGATGGATGACGGCTGCGGTGCGAGCATTTCCAGTGCCGGGTCATACAGCCCTGCATCGTCGAGCGCCTGGCGGAACCCGTCAGCGCGTTGCATCACCCGCGGATCGAGCTGCGCGGCAATGAAGCCCAGGCGCCGCCGCCCGCGTTCGATCAGGTGCCGGGCAGCCGCGCGCCCGGCCTGCTGCTGGGAAAACCCGACCGAAGTGGCCGTGTCCGGCCCACCCAGCTCCATCATGTGCACGCAGGGCACACCACTGGCGGCCAGCATCTGCTGCGACGCCTCGGTGCGGTCAAAACCGGTAAGCAGCATGCCGCACGGCTGGTAGGCCAGGTAGTTGCGAATCAGGTTCTCCTCTTCGGCCACGTCGTAGTGGAAGTTGCCGATCAGCACTTCAAGGCCGCGCGGGCGCATCACGTCGTGGATGGCTTCGAGGGTTTCGATGAACAGCTGGTTGGACAGCGACGGAATCAGCACCACCACCGACTGGCTCTGTGCCGACGCCAACGCGCGGGCTGCCGGGTTGGCGACATAGCCCAGCGCTGCGGCAGCATCCTTGACCTTCTGCACCAGTTCCGGAGCAACCGTGCTGATGCCGCGCAGGGCGCGCGAGGCGGTGACCGGGGAAACCCCGGAAAGCCTGGCCACTTCAGCCAGGGTGGGACGACCGGTAGTACGGGAGCCAATGCGGGTCATGGGGGCTTTTATTTTTCGGCTTGCAAAGAGAAGGGAACGGGCACTAAGGTAGCGCTGTCTCAGACGTCAGGCAATGCATAACTGCAGGTGCACGGCGATGAGCGCCCAGACTGCTTTTACAAAACCAATAACAACCGGGTGGGAAGCCGCCGAGGCGTTGTCAGCCTCGGTCAAAGATAGCGCTATCTTGCCCCGCAGGAGGTACCGATGAACTCTCCCCTGTCCGCTATTGTGGTGATGGGCGTGGCTGGCTGCGGCAAGAGCTGCGTCGGTTCTGCCATCGCCGATTGCAGCGGCGGCCGCCTGATCGAAGGCGATGCCTTTCACCCTGCCGCCAACATCCAGAAGATGAGCGCCGGCATTCCCCTTGACGATGACGACCGCGCTGGCTGGCTGATCCGCCTGGGCGAAGAGCTGCAGGCCACCCTCAAGGCCGGCGAACGGCCGATCCTCACCTGCTCGGCGCTGAAAAAGCGCTACCGCGACGCCCTGCGCCACGCCGTACCCGACCTGGGCTTCGTGTTCCTCGAACTGACGCCCCAGGAAGCCGAACGCCGCGTGCTGGCACGCCCCGGCCACTTCATGCCGGCAAGCCTGATCGACAGCCAGTTCGCCGCCCTGGAGTCGCCGCGCGGCGAAACCCTGACCCTGACCCTGGACGCCACCCAACCCATCGCCCAGCTGGCCCGTCAGGTAGACACCTGGCTAAAGCCCTGCGGTGAGTCGGCACTGGCGCGAACTGCCTGATTTTCCGGCAGTTTTCCGGCTCACCAAAGATAGCGCTGTCTCGACTGCTGCACGCTGTAAAAGTTCCGCCCACAACAATGACAATACGAGGCACTG
Source organism: Pseudomonas sp. MF6396 (assembly GCF_002018915.1). Classification (NCBI taxonomy): domain Bacteria; kingdom Pseudomonadati; phylum Pseudomonadota; class Gammaproteobacteria; order Pseudomonadales; family Pseudomonadaceae; genus Pseudomonas; species Pseudomonas sp. MF6396. The sequence continues at coordinate 139,941 of NZ_MVOK01000009.1, read as the reverse complement.
AACCATGTTCGGTCTGGCAACTGATACCTACCTCTTGCTTGATGCACTGGTGACCATCATCGGCCTGGTACTGCTGATCACCCACTTCAAGGTGCACCCTTTCGTGGCGCTGACCCTGGCCGCGGGCTTTCTGGGCCTGACCTCCGGCATGCCGGTAGCCAAAGTGATGAAGTCGTTCCAGGACGGTTTCGGGGGCGTACTCGGCTTTGTCGGGATCGTGCTGGCACTGGGCACCATGCTCGGCAAGCTGATGGCCGATTCCGGCGGCGCCGACCAGATCGCGCAAACCCTGATTCGCGCCTTCGGCAAGCAGAAGGTGCACTGGGCCATGATGTTCGCCGCCTTCCTGGTGGGCATCCCGCTGTTCTTCGAAATCGGCTTCGTGCTGCTGATACCCCTGGTGTTCATCGTGGCCCGGCGCACCGGGGTATCGCTGATCAAGATCGGCATTCCGCTGCTGGCCGGGCTGTCGGTGGTGCACGGGCTGGTGCCGCCGCACCCGGGCCCGCTGCTGGCCATCGGCGTGTTCGGCGCCGACATCGGCAAGACCATCTTCTACGGGCTGATCGTGGCGCTGCCCACGGCGATCATCGCCGGGCCGCTGTACGGCACGTTCATTTCGCGGTACATCCCCGGCTCGCCGTCCCAGGAGCTGATGGACCAGATCGCCCGCGAAGCCGAGCGCACGCAACTGCCCAGCTTCGCCATCACGCTGGTGACCATCCTGCTGCCGGTGTTCCTGATGCTGCTCAAGACCTTCGCCGACGTGGTACTGCCGGCCGAGCACATCTTTCGCCAGTGGATGGACCTGATCGGGCACCCGATCACGGCGCTGCTGGCAGCCCTGCTGCTGGCCTTCTACACCTTCGGCTCGGCCCAGGGCTTCAGCCGCCAGCAGATCATGAAGATGCTCGACCAGAGCCTGGCGCCTACGGCGGCAATCGTGCTGATCGTGGGCGCCGGGGGCGGCTTCAAGCAGATGCTGGTGGATACCGGTGTGGGCAACGTGATCGGTCAGATGGCGGTGCAGGCGCAGATCTCGCCGATCATGCTGGCCTGGCTGGTGGCGGCGGTGATTCGCATCGCCACGGGCTCGGCGACGGTGGCGACCATTACCGGTGCGGGTATCGTGGCCCCGGTGATCGCCATGATACCGGGCGTGAACCGCGAGCTGCTGGTGCTGGCCACGGGGGCCGGCTCGCTGATCCTGTCGCATGTCAACGATGCGGGCTTCTGGCTGGTCAAGCAGTACTTCAACATGACCGTGGCCGAAACCTTCAAGACCTGGAGCATGATGGAAACCATCCTGTCGGTGGTGGGCATCATCTTCATCATGCTGTTGTCGCTGGTGGTCTGACGGCATCGCCGCAAAGCCAGCCCACAGGTTCTGGCTGTACCGCAGAACCCTGTGGAAGCTGGCTTGCCAGCGAAGATGCGCTAGAAGGCTGCCTTGAAGATCGCCTCGATCTCGGCCTGGCTGGCCCGCCGCGGGTTGGTCAGGCCGCAGGCATCCTTGAGCGCGTTGGCCGCCAGGGTCGGCACATCCGCCACCTGCGCACCCAGCACCTCCAGCCCCGGCGGTATCTCGATATCGTCGCTCAGTTGCACGATGGCCTGGATCGCCGCATCGGCACCCTGCGCCGCGTTCAGCCCCTCCACCGCCACGCCCATCGCCTGTGCCACATCACGCAGGCGCGCCGCGCTCACCGCCGCATTGAAGCGCTGCACATGGGGCAGCAGCACCGCGTTGCACACCCCGTGCGGCAGGTCGTAGAAGCCACCGAGCTGATGCGCCATCGCATGCACGAACCCCAGCGAAGCATTGTTGAACGCCATGCCGGCGAGGAACTGCGCATAGGCCATGTTCTCCCGCGCGGTCAGGTCCTGCCCGTCGATCACCGCCTGGCGCAGGTTGCGGCTGATCAGCTCGATGGCCTTGAGTGCGCAGGCGTCGGTGATCGGCGTGGCCGCCGTGGATACATAGGCCTCGATGGCGTGGGTCAGTGCATCCATACCGGTGGCCGCCGTCAGCGACCTGGGCATGCCGACCATCAGCGCCGGGTCGTTCACCGACAGCAACGGGGTGACGTTGCGGTCGACGATGGCCATTTTCACGTGGCGCGCCTCGTCGGTGATGATGCAGAAGCGCGTCATCTCGCTGGCCGTACCGGCCGTGGTATTGATCGCGATCAGCGGCAATTGCGGCTTGGCGGAGCGGTCGACCCCTTCGTAGTCGCCGATGTGCCCGCCATTGGTGGCACACAGGGCAATGCCCTTGGCGCAGTCGTGGGGTGAACCGCCGCCCAGCGAAATCACGCAGTCGCAGTGCTCGCGCTTGAGCATCGCCAGGCCCTGCTCCACGTTGGCGATGCTCGGGTTGGGCTTGGCGCCGTCGAACACCACCGAGTCGATGTCACGCATCGCCAGCTGCTCGGCGATTCGCTGTGCCACGCCGGCCTTGGCCAGCCCGGTATCGGTGACGATCAACGCCTTGGCAAAGCCATAGCCGACAATGGCGGTCATGGCTTCGTCCAGGCAGTCGATGCCCATGATGTTGACGGCTGGGATGAAAAACGTGCTGCTCATGGCGGTATTCCTCAGGCTTTATATCTCTGCCTCAAGGATCCGCCCGTGGGCCACAGGGCATGTTGATCCAGCGCAAAGTCAGCCAAGAAACAGCCGATAGGCCGGGTTGTCGGTCTCGTCCCAGTAGCGATAGCCCATGCCGTCGAGGGTGCCTGGCAACTGCGCCAGCTCATCGTCCGGCACCTGCAGCGCCACGAACACCCGCGCCTCGGCAGCCCCGTGGTTGCGGTAGTGGAACAGGCTGATGTTCCAGCGCTTGCCCAGGCGCTCAAGAAAGCCCAGCAAGGCGCCAGGACGCTCCGGGAACTCGAAGCGCAGCACCCGCTCGTCGAGCGAGGGGGCCGAGTGGCCGCCCACGGTGTGGCGGATATGCAACTTGGCCAGCTCGTTCTCGGTCAGGTCCAGCACCTCGTAGCCCTGCCCGGCCAGGCTGGCCAGCAACTGCGCGCGCGGGTCGGTGTGCGGGTGGGTCTGCACGCCGACGAACAGGCGGGCCTCCTTGCCGGGCTGGTAGCGGTAGTTGAACTCGGTGATCTGGCGCTGGCCCAGGGCCTGGCAGAAGGCGCGGAAGCTGCCCGGCTGCTCGGGGATGGTCACCGCGATGACCGCCTCGCGCTGCTCGCCCAGTTCGGCGCGTTCGGCCACATGGCGCAGGCGGTCGAAGTTGACGTTGGCACCGGAGTCGATTGCCACCAGGGTCTGGCCCGTCACACCGCGGCTGGCCACGTACTTCTTGATCCCGGCCACCGCCAGCGCACCGGAAGGCTCGGTGATCGAGCGGGTGTCGTCGTAGATGTCCTTGATGGCCGCGCACAGCTCGTCGCTGCTGACCGTGACCACTTCGTCCACGTAATGCCGGCACACCTCGAAGCAATGCGCGCCGATCTGCGCAACCGCCACGCCGTCGGCGAAGGTGCCGACCTGGGGCAGCACCACCCTCTGGCCAGCGGCCAGCGCGGCCTGCAGGCAGTTAGAGTCATGCGGCTCGACGCCGATCACCTTTACCTGCGGGCGCAGGTACTTGACGTAGGCGGCGATGCCGGCGATCAGGCCGCCGCCACCCACCGGCACGAAGATCGCGTCCAGCTCGCCCGGTTGCTGGCGCAGGATATCCATGGCCACGGTGCCCTGCCCTGCAATCACGTCCGGGTCGTCGAACGGTGGCACGAACGTGGCGCCTTCGCTCTGGGCCAGTTGCAGCGCATGGGCCAGCGCCCGCGGGAAGCTGTCACCGTGCAGCACCACATTGCCGCCACGCGAGCGCACCCCTTCGATCTTCAGCGCCGGAGTGGTGGTGGGCATCACGATGGTGGCGCGCATGCCCAGTTCACGGGCGGCCAGCGCCACGCCCTGGGCATGGTTGCCGGCGGACGCGGTGATCACCCCGCGCTCGCGCTGCTCGGTGCTCAGGCGACTGAGACGGGTGTAGGCCCCGCGGATCTTGAAGGAAAAGGTCGGCTGCAGGTCTTCGCGCTTGAGCAGCACGTTGTTGCCCAGGGTCTCGGACAGTGCCCGGGCGGGCTGCAGGGGCGTCTCGATGGCCAGGTCATATACCGGTGCGGCAAGAATCCTTCGCACGTAGTCCGACAGCAGGCTGGTGGCGCTGGTCGAGGTGCTGGGGCAGACGGTAAGGCTGGTCATCGGTGACTCCTGGTTTTTTTTGAAGTGCCCAGGAGTCAGAAAGGAAAAACCCGCCTCCAGGGCGGGTTAGGTGCAAGGTGCTCGCTAGCCCGCCAATCTGATAATGGCGGTAATAATGCTGTGCGAAGGCAACGCTGCGAATAAGGTCATGGCAGCGAAACTAGCCCACGGCCTTTTTCAAGTCAATCATTCATTTTGCGCTCGTGCAGGCTTGCACGCCGCGTTCGTGCGCCGATTCGGGCACGCCGAACACCCGGTCGAAGCCCCACTGGAACACGAAGGCGTACACGAAGAAGAACACGAACAGCGCAAGGTTGGTGCCCAGTGCCGCCCACAGGCTGATGTCCAGCCACCAGGCCACCACCGGCAGCAGGATCAGCACCAGCCCGCCCTCGAAGCCGATGGCATGCAGCAGGCGCCGTACGAAGGTGCGGCTGCGTCGGGCCTGACGTGCCTCCCAGAACTCGAACAGGTAGTTGTAGAGCATGTTCCAGCCCAGGGCCATGCCCGACATGATCACCGACAGCACGGTGGAATGGGCCATGCCCTCATCGAAGGCCAACGCCAGGGCCGGTGCGACACAGGCCACCGCGATGACTTCGTACAGAATGGCCTGGGTGATCTTGCGGGTAACGCCTTGCATGACGGGCTCCTTTCAACGGTATGCCGCGCAGGCTAGGCTGATTGAAGCCGGGTTTCAATGGTGAAGCGGTCAACTGTCGTCGGCCCGCTGGGGCCGGCAGACCGGCCAACACGCTGCCAGGCCATTGCGAGGCTCCCCGAATGGCCTGGCACAGGGCTCAATGGCCCTTGAGCTTGAGGTAGGACTGGTGCAGGTCGGACGCCCAGCCATCGAGCACTGCCTTCACATCGTCGGCCTTCATCACCTGGCTGTCGTTTTCCAGCGGCTTGCCACTACCCTTGCGCACCACCTGGGCGAGCACCTTGTTGTTGCCGCCATCCAGAAACTGCGCCTCGGTGGCGATATCGGTTTCCTGGTCGCGGATGCCCGAGGCCGTGCTCACCGCTGCCGCCACCAGCGCCACCGGAATCACTTCGTATGCCTTCAGGCCCTCGGTCTTGCTGCTGACGGCCGTGATCGCCGGGCGTACCACGATCACCCCCGGGCCAGGGCCGGTGGCCAGCGGCAACGACTTGCCCAGCTCGCGCTTGAGCGCCTGGTCGTAGTAGTGGGTGATGCCTTGCAGGGTGCTCTGCGGAATCCGCGCGGTAGGTTGCGGCTTGGGATACAGCTGGCTGGGCTCGATGTATACGCTGGTGTAGCGGTCGAGCTTGAGGTTCGGGTCGATCCAGCGCATCACCGTGGCACCGGAGGGCGAGGTGGTCTGCTTGAGACGGCTGTAGTCCTTGAGGAACCCGGAGTACTCGTCGGGCTGCACGGTGCTGCTCGAACAACCGGCCAGGCCCAGCCCGGCCAGGCACAGGGTGCCGATGATCAATGCGTGTTTCATGCGGTCGCTCCAGTGGCGCCTGAAGAAAGGCTTCCTAGGTATAGGCTACAGTTGGCGGTGCATCCATCGACGTGAGGCAACATGGCATTCCACAAACTGGCCCATACCCACCCGCGCCTCAGCGCCGCCGCACTGGTCGGCTGCCTGGGCGGCGTGTTCATCCCGGCAGACAACCTGGTGCAACACATCCTGGCGGGCTGGAACCTCGGGGTCTGGCTGTACCTGCTGCTGGTGTTCTGGCTGACCCTGCGGGCAAAACCGGGCCAGGTGCGCAAGGTGGCCTGCATCGAGGACGAAAATGCCGGGATGGTGCTGTTTACCGTGAGTATCGCGGCCATCGCCAGCCTTGCCGCAGTCACCCTGCAACTGGCCAGCAGCAAGGGCCTGACCGGCAGCACCCAGGCCCTGCACTACCTGTACACCGGCCTCACCGTGGCCGGCTCGTGGCTGCTGATCGGCACCATCTTCAGCCTGCACTATGCGCGCCTGTTCTACACCAGCACCGCCAAGCAGCCGCTGCTGCGCTTTCCAGACGAGGAGCGCAACCCCGATTACTGGGACTTCCACTACTTCTCGTTCACCCTCAGCGTCGCGGTGCAAACCTCCGATGTGGGCGTCGCCGGGCGTGAACTGCGCCGGGTGGTGCTGGCCCACTCGGTGATCGGTTTCGTGTTCAACACCGCTATTCTGGGTTTCACCATCAACATCGCCGCCGGCCTGCTCAGCTGAGCCCGCCGCTGGTCTGAAATACCCGTGGCCCCACCCTGCCCGCTTCAGCGGCCATGACAGCCTCACCCGCCGCAATGCGGACCACGCAAACGCTTGCGCAACCCACACATAGCAAAAAGCCATTGTGACGCAGGTCAAACATCCTGCAACGGGGCGCAAACAAGCGGCGGACAGCGGCCGCATCGGTGCTATGGTTAGGGTCTTGGCCTTCCCTGGGCAGCGTGTCCCGGGTACAGGCATGCTCAGCGAATCGGGGTCAGCTGTAAAAGGAGGCCGGCATGAACAAGCTCACGTTTCCCAACGCCTGCCAGATGATGCGCTGGCACTTCCATCCCCTGGGCTTTGAAGCCAGCATGGATGCACCGCGCAGCATGGTGGCGCGCGTGTTCGACCGCGCCACCGGCGAAACCCTGCTGGCGATTGCCGGCATTCCGTGCGCCACACTGATGGCGGCGTCGGATGTGGAGCGCATCATCGAAGCGGTGGAAGACGAGCTTGAAGCGTTCCAGCCCTCGTGTGCGCTGCGCTCGGCCTGACGCTGGCGCTCAGGCCTGCCCCACCGCCAGTCTCTCGATATCAGCCATGAAACGCTCGGCCGGCAGCGGCTGACCGAGCAGGTACCCTTGCAGCGAATCACACCCCAGACGGGTCAGGAAGTCCTGCTGGCGGTCGGTTTCCACCCCTTCGGCAACAATCCTCAACCCCAGTGCCTGCCCCAGCGCCACGATGGCCGACACGATCGCGGCATCGTCGCTGTCCTGCTCCAGGTCGCGCACGAAGCCACGGTCGATCTTCAGCTCGTTGGCCGGCAGGCGCTTCAAGTACATCAGGCTTGAGTAGCCGGTACCGAAATCGTCGATGGACAGGTCCACGCCCATGTCCGACAGGCGCTGCAACACCATCAGGCTCGCATCGGCGTCGTGCATGGCGGTGGTTTCGGTGATCTCCAGGGTCAGGCTGTTGGCCGGCAGGCGATGACGCTGCAAGGCCGACGCCACGCTGTCAACCAGCCCGGCATGGCAGAACTGGATGGCCGACAGGTTCACTGCAACCCGCCAGTTTTCATAGCCCTGGTCCATCCAGCTGCGCATCTGGCGGCAGGCCTCGTCCAGCACCCACTCGCCGATCGGGATGATCAACCCGGTTTTTTCCGCCAGCTGGATGAAGCGATCGGGCAGCAACATGCCGTGCTGCGGGTGCTCCCAGCGCAGCAGGGCCTCGGCACCGATAGGCTGGCGCCCCACCGCATCGAACTTGGGCTGGTAGAACAGGCGCAACTGGCGCTGCTCCAGCGCCATGCGCAGGTCCTGCAGCAACTGCAGCTGCAGGCGCGCGTTGCTGTTCATCGACACATCGAAAAAGCTGTAGGCGTTCTTGCCGGCGCTCTTGGCGTGGTACATGGCCGCGTCGGCATTGCGCAGCAGCTCCATCTGGTCGGCGCCGTTGCCGGGGTACAACACGATGCCGACGCTGGCGGAGATCTGCAGGCTCTGCTCGGCCACCCGGAACGGGCGCGACACCAGGTTGACCTGCTTGGCGGCCACCCCCACCGCGTCTTCAGGCTCGTCCAGCTCCACCAGCAGCACGAACTCGTCACCGCCGATGCGCGCCAGGGTGTCCTGGCTGTGCAGGTGGCCGCGCAGGCGCATCGCCACCTCCTTGAGCAACTGGTCGCCGGTGTGATGGCCGAACGCGTCGTTGACCGGCTTGAACCCGTCCAGGTCGATGAACATCAGCGCAAAGCAGCCGCCCTGCTCGGCCACCTTGGCGATGGCCTGCTCGATGCGGTCGGTCAGCAGGCTGCGGTTGGGCAGCCCGGTGAGGGTGTCGTGCAGCGCCAGCTGGGTCAGCTCCTGGTTGGCCAGGGTCAGCGATTGCGCCAGCTCCGCAGTGCGCGCCTCCAGGCGTGCATCCAGCACCGAGGTCAGCAGCGCCACCGCCAGCACCGCCAGGGTGGTGATCAGCACCAGGTAGTCCAGGCCACTGCCGCTGAGCCCACCGTCCAGCGCGCCACAGAAGCTGCCGTCGGCAAAATTGGCCGCTGCCATGCCGGTGTAGTGCATGCCGACGATGGCAATGCCCATCACCACGGCGGCGCCGCCGCGAATCTGGCGTACATACGGGGTATTGCGGCGCAGGCGGAAGGCGATCCACAGTGCGGCCACCGACGCGCCTACTGCAATCAACAGCGAGGCGGCGAACAGCAGCGGGTCGTAGTCGATGCCCGGTTGCATCTGCATGGCGGCCATGCCGGTGTAATGCATGCTGCTGATGCCCGCGCCCATGATCAGCGCCCCCAGCGCCAGCACGCGGCCCGGCAGGCTCGGCTGGCTCACCAGCCACAGTGCGAAGCCCGACGAAAGCACCGAGATCACCAGCGACAGCGCGGTGAGGCTCAGGTCGTAGCCCAGCTCGATGGGCAGGCTGAAGGCAAGCATGCCGATGAAGTGCATCGACCAGATCCCGGTGCCCAGGGCCAGAGCACCGCCGACCATCCACAGGTACGCGGCACGGCCCTTGGCGGTGGCGATGCGCCCGGTCAGGTCCAGCGCCGTGTAGGACGCCAGAATCGCCACGCACAGCGAAATCAGGACCAGCGAGGAGGAATAACTACCGTTGAGCATGAAGGTTCCAAGGCCCGGTTGACGGGCGCTGTCCCGGCCCGGTGAAAAACCGATGATTGTACTCAACCTTTAGCGAAACGCACGGAGTTTCCGAGGGATGGCGGGATGTTTTTGGCGAATGGCCATCAGGCTTTGGAACCGCGTCGCGGCCTTCGCCAGCAAGGCTGGCCCCTACAATCACACCGCGGCCTGTAGGCGCCGGCCTTGCCGGCGAACGCCTCGACGCACACTACCTGTCGGTCGCGGTACGCTCTTCAGCAGCAAGGCTGGCTGCCTCCCAGCCGCCCCCCAACGCCGCAATCAACTGCACGCTGGCCACCAGCCTGCCCTGCAGCAGGTTCAGCACGCTGCGTTCATTGCTCAACGCGGTGGTCTGCACGTTCACCACGTCCAGATACCCGATCAGGCCCGCCTTGTACTGGTTCTCGGTCAGGCGCAGCGACTCGCGCGCCGACGCCAGCGCCTCATCGCGCACCTGCGCCTCATCGGCATACACCTTCAGCTGCACCAGGTAGTTTTCCACCTCCTGGAAGCCATCCAGCACGCTCTGACGGTACTGCGCCACAGTCTGGTCGTACACGGCCTTGGTACGGTCGACCTCGGCCGAGCGCTTGCCGGCATCGAAGAGGGTCACGGCCAACTGCGGCCCCACCGACCAGAATCGGTTCGGCAAGCTGATCCAGTCGCTGAAGCTGCTACTGCTGTAGCCACCGCTCATGCTCAGGGTCAGGTCCGGGAAGTACGCCGCCCGCGCCACGCCGATATTGGCGTTGGCCGCCATCACCTTGCGCTCGGCCGAGGCAATGTCGGGGCGGCGCTCCAGCAGCTGCGACGGCAGCGCCAGCGGGATCTGCGGCAAGGCCGGTATGGTGGTGCTCGGCGCCAGGGCAAATTCGGCCGGCGCCTTGCCCATCAGCACGGCAATCGCATTCTCGAACTGCGCACGTTGCCAGATCAGGTCGATCAGGTCGGCCTGGGTGCTCTTGAGCTGGGTCTGTGCCTGGGCCACCGCGTCCTTGCCCGAAACCCCGGCGCGGTACTGGTTCTGGGTCATGGTCAGCGAACGCTGATAGGCCGCCAGCGTGGCCTCGAGCAGGCGCTTCTGCTCGTCGATCACACGCAGCTGCAGGTAGTTCCGCACCAGCTCCGACTGCAGGCTCAGGCGTATCGCCGCCAGGTCCGCCAAGCTCGCCTCGGCACTCGCCTCGTTGGCGTTCAGGCCCTCACGCAGCTTGCCCCACAGGTCGGCTTCCCAGCTCACGCCCAGCTGGGCGCTGTACGTGTCGCGGATACCGCTGCTGTTGTTGCTCAGGCTCGAACTGCTGCTGCCGGTGCCCTGGCTGGAGCGGGTCTTGCCGGCGCTCAGGTCGAGGCTGGGAAACAGCGAAGCCCGGGCGCTGCGCACCAGGGTCTGGGCCTGGCGGTATTGCGCCTCGTACTGGGCCACCGTCTGGTTGTTGGCATTGAGCTGCTCGACCAGACCGTTGAGCTGCGCATCGCCGTACAGCTCCCACCAGGCGCCGCGCGCCAGGGCGTCGGACGGGTTGGCCTGGGTCCAGCCCTCGGCGTACTTGAACGCCACCGGCTCCGGCGCCTGCGGCCGGTGGTAGTCGGGGCTCAGGGTACAGGCGCTGAGCATCGCCAGGCACAGGGCCGAGGTCAGCAGGCGCGAACCACGGGCCGCCAGCACGCGCTGCAGGGAAGGTGGACAAACATCGGCAGGTCGGGTCATAGCGGGGTTTCCAAAGCAGCGTCGGTACGCACGCCGCGCCAGTGATTGAAGCGATGGCGCAGGCGGTCCAGATAGAGGTAGACCACCGGGGTGGTGTAAAGCGTGAGGATCTGGCTGAACACCAGCCCGCCAATGATGGTCAGGCCCAGCGGCTGGCGCATCTCGGCGCCCTCGGCGGTGCTCAGCAGCAACGGCAAGGCGCCCAGGATCGCCGCCAGGGTGGTCATCAGGATCGGCCGCAGACGCAGCAGGCAGGCCCGACGAATCGACTCCTGCGGGCTCAGCCCTTCATGGCGCTCCAGCTGCAGGGCCAGGTCGATCATCAGAATCGCGTTCTTCTTCACCACCCCGATCAGCAGGAACAGCCCCAGCAGCGAGATCAGGCTGAATTCGCTGCCGACCACGTACAGCGTCAGCAGCGCCCCTACCCCGGCCGACGGCAGGGTCGAGAGGATGGTCAGCGGGTGAATGTAGCTTTCATACAGAATCCCCAGCACCAGGTACACCGCCAGCAAGGCGCCGAGGATCATCCAGGGCTGGCCCTCCTGGCTCTTGGTGAAGGCATCGCCGGTACCGCCAAGCTTGGCGATCACGTCCTCGGGCAGGCCGACCTTGGCCACCGCGCGCTCCACCGCGGCCAGCGCCACGTCCTGGCTGACGCCTTCTGCGAGGTCGAACGAGATGTCCTCGGAGGCGAACTGCCCCTCGTGGCTGACACGGTCCTCGGCCAGGCTGTTCTCGTAATGGGCAAAGGTCGACAGCGGCACGCGCGCGCCGTCGGCGGTGATCACCTGGACCTGCTCCAGGGTGCGCGGGTCCTGCGCATACTTGGGGTTGACCTCCATCACCACCTGGTACTGGTTGAGGCTGTCGTAGATGGTCGAGATCTGGCGCTGGCTGTAGGCGTTGTTGAGCACGGCGGTGACCATGTTCATGTCGATGCCCAGGCGCTTGGCCTGCTCGCGATCGACCACCAGGGTCACCTGCTGGGTGCCGCTGCCTTCGCGGGCGTCGATGGCCGTCAGCTCCGGCAGCGCCTTGAACGCCGCCACCACCTTCGGGTACCACTCGCGCAACGCCGTCAGCTCGCCACTTTGCAGGGTGTAGAGAAACTGCGAGCTGCTCTGCTCGCGGCCACCGCCAAACTGCAGGTCCTGGTCGGCCATCAGGAACAGCCGCCCGCCGGGTACCTTGGGCATCTCCTTGCGCAGGCGCTCGATGATCTTCTGCGCCGACTCCTTGCGCTCCTTGATCGGCTTGAGGCGCACCAGCACCATGGCGTTGTTGATGCCGCTGTTGCCGCCGATGAAACCGGCCACGCTCTGCACGGCCGGGTCCTTGAGCAAGGCGCGCCGGTAGATTTCCATCTTCGGCTGCATCACCGCGAACGACAGCCCGTCGTCACCCCGCACAAAGCCCATCAGCTGGCCGGTGTCCTGCTGCGGCATCAGGGTCTTGGGCACCACCACGTACAGCGCCACGTTGACCACGATGGTCACCAGCAGGCTCAGCAGCGTCAGGCGGCGATGGCGCAGCGCCCAGCCCAGGCTGCGGTCGTAGCCGGCCATCATGCGCTGGTTGAGACGCTCGCTCCAGCGCTGCAGGCGGGTCTGCTCGCCGGGGGCGTGAGGTTTGAGCCAGCGCGCGCAGAGCATCGGCGTGAGCGTCAGCGACACCACCAGCGACACCAGGATGGCCGCCGCCAGGGTGATGGAGAACTCGCGGAACAACGACTCGACGATGCCGCCCATGAACAGGATCGAGACGAACACCGCCACCAGCGAGGCGTTCATCGCCAGCAGCGTGAAGCCCACCTCCTTGGCGCCGAGGAAGGCCGCGGCCAGCGGCGCGACGCCTTCGTCGATATGCCGCGAGATGTTCTCCAGCACCACGATGGCGTCGTCCACCACCAGCCCGGTGGCGAGAATCAGCGCCATCAGCGACAGGTTGTTGAGCGAGAACCCGCACAGGTACATCACCGCGAAGGTGCCCACCAGCGACACCGGCACCGCCAGGGTCGGGATCAGCGAGGCGCGCAGGTTGCTCAGGAACAGGAACACCACCAGGATCACCAGCGCCACGGCGATCAGCAGCGTGTGTTCGGCCTCCTTGAGGGTGGCCTTGATCACCGGCGAGCGGTCCATGGCCACGTTCAGTTGCACGCTGGCCGGCATCAGGTCCTGCAACGCCGGCAACTGCTCCTTGATGCTCTCGATGGTCTTGATGATGTTGGCGCCGGTCTGGCGGTTGATCACCAGCAGCACCGCATCCTTGTCGTTGAAGAAGCCGCTGTTGTAGCGGTTCTCCACGCCATCGGTGACCTTGGCCACGTGGCTCAGGCGCAGCACCGAGCCGTCCTGGTAGCGAATCACCAGCGGGCCGTAGTCCTTGGCTTTCTCCAGTTGATCGTTGGCCTGTACCTGCCAGCTGCGCTGGGTGTCCTCGATGAAGCCCTTGGGCCGGCGCACGTTGGCGTTGGCGATGGTCTGGCGCACATCGTCCAGGCTCACGCCGTACTGGTTGAGCAGTTGCGGCTCAAGCTCGATACGCACCGCCGGCAGCGAACTGCCGCCGATCTGCACCTCGCCCACACCCGGCACCTGGGACAGGCTCTGGGACAGGATGGTGGAGGCCAGGTCGTAGAGCTGGCCCTTCTGCAGCACATCGGAGGTCAGCGACAGCACCATGATCGGTGCCTGGGCCGGGTTGAACTTGTTGTAGGTGGGCATGCTCTTCATGCCGCTGGGCAGCAGGTTGCGCGTGGCATTGATGGCCGCCTGCACCTCGCGTGCGGCGCCATCGATGTCGCGCCCCATGTCGAAGCCCAGGATCACCCGCGTGGAGCCCTGGCTGGAACGGCTGGTCAGGGTGTTGACCCCGGCGATGCTGCCCAGCGAGCGTTCCAGCGGGGTTGCCACGGTGGAGGCCATCACCTCGGGGCTGGCCCCGGGCAGGCTGGCCGACACCACGATCACCGGGAAGTCCATCTGCGGCAGCGGCGCCACCGGCAGCAGGCCGAAGCTGACCCCGCCCAGCAGCATGATGGCCAGGCTCAGCAGCATAGTCGCCACCGGGCGACGGATAAACGGGCCGGAGAGGTTCATGCGTCGGCCTGTTGCGGGTCAGGCTGACGGCGCCAGCGACGCGCCAGACGGTCGAAGTACAGGTAGATCACCGGCGTGGTGAACAGCGTCAGCACCTGGCTCACCAGCAGCCCGCCCACCATCACCAGGCCCAGCGGCTGGCGCAACTCGGCGCCCGAGCCGGTGGCGAGCATCAGCGGGATGGCCCCGAACAGCGCCGCCAGGGTGGTCATCAGGATCGGCCGGAAGCGCAGCAGCGCCGCCTGGTAGATCGCCGTCTGCGGGTCCATGCCCTGGTTGCGTTCGGCCTCCAGGGCGAAGTCGATCATCATGATCGCGTTCTTCTTGACGATACCGATCAGCAGGATGATGCCGATGATCGCGATCATGCCCAGGTCGTTGCCACTGATCATCAAGGCCAGCAGCGCGCCCACTGCGGCCGAGGGCAGGGTCGAAAGGATGGTCACCGGGTGGATGTAGCTCTCGTAGAGCACGCCGAGCACGATGTACATGGTCACCACCGCCGCCAGAATCAGCAGCAGGGTGCTCGACAGCGACGCCTGGAAGGCTTCGGCCGCGCCCTGGAAGCGGGTCTGAACGCCCAGCGGCATGCCGATCTGCTGCTGCACCTGTTCGATGACCTTGACGCCCTCGCCCAGCGACACGCCTTCGGCCAGGTTGAACGACATCATCACCGCCGGGAACTGGCCGATGTGGGCAATGGCCAGTTGCGCCTGGCGCTGCTCCACATGGGCCAGGCTCGACAGGCGCACCTGCGCGCCATCGGTGGTCTTGACGTAGATCTGGTCGAGCACCCTGGGCCCAAGGTCGGCCGCCGCAGCGGCCTGCAGCACCACGCGGTACTGGCTGGCCTGGGTATAGATGGTGGAGATCTGGCGCTGGCCGAAGGCGTCGTACAGCGCGTTGGTGATTTCCGACACGTTGATGCCCAGACGGCTGGCGGCGTCGCGGTCGATCACCAGGAACACCTGCAGGCCCTTGTCCTGCAGGTCGCTGGCCACATCGGTCAGCTCGGGGCGATCATGCAACGCATCCACCAGCTTGCCGCTCCACTGCGCGAGCAGGTCGGCATCCGGCGACGACAGGCTGAACTGGTACTGGGTGCGGCTGACGCGGTCTTCGATGCTCAGGTCCTGCACCGGCTGCATGAACAGGCGAATGCCCACCAGCTTGTCCAGTTGCGGTTGCAAACGGGTGATGACCTGCGAGGCAGTGATGTCGCGCTCGCCGTGGGGCTTGAGGTTGATCAGCAACCGGCCGCTGTTGAGCGTGGCGTTGTCGCCGTCGACGCCGATGTACGACGACAGGCTCTGCACGGCCGGGTCCTGCAGGATCACCGCGCTCAGTTCCTGCTGGCGCTGGCTCATGGCGGCGAACGAGATCGATTGCGGGGCTTCGGAAATACCCTGGATCACCCCGGTGTCCTGCACCGGGAAAAAGCCCTTGGGCACCGCCAGGTACAGCAGCACGGTCAGGCCCAGGGTCGCCACCGCCACCAGCAGGGTCAGCGGCTGGTGGCGCAGCACCCACTGCAGGCCGCGACCATAGTGGGCGATCATCCAGTCGATCCAGGCACCGCTGGCGCGATAGAAGCGCCCTTGTTCCTCTTCCCTGGGCTCGCGCTTGAGCAGGCGCGCGCACATCATCGGCGTGAGGGTCAGCGACACCACCAGCGAGATCAGGATCGCCACCGCCAGGGTGATGGCGAACTCGCGGAACAACCGCCCCACCACGTCGGCCATGAACAGCAGCGGGATCAGTACCGCGATCAGCGAGAAGGTCAGCGAGATCAGGGTGAAGCCGATCTGCCGGGCGCCCTTGAGCGCGGCCTGCATCGGCGTCTCGCCCTCCTCGATATGCCGCGAGATGTTCTCCAGCATCACGATGGCATCGTCCACCACGAAGCCGGTGGCGATGGTCAGGGCCATCAGCGTGAGGTTGTTGATCGAGAACCCGGCCAGGTACATCACGCCGAAAGTGCCGATCAGCGACAGTGGCACGGCGATCGACGGGATGAGGGTGGCGCTGGCCCGGCGCAGGAACAGGAAGGTCACCAGCACCACCAGCACGATGGCGATCAGCAGCTCGTGCTGCACATCCTTGACCGAAGCACGGATGGTCTGGGTGCGGTCGGTGAGCACCACCACGTCCAGCCCCGCCGGCAGGTTGTCGGTGATCGACGGCAGCAGCGCCTTGATCCGGTCGACCACCTCGATGACGTTGGCCCCAGGCTGGCGCTGGATGTTCAGCAGCACTGCCTGGCTCTGGTTGGCCCAGGCCGCCAGGCGCTCGTTCTCGGCGCCGTCGACGATCTCGGCAACGTCCTTCAGGCGCAGCGGCGCACCGTTCTTGTAGGCCAGGATCAGGTTGGCGTATTCCTCGGGGGAGCGCAGCTGGTCGTTGGCGTCGAGCATCGAGACCCGCGTGGGGCCGTCGAAGTTGCCCTTGGGCTGGTTGACGTTGGAGGCGCCGATCAGGGTGCGCACGTCGGCCAGGTTCAGCCCGGCCGAGGCCAGCGCGTCAGGGTTGACCTTGATGCGTACCGCCTGGCGCTGGCCACCGGCGATGCTGACCATGCCCACACCGCTGATCTGTGCGATCTTCTGCGCCATGCGTGTGTCGACCAGGTCGTTGAGCTTGGGCAGCAGCATGGTCTTGCTGGTGATGGCCAGGGTCAGTACCGGGGTATCGGCCGGGTTGACCTTGTTGTACACCGGCGGCGCCGGCAGGTCGCTGGGCAACAGGTTGCTGGCCGCGTTGATCGCCGCCTGCACCTGCTGCTCGGCGACGTCCATGTTCATTTCGAGGCTGAAGCGCAGGGTCAGTACCGAGGCACCGCCCGAACTGGTCGAGGCCATCTGGGTAAGCCCGGGCATCTGCCCGAACTGGCGCTCCAGCGGCGCGGTGACCGCGCTGGTCATCACCTGCGGGCTGGCACCGGGGTACAGGGTAAAGACCCGGATGGTCGGGTAATCGACCTGGGGCAAGGCCGCCACGGGCAGCAACGTGTAGGCGATCAGGCCGGCCAGCACGATGGCAAGCATGCTCAGCGTGGTGGCGACCGGGCGCAGGATGAACAGCCGCGAAAGGTTCATGCGCCAGCCTTGCCCTGCTCGCCCGGCGTGGCCGAGAGGTCTTTCTTGTCCTGGCCCTGCAGGTGCTGGCCTGGGGTGGCGGGCACGTCGCTGCTGTCGTTGACCACTTCTACCTCGCTGCCGTCACGCAGGCGGTCGGTGCCTTCGAGCACCACGCGCTCGCCTTTGGCCAGGCCTTCCTTGACCACCGTGAGGTCGCCGTCGCTGGCGCCGAGCTTGAGGCTGCGGATGGTCACCTTGTTGTCGCCGTCCATCACGTAGGCGAAGGTGCCGTTGGTGCCGAACTGCATCGCGGCCGATGGCGCCAGCACCACGTCCTTCAAGGTATCGGCCAGCAGGCGCACGTTGACGAACTGGTTGGGGAACAGCATTTCATCCTGGTTTTCGAACCCGGCCTTGAACTTCAGGGTGCCGGTGGTGGTGTCGATCTGGTTGTCCAGGCTGCTCAGCACGCCCACCGAGAGCTGCTGGGTGTCGCCGCGGTCCCACGCCTGCACCGGCAGCTGGGCCCCGCTGCGGTAGCGCGACAGCACGGTGCTCAGCTCGGTTTCCGGCAGGGTGAAGACCACGGTGATCGGCTGGGTCTGGGTGATCACCACCAGTGCCGTGGTGTCGTTGGCCGCCACCAGGTTGCCGACGTCCAGCTGGCGCAGGCCCAGGCGCCCGCTGATGGGGGCGCGAATCCTGGTGAAGTCGAGGTTGAGCCTGGCATCGCCCACCGCCGCCTGGTTGGTCTTGATGGTGCCCTGGTACTGGGCTACCAGCGCTGCCTGGGTATCGAGGGTCTGCTTGGCGATGCTGTCTTCGGCGAACAGGCCCTTGTAGCGCTCAAGGTCGATCTGGGCGTTTTTCAGCTGCGCCTGGTTCTGTGCCAGGGTGCCTTCGGCCTGCTGCAGGGCGATCTGGTAGCTGCGCGGGTCGATCTCTGCCAGCAGGTCGCCGGCCTTGACCCGCTGGCCTTCCTTGAAGTTGATCTTGACCAGCTCGCCGCCCACGCGGCTGCGCACGTTGACCGTGTTGGTCGCGGTCACGGTGCCCAGGGCCTTGTAGTACAGCGGGAAGTCGCCCACGGTGGCCGGTGCCACACGCACCGGTACCGGCCCGCCGAACGCGCCGAAACCAGGCCGCCCGCCCCCCGGCTTGCCTGCGCCCGGGGCCTTGGTCGCCGGCGATGAGGGCCAGAATACCCAGCACAGGCCGGCAATCAGCAGCAGGACCAGCAGGCTCAGCAGCCAGCGACGGGAGTGACGAGGACGGGCGGTTTGCATCGGTTGATCGGCCATTGTGCGGAAAGACTTCTCTTGAGGAGGCTGAACGATAAGCAGTAGAGCGGTTTTAGCAAAGCGCCTTTACCGGCTATTTACCTAGAGCTGACGTTGGCAAAGTGCTGAACTATAAATAAAAACGGCCTGGGCTAAGGCCAGGCCGTTACAACTTTTTTCAAATAACCTTTCTATTTCAACACCGCCCCCCTGTGGGAGCTGGCTTGCCAGCGAAGGCATCCATGCGGTGCATGAAAACTCGCGGTGCCTGAATGCGTTACTTCAGTACCGCCAGCGCCGCGTCGTAGTTCGGCTCTTCGGCGATTTCCTTGACCAGTTCGGCGTGCAGCACCTTGTCGTTTTCGTCCAGTACCACGACTGCACGGGCAGTCAGGCCCTTGAGCGGGCCGTCGGCGATGGCCACGCCGTAGTTCTGGATGAATTCGGCACCACGCAGGGTGGACAGGTTCTTGACGTTTTCCAGGCCTTCGGCGCCGCAGAAGCGTGCCTGGGCGAACGGCAGGTCGGCCGAGATGCACAGTACCACGGTGTTGGCCAGTTCGTTGGCCTTGGCGTTGAACTGGCGCACCGAGGTGGCGCAGGTCGGGGTGTCGACGCTCGGGAAGATGTTCAGCACTTTACGCTTGCCGGCGAAGGAAGCCAGGGTCACGTCGGACAGGTCGCCCGCCACCAGGGAAAACGCAGGTGCCTGGGCACCGACTTTCGGCAGTTCGCCGTTGACCTGAACCGGGTTGCCTTTGAGAGTCACTTGAGCCATGAAAGAAGTCCTTATGCGGGGGTGAGTAAAGGACCAGAGTTAAGCATGAAAGTGCCCCGACACCTATGGGGCAGCGATAAATTGTTGAATATCCAGAGAGTTTTTGTGGACAAAGAGCGAGCAAGGGTGTGCACCCCTGCCCGCCCCCAGCCTCAGCCGACCAGCGAGTAGACGATGGCGCTGATGGCCACCAGGCCCACCACGACCACGAACACGTTGGACAGCGCGCCACTGTACTTGCGCATCGCCGGCACGCGGCGGATGGCGTACATCGGCATCAGGAACAGGATCGCCGCGATCACCGGGCCGCCGAACGACTCGATCATGCTCAGGATGCTGGGGTTGAGCGTGGCCACCACCCAGCAGATCACCAGCATGAAGGCTGCGGTGAACCGGTCCAGGGCCTTGGCGCCCGGCCGCTTGCCCGTCTTGAGCACCAGGCCCTTGAGGCCTTCGCTGGCACCGATGTAATGGCCCAGGAACGACTTGGCGATGGCGATGAAGGCAATCAGCGGTGCAGCGAACTCGATGGTCGGGTTGCTGAAGTGGTTGGCCAGGTACGACAGGATCGACAGGTTCTGCGCCTTGGCCTCGGCCAGTTGCGCCGGGTTCAGGGTGAGCACGCAGCTGAACACGAAGAACATCACCATCGCCACCATCAGCAGGTGCGCGCGCCGCAGGATCTGCCCGCTGCGCTCGTCGGCGTGCTCGCCGTAGCGGCGTTTCTGGTCCACGGCAAAGGCCGAAATGATCGGCGAGTGGTTGAACGAGAACACCATCACCGGAATCGCCAGCCACAGGGTGTGCACGAATGCCGACCCCGATGGCAGCTCGGTGGCGGTCGTGAGGATGCCGCCGTTCCAGTGCGGTATCAGGAACACCGCCAGCAATGCCAGGGCCACGATGAAGGGGTACACCAGCAGGCTCATGACCTTGACGGTGGCCTGCTCGCCGCAGCGCACGATGACCAGCAGGCCCAGGATCAGCACGAACGACAGCAGCACCCGCGGCGGCGGCGCCATGTGCAGTTGATGCTCCATGAAGCTGCTGACCGTGTTGGTCAGGGCCACGCTGTAGATCAGCAGGATGGGGAAGATGGCCAGGAAGTACAGCAAGGTGATGCAGGCGCCGGCGCTGAGGCCGAAATGCTCCTCCACCACTTCGGTGATGTCGGCACCGTCACGCCCCGAGAGCACGAAGCGGGTCAGGCCACGGTGTGCGTAGTAGGTCATCGGGAAGGCCAGCAGCGCGAGGATCAGCAGCGGCCAGAAGCCGCCGAGGCCGGCGTTGATTGGCAGGAACAGCGTGCCGGCACCGATGGCGGTACCGAACAGGCCCAGCATCCAGGTGGTGTCCTGCCGGGCCCAGCTACCTAGGGCGGCGGGGGTCGATTCGAAGCGTTGATCAACGCTCGGGGCCTGCTCATTCATCCGGGTGCAACTCCGCTCGCAAGACTGCAACATCGCTGGGAGTGGCCAAACAGACGCATCGGCGCACCCCAGCTGTAAAAGAGGGGCGCGATTGTGCGCGCTTTGGTTGCACTTGCAAAGCCCTTGCCGAGGAGTGGTTGCACCTGCCGGCAGCGCAGCGCCGGTCAAGCCCGCCCCCACAAGGCCATCACTGTACGTGTGGGAGCGGGCTTGAGCCGCAACTGGCCGTTATGCGGTCTTGTGCACCGCCGCGAACGCCTCGGCCACCTGCTGCAGGTTGTCCGGGCGCACGCCCGACATGCACACCCGGCCGCTGTCGATCAGGTACACGCCGAACTCGTCACGCAGCCGGCGTACCTGCTCCACGCTGAAGCCGGTGTAGCTGAACATGCCGCGCTGGCTCAGGAAGAAGTCGAAGTTCTGACCCGGCAGCAGCACCGCCAGTGCATCCACCAGCGCCTGGCGCATGTCCAGGATACGCAGGCGCATCCCCTCCACTTCAGCCTGCCACTGGGCATTCAGGCCGGCATCGCCAAGCACCGTCGCAACCAGTTGCGCACCGAAGTTGGGCGGGCTGGAGTAGTTGCGGCGCACGGTCGCCTTGAGCTGGCCCAGCACGCTCTGCGCGGTGGCGCTGTCGTCACAGACCACCGACAGGCCGCCAACCCGCTCGCCATACAGCGAGAAGATCTTGGAGAACGAGTTGCTGACCAGGCACGGCACGCCGGCGCGGGCAAACTCGCGAATGGCGTAGGCGTCGGCGTCCAGGCCTTCACCGAAGCCCTGGTAGGCGATATCGAGGAACGGAATCAGCTCGCGCGCCTTGACCACCTCGATCACCTGCTGCCATTGCGCCTGGTTCAGGTCGACCCCGGTCGGGTTGTGGCAGCACGGGTGCAGCAGCACGATGCTGTTGGCCGGCAGGGTCTGCAGGGTGGCGAGCATGCCGTCGAAGTCCAGGCCACGGGTGGCCGGGTCGAAGTACGGGTAGGTGTTGACCTTGAACCCGGCGCCTTCGAAGATCGCGCGGTGGTTGTCCCAGGTCGGGTCGCTGACCCATACCTGCGAGTCGGCGAAATAGCGCTTGAGGAAGTCGGCACCGACCTTCAGCGCACCCGAGCCGCCCACGGTCTGCACGGTGGCCACACGTGCGCCACCCACGGCCGGGTGATCGGCGCCGAACAGCAGCGCCTGGATCGCCTGGCGGTAGCTGCCCAGGCCTTCCATCGGCAGGTACAGCGAGGCTTCGTGGGGCTGGTCGGCCAGGCGTTTTTCCGCCTCGCCCACTGCCGCCAGCTGTGGCACCACACCGGCGGCGTCGTAATACAGGCCGATGCTCAGGTTGACCTTGTTGGCACGCGGATCGGCCTTGAAGGTCTCCATCAGGGAGAGAATCGGATCGCCGGCATAGGCATCGACATGTTTGAACACAGCGTGCAGCTCCTTGGGTCTGGGCAAATCGTGAAAGACGCTGCCGAGGATACCTGTAGCCGCCGATTTGTGACATGACCCTGGATGCAACTGATCAGTGCAGCTGCGCATGCATCCGCCGGAGAAAAGGCCGCGGGTCACCCCCTGGCCAACACCTGCAACTGCTCGAACTCCTGCGCCGTCACGCTCACCCCGTCCCGCGCCGACGCCTCGCGCTCACGCAAGCGCCGCTCGCCGGGCATGCGGGTCAGGCCTACCGCCTGCATCTGTTCCACCAGTTCACGGCTGCGCTCGGCAAAACGGCTGCCTTCGGCCTTGGTCGGGTCGATCACGATCACCAGTTGCCCGGTCCACGGGGTCTTGGCGCCCGGGTGCTGCGACCAGTCGAACTCGAACGAGAAGTTGCCGCCGGTCAGCGCCGCGGCCAGCAACTCGACCATCATCGACAGCGCCGAGCCCTTGTGCCCGCCAAAGGGCAGCAAGGCACCCCCGTCGAGAATCGCCTGCGGGTCGCAGGTCGGCTGCCCGTCGCGGTCCACGCCCATGCCTTCGGGCAACTGCTCGCCCTTGCGCGCGGCAATCTGCACGTCACCATGGGCGATGGCGCTGGTGGCCATGTCGAACACGATCGGCGCATGCCCGGCACAGGGTGCGGCGAACGCGATGGGGTTGGTACCGAACAGTGGCTTGCGCGCGCCGTGCGGCACCACGCAGGTCATGCTGTTGACCACGCTCAGGGCCACCAGGCCTTCTTCGGCAAAGGGCTCGACATCCGGCCACAGGGCCGCGAAGTGATGCGAGTTGTGTATCGCCAGCACCGCAATGCCGGCACTGCGGGCCTTTTCCACCAGCAGCGCCCGCGCCGCCTCAAGCGCCGGCTGGGCAAAACCGCCCCCGGCATCGACCCGTACGTAGCCGCTGGCCACGTCCTGCACCTGGGGCACCGCCGTGCCGTTGACCCAGCCACTGGCCAGGGTCGACACATAGGCGGGAATCCGGAATACCCCGTGGCTATGGGCGCCGTCGCGCTGGGCGCTGGCGCAGTTGGCGGCCAGCGTGCGGGCAACCGATTCGCTGGTGCCGTGGCGCACGAAAATCTGCTGCAACAGGCGCTCGAGATCGGCCTGGGGCAAGTGGTGAACAGCTGCGGACATCTGAAGCTCCCTTGTTGGAATTGGTATGGGCGACAGCAGTGAGCGATAGCGGACTTTCCTCCGATTGACAGCAAACTGTCAAATGTTGACTTGATGACAGAAAACATTCATTTTCTATTCCCAGCGCAACCGCCGTCGAGAATCGTCCGTGAGCCAACCGATCAAGCAACGCCTGGAAAACAGCCTGCAACATGCGGCGGCCTCAGGTCGCAAGATCGCCACGTACATGCTCGCCCATTTCACCGACCTGCCCTTCGAGACCTCGGCCAGCCTGGCGGCAAAAATCGGCGTCAGCGAATCGAGTGTCGGGCGTTTCTGCCGCTCGCTCGGCTACGAGCACCTCAAGGCCCTCAAGCACGATCTCAAGGACGACCTGGGCGATGGCCCATGGCTGGTCGGTGATCGGTTGCAAGAATTTCGCCAACAACAGGGCAAGGACGACATCGACCGCGCGCGCAGCCTAGAGCTGGAGGTCGCCGCCCTGGTGCGGGTCTACGAGTACAGCCGCACCGAGGCCTGGCACACCGTGGCCCGGCGCCTGGCCGAACGGCGCCGGGTGTTCATTGCCGGGTTCCAGACCGAGCGCGGTATCGCCCAGTGCATGAGCCACCTGCTGCAATACCTGCGCGATGGCGTGCAGGTGGTGGACGGCAGCGCCGGGCACTTCGGCGAAGTGCTGCTCAGCGCCTCGCACGACTGCGCGCTGGTGGTGTTCGAGGCGCGCCGCTACTCGCGCCACGCCCTGGTGCTGTGTCGCAAGGCACGCGAAGCGGGCATCCCGGTAACACTGGTTACCGACACCTTCTGTGACTGGGCCGATGCCAACGCCGACGAGGTGTTTCGCATCCCCACCGAATTCAATCTGTTCTGGGAGTCCACCGCGACGATGCTGTCGTGGGTACACCTGATGGTCAACGAGGTCTGCAAGAAGCTCGGGCCGGATGTTGAAAAACGCTTGGAAGCAACTGCCGCTCTACACAACGAATTCGTTGGCTACACGTCAACGAGCAAACAATAGCAAGAGTGCAATCAACCACGAGGTGTTTCATGAAACCCGTCCTCCGCTTTGCAGGCGCATGCGCGCTGCTGTTCGCCGGCATCACCTCGGCCCAGGCCGAAACCCTGAAGATCGCCACCGAAGGCGCCTACCCGCCGTTCAACTACGTCGACTCCAAGAACCAGTTGCACGGCTTTGACGTGGACATCGCCAAGGCCCTGTGCGAACAGATGAAGGTCGAGTGCACCGTGGTGGCCCAGGACTGGGAAGGCATCATCCCGGCGCTGATGGCCAAGAAGTACGACGCCGTGGTGGCCTCGATGATCAACACCGAAGAGCGCCGCAAGAAAATCGCCTTCACCAACCACTACTACAAGACACCGCTGTCGGTCGCAGTGCCCAAGGACAGCGAGATCACCGACGCGCAGACCGACTTCAAGGGCTACACGGTGGGCGCGCAGTCCTCCTCCACCCAGGCGATCTACGCCGAAGACGTGTATGGCAAGGCCGGTGCCGACGTCAAGCTGTACCCGACCCTGGACGAAGCCAACGCGGACCTCGCCGCCGGGCGCCTGGACGGGGTGATTGCCGACAAGTTTCCGCTGCTCGAATGGCTGGGCAAGGCAGGCAAGGACTGCTGCAAGATCCTGGGTGACGTCAAGGGCACCACCGCCGATGCCTCTATCGCCGTGCGCAAGGAAGACGAGGCGCTGCGCGAGCGCCTGAACAAGGCCCTGGACGAGATCGTCGCCAACGGGACTTACCAGAAGATCTCCAGCAAATACTTCGACTTCGATATCTACCAGTAAGACCGCATTCGCTGGCAAGCCAGCTCCCACAGGGTTTTGCGTCAACCGCGACCCTGTGGGAGCCGGCTTGCCGGCGAAGAGGCCCTGTTGTCTTGCCGAGGGTTCGCGCATGATCGAACAACTGTCCCTGTTATCCTTCGCCAGCGGCGGCTGGGGCCAGGCCCTGCTGGCCGGCGCCCTGGTGACCATTTCCCTGGCCCTGGCCTGCCTGCCCATCGGCCTGCCGCTGGGCCTGGGCGTGGCGCTGGCCGCCCGCCCGAAAAAACGCTTTCCGCGCGCCTGGGCCACCGTGTTCTCCACGGTATTTCGCGGCCTGCCCGAACTGCTCACGCTGTTGATCATCTATTACGGCTGCCAGATCGCCGCGCAGAAGATCCTCACCGCCATGGGCTACGAGGGCGAGGTGATGATCAATACCTTCCTCGCCGCCATGATCGCCTTCAGCCTGGTGTTCGCCGCGTTCTCCAGTGAAATCTGGCTGGGCGCGTTCAAGACCATTCCCAAGGGCCAGTACGAGGCCTCGGCCGCGCTGGGCCTGAGCAAAACCACCACCTTCCGCAAGGTGGTGTTCCCGCAGCTGGTGCGCATCGCCCTGCCGGGCCTGTCGAACAACTGGCTGTCGCTGCTCAAGGACACCTCGCTGGTGTCGACCATCTCGCTGGTCGACCTGATGCGCCAGACCAACCTGGCCGTCAGCGTGACCAAGGAGCCGATGTTCTTCTACACCGTCGCCTGCCTGGGCTACCTGCTGTTCTCGGCGCTGTCGGGCCGGGTCTTCGCCTATATCGAACGCCACACCAGCCGTCACCTGCGGAGTGCACGCACATGAATCTCGATGCCCTGCTGGCGTTCTTCGTCGACCCCGACCTGCTCGAACGCTACGGCCCGCGCTTTATCGACGGGCTGCTGGTCACCGGCAAACTGGTGGCCATCTCCTTCACCCTGGGCGCCCTGCTGGGCCTGCTGCTGGCGCTGGCGCGGCTGTCGAACAACGTGCTGCTGCAACGCCTGAGCGCCGGCTACATCTACTTCTTCCGGGGCTCGCCGCTGCTGGCGCAGCTGTTTCTGCTGTACTACGGGCTGGGCTCGCTCAAGAGCTTCTGGCAGGACGTCGGCATGTGGTGGTTCTTCCGCGAAGCCTGGTACTGCACCCTGCTGGCCTTCACCCTGAACACCGCCGCCTACCAGGCCGAGATCTTTCGCGGCAGCCTGATGGCCGTGGCCCCCGGGCAATACGAGGCGGCCAGGGCACTGAGCCTGAAGCGCTCGACCACCTTCTTCAAGGTGATCCTGCCGCAGTCGCTGATCGTGGCCATCGGCCCGCTGGGCAACGAGCTGATTCTGATGATCAAGGCCAGTGCAATCGCCTCGCTGGTGACCATCTACGACCTGATGGGCGTGACCAAGCTGGCCTTCTCGCGCAGTTTCGACTTCCAGATCTACCTGTGGGCCGCGGTGCTCTACCTGCTGATCGTGGAGATCGTGCGCCGCAGCCTCAAACACATAGAAGCCCGACTGGGCCGCCACCTGCGCTGAACCGTAGCCGTAGAGGATTTTTTCATGCATTGCCAAACCATCGTTCTGGGCGCCGGTATCGTCGGTGTTTCCACGGCCCTGCACCTGCAAGCACGCGGGCGCAAGGTGATCCTGATCGACCGTGACGAACCGGGCAGCGGCACCAGCCACGGCAATGCCGGCCTGATCGAGCGCTCCAGCGTGATCCCCTATGCCTTCCCGCGCGAGCTGTCCAAGCTGCTGCGCTACGGCCTCAACCGCCAGCCCGACGTGCGCTACAGCTTCAGCTACCTGCCCAAGGCCGCGCCCTGGTTGCTGCAGTACTGGAAGAACTCCGCCCCGGCGCCCCTGGCCGAGGCCACCCGCGCCATGCTGCCGCTGGTGCAGCGCTGCGTCGAGGAACACGACGCACTGATCGAGGCCGCCGAACTGGGCGCCATGGTGCAGGCCAAGGGCTGGATCGAGGTGTACCGCACCCAGCCTGCCCTGGCCCAGGCCGTGGCCGATGCCCAGGCGCTCAAGCCCTACGGCCTGCAGTTCGAGATTCTCGACAAGCAGCAACTGCACGATCGCGAACCGGACCTGAGCGCCAACGCCGTGGGCGGCATCCACTGGCTCGACCCCAAGACCGTGAGCAACCCCGGCGGCCTCACCCGCGGCTACGCGGCGCTGTTCGTCAAGCGCGGCGGGCAGTTCATCCAGGGCGATGCGCGCACCCTGCGCCAGGTGGCCAGCGAATGGCAGGTCGACACCCGCCAGGGCCCGGTCACTGCACCGGAGGCAGTGATCGCGCTGGGCCCGCAGGCCGGCGAGCTGTTCCGCCCGCTGGGCTACGACATCCCGCTGGAGGTCAAGCGCGGCTATCACGTACATTTCCATGCCAAGGCCGGTGCTGCACTCAAGCATTCACTGTGCGACGTGCAGGGCGGCTTCGTGCTGGCACCGATGGCCCAGGGTATTCGCCTGACCACCGGCATCGAGTTCGCCGCCAGCGACGATGCGGCCAACGAGGTCCAGTTGCAGCGCTGCGAAGCCATCGCCCGCCAGCTGTTCCCGCTGGGCGAGCGCACCCAGGACGCGCCGTGGCTGGGCCGACGCCCCTGCCTGCCGGACATGCGCCCGGTGATCGGCCCGGCGCCGCGGCACAAGGGCCTGTGGTTCAACTTCGGCCACGCCCACCACGGCCTCACCCTGGGCCCGGTATGCGGGCGCCTGCTGGCAGAAATGATTACCGGCGAGAACACCTTTACCGACCCGACGCCCTATGGCGCCGACCGCTTCGAACACTGAGATCGCGGAGAACAACAACATGACCGCACCACTGAGCCTTGCCGCTGCACGCCCCGACACGCACCCCGACCCGCGCAAGGTCGTGGTGAGCATCGACGGGCTGAACAAGTTCTATGGCGACTTTCACGTACTGCGCGACGTCGACCTCAAGGTGCGTGAAGGTGAGCGCATCGTGCTGTGCGGGCCGTCCGGCTCGGGCAAGTCGACGCTGATCCGCTGCATCAACCGCCTGGAGATCGCCGAAAAAGGCACCCTGCTGGTCAACGACACCGACCTGGCGCTGACCACGCGCCAGGCCGCCGAGGTGCGCAGCGAGATCGGCATGGTGTTCCAGCACTTCAACCTGTTCCCGCACATGAGCGTGCTCGACAACTGCACCCTGGCGCCGATGAGCGTGCGCGGCCTGTCGCGCAAGGAGGCCGAGGAGCGGGCACGGTTCTACCTGAACAAGGTGGGCATCGAGAGCCAGGCGGGCAAGTACCCCAGCCAGCTGTCGGGCGGGCAGCAGCAGCGCGTGGCAATCGCCCGGGCGCTGTGCATGAAGCCAAAGATCATGCTGTTCGACGAGCCGACCTCGGCACTGGACCCGGAGATGGTCGCCGAAGTGCTGGATGTGCTGGTCAAGCTTGCCGACACCGGCATGACCATGCTGTGTGTGACCCACGAAATGGGCTTTGCGCGACAGGTGGCCGAGCGCGTGCTGTTTCTGGACGGCGGGCAGATCATCGAGGATGCCCCGCCCGAGGCGTTCTTCAACAACCCGCAGAGTGATCGGGCCAAGGGCTTCCTGGCGCAGATTCTGCACTGAAGCCGCTGACCTTTCGCGGGTCACGCCCGCTCCCACAGGGGCTCACGCCGGCCTTGTAGGAGCGGGCTTGCCCCGCGAAGAGCCCACCACGTACTACGCCTAGCGCGCCTGCATCTTCGACTTGATGAACCCGGCCACGAACGTCAGCACTGCGCCGCCGGCACCACCGCCGACAATGCTGCTGATGATCGCCGCCATGTCCAGCGACCCGCCAGCCCCCATGGTGGCCCCTGGCTCACCGGTGATCGCGGCCAGTATCTGGCCCACGATCACCCCGCCCACCCCGCCAAAGATCGAATTGAGCAACGGCCCCATGCTCTGCTTGCTCATGCCGGCGGCATTGCCGCCTACCACACCACTGATGACCTGAATGACCAGACTCACGATGTCCATGGCTATACCCCTGCGCAGCGCTGATTGAGTGACGGCTCAGCTGCGACTACGACTACAGGCACTACCGGCGGCATCGAGACGTCTCGATCCGATCAACGACAGCCAGCTGTTGCGGATACGCGAAGTATAGGACAGGTACACGCCCTGCCCTTGCCCCCTCACACGTCGAAGTTCATGCGCCGCAGCCGCGCATCGATGGCCGGCGCGTTGAGCGCGCGGTTGAACACCAGGGCCAGCAGCAGCGACAGCGGCACCAGCGTGGGCAAGGCCCCCAGCATGCCGACCAGCGCATTGGGCAGCATGTGCTGCAGGCGTGGCCCGTCCCGCAGCAGGGCGATCGGCGTGTCCGGGAACAACGCCAGCAGCGGCATCAGGCAGAAGGCCAGCACCACGGCGGCCAGCAGCCGATTGCCCGGGCCCTTGCCCATGAAGCGGTTCATGCGGTGCCACAGCATGTCCTTGAACAGCCAGGTGCACAGCAGCCCCACGCCCACCAGCATCACCCCGTTGATCGGGCTGGTGAACGGCAGCACCAGGTAATGCTTGAACATGGCCCACACCGTGGCCGGGCCATCGGACCTGAACAGCACCTGCGGCCCGCCGAACTTCACCTCCAGAAGCTTGCCCGCGCTGAAAAAGAACAGCACCAGCATCAGCAGGCTCAGCCGCCAGAAGTAACCCAGCGCACGGCGCAGCACCAGCCTGGGCTCCAATTTGCTGCGCAGGGCCGTCTGCTGGTCCGAGGCGTTCTTGCGCAGCGCGAAGAAGCGATTGGCCTGCTCGGGGCTGACCGTGCCGTTTTTCACGTCCGACAGCTGGCTGACGTAATTCACGTGTCCAGACTCCTCGATCATGCGCCGGGCCACCGAACGCTCACTGGCCAGGGCCACCTGTTCGATGTCTGCCGGGTTTTCCAACTGCTCGATCACCCTGTCGAAGTAGCTGGCGGCCAGCCCGTCATCGAACACCACATGCCGGTAGCGGCCAAGCATGTTGCAACGGATGCTGCGCCGTCCGGCACGCACCTGGGCCTGGCTGTAATAGCAGGTGCCGTCCACGCTCAGTACCAGGTCGCCCTTCTCGGGTGTGTTGTCCGGGTAATAGGGCGCGGCGAACCCTTCGGCAGCCCGCTCGATGGTTTCGGGCTCATCCCCCCACTCGTCGACGTAAGGCTTGAGCCAGGTATCGTTGGACTTCAGGTGTACCGAATTGCCGACTGCCTTGGCCGACACCTCCAGGGTGTAGCGGGTGCAGATGAACTTGTCGCCCAAACAGCCGCCGCAGGTCACCTGCCCCCCCATGCAGCCGCACGCCACAGAGCCGCCCACACAACTGGGGCAGTTGTCGCCGCCTGCGCCCATGCAGTAGGCACAACTGCCACTGCCGGTGCGGCCGGAGCCGCCACAGCCCCAGCACTGCGTGCGGCCCTTGCCGCTGCAACTGCTGCATCTTAGCTTGCAACTGCCGTTGCACGCGGTGCAGCGCTGCTTGCCGTAACCGCTGCAGGTGCCGCAGGTATGGCTGGTGTAGAGCGGGTCCAGGGCAAACAGCTTCACCTGCTGGCTGCGCAGAAAATGCGCGGGATTGCTGCCCAGCCCCTTGAGCACACGGTTCTTGTAATGCGCCGCGCCCCTGCCCAGCAGCACTTGACGCTGCTCGGCCATCGACTGCTCGAGCTGGTGTTCGCTCACCGAATTGATCCGCAGCCCCACCGAAGCCGACTCGCGGCGCACTTCGGTCACCAGGCTCCAGCGCCGGCTCACGCTCACCGCGCGCCCCTTGTCCTCGCCCTGCTGCACGGTCAGCTCGAGATCGGAGGTGTCATAGCCGCACCCCTGCAGGCGGCTGCGCAGTGCTTGCTCCACGGTGCGGGTGAATGCCTGGGTCATCGTCTACTCCGTCTCAATGCGCGCGTCCTGTTTTCGCCTGCTGGCGTAATGCCACAGAATGCCACGCCGCCCCTGGCGTGCGCTACGCGTCACGTTTCGGTTGTCAGCAATTCTTGTATGAAACTGCCCAATATGTAGCCCTGTGCTACCATCCCGCGCAGCGGGTCACGCGCGCCATCAGTACAGGGAAGCACTCTTTGAAACACCACACCCCCTCACGTTTCAGCGCACTCGCCCTGGCCTGCTGGCTAATGGCCGGGCTCGCCTTCCAGGCATCCGGCGCGCTGGCCGACCAGTTGATCGGCACCCACCCCTCGGCTGCCGGCCCGATCAACCACATGGAAACCCCGCAGGGGCACGCCTACCTCACGCTGCCCCAGCGCAAGCTGCAATTGCAGCTGCCAGCGCAGTGGCGCGAAACCAATGTGGAGGGCACCTACGACCTGCAGGGCGAAACCGCCGTGGTGCTCAGCTACCGCACGCCGCAATGCGACTCGCAAAGCGCGCTGGTGGTGTTGTCCGGCACCTCGGCGTGGGGGCCTTACCGCCTGGGCGGCTGTTCCGACATGCTGGCCTTGCAGCGCGCCGAAGACGGCAAAAGCCTGGTGGCGATGCAGCTCAACGGCACGCAGTCGGCGGCCTGGACCTACTCGTCGCTCGACCGGCAGTTCCGCGGCCCGCTGCGGGTCGACCTGCCGAACCTGCTCAAGGGCCTGGCCAAGGCGACACCAGCCCCTGCCAGGGCCGCAGCGCCACGCCCTGCACCCGTCCAGCACGCCGTGGCCCCGACGCCCCCGCCGCAACCCAGGCCCGCGCCCGCGGTGGCCAGGGTCGAAGCCAAACCGCCAAAGCCTGCCCCGGCAGCAGCGCCATCGGCCGCGCCGCAGGTCACGCCCCAGGTCGCCACTGAAGTGGTCGACCGCGCCAAAACCGCGGCGCCGGCCCAGCGCCGGGTGACGCTCGACCTGACCTCCGAGCTGGAACACTAGCCGTGAACAGCCGCCTGTCGCCCGACCTGACGGGCCGGCCATGGCGCGAGTGGCTGCGCCGGCCTGTCGTGGCACGTGCGTCAACGCCCCGCCAGCAGCAACGCTTCGTGGCCCGCCTGATGCTGGGGCTGACGCTGTGTTACCTGCTCGTCGAGATGGGCTTCAACGCACGCCTGCTGGATGTGGTGGGCGGGCTGGCCAGCCCCGCCCAGGTCGAGTCGATCGAATTCTACGGACGCCTGATCGCCGGCACCGCCGTGGCCCTGCTGGGCCTGGGCTGGGTACTGAAAAGGGCCTGCAGCCAGTACTGGAGCCTGGGCCGCACGCTGGCCTGGTCTGCGCTGACGGTGGGCAGCTGCCTGCTGGTGGTGTTTTATGCGCAGCTGGCCCTGATCAACCACCTGGTCGCCACCTCCACCCCGCAGGAGCGTGCCCGCGCCGTGCTGGGCGTGCCCATCAGCTACCTGTTGGTGCATCGCGAGTTCGGCCTGAAGGGGCTGGAGCTGGGCACCGACGACTACAAGCGCCCCGAGGGCAAGACCCTGCTGGCCACCCTGCCGATTCTGTTGCAGTCGGTCGATCGCCTCGAAGAGCGGGTGCGCCAGCAGGGCCTGGCCTTCTTCGAACTGTTCGCCGAAACCCGCCGCGGCCCGCTGGCCGACAACTACCAGCGTTACCGCGAGGCCCTGGCCGAGCTGGACGAGCTGTACGGCAACTACCGCCAGGGCAGCCAGCGCTACCTGGACGCCACCAGCCCGGCCGCCATCGCCCGGCATCAGCAGCAGGCCTGGGACGATTACGTGCAGACCCTCAAGCAGCGCAATCGCCGCCTGACCCCAGGCAACGTGCCGCGCCGGCACTGGCCGCAGGTGCGCCGCATGCTGGATGACAAGGGCATTCAGGTGAGTGACAACTGGCAACCCGGCGACCGCGCCGGCTTCAACCTGGCCGTGGCCAAGCGCGTGCAGGGCCATGCCAGCGGCGCCTACGGCACCGAGCTGTTCAAGCATATCCAGGGCGACTGGATCAAACCCGGCCTGTCGCGCCAGGGGTTCTTCGCCGACCCGGCGATCCAGCAGCGCTGGCGTAGCGCGCTGTACCTGCCCGACAGCCTGTCACTCAAGCCCGACTGGTCGCTCGACGCCTATGAACAGGCGATCTACCGCCCGACCCTGCGCCTGGATGCCCAGCAACTGCTCGAAGAACGCCTGGTCGAGCCGGCCCGCTATGGCGAGCGCAACGACAAGGCCGACATCGGCCGCGACAGCTACCGCGCCCTGATCGTGCCGATGATCGCCCTGCTGTTCTCGTTGCTGGGGGCCTTCACCCACCTGTTCAAATGCACCCTGTTCGCCCTGCGCGCCGTGCGCCCGGTGCCGCGCCGCGCCTACTGGGGTGCGCTGGCGGTGTACGCGGTGGTGGTGCTGGCGCTGCCGATGCCGTTCAGCAACAAGGTCACCGAACAGCCGCTGTTTCTCACCCTCAAGCAGCGAGGCGCCAGCACCCTGGGCGCCATGGGCTGGGTGATCGCCCACGGTGCGCAGTGGACCGCCCAGGTGCAGCCGCTGTTCTACCCGCTCAACGAAGCGATACGCCTGCACCTGCTGCAAGGCCTGAGCTACGGCTACCACGACAACGACTGATGACAGCGCCCCGCCACGGCCTGAGAGGAGCCCCACCTTGACCCGCTCGACCACCCTTACCCTTGTACTTCTGGCTGGCAGCGTGCTGCTCGGCGGCTGCCAGAACTCGCAGATGGGCAGCACCGCACTGGGCGGTGCTGCCGGCTGCCTGGGCGGCGCGATCATTGCGGTCGGCACCGGCGGCAAGCCCGGTGTGGGCTGCGCCATTGGTGCCGCGCTGGGCGCCCCCAGTGGCTACTACATCGGCCGCCAGAAAGACCTGCAGCAGGCCCGGCAGGTGCAGGCCGACATCGAGCGCCAGTCTGCCGACGTAGCCGCCGTGCAGGTCAGTACCCGCCAGGTCGCGGTGCCGGCCGACGAGCGCAATGCGGTGGGCGCCGCCAGCATCGATGCCGTCGACTCCATGCAGGTGAACGTACCCCAGGCCCTGGTCAACAAGCGCGACAAGCGCCTCAAGGAGCCCCTGGGCCGTGTCGGCAGCTACGTGTCCGGTGCCCGCAGCAAGGCCAATGTGGTGGTCACCACCCGCAGCAAGGGCGACTTCAACTACATCGTCAGAACCATCAAGAGCGGCTACAACGGCAAGGTCGCCACCGACAAGGTCACCTACCAGTACCGCGAGCAGACCCGCGGCACCCAGTCGGCGATTCAGGTCATGCACGACGCCCAGGCTTAAGCCTTCCAACTCCAGTGGAGAACAGCAAGCATGCAGGATTTCAAGATTCAACGCCCCGACCCGGATGGCCGCGCAAAGCCGCAGAGCAAGCCGCAAAGCCAACCGCAGCAGCCCGACAGCACCGACCACACGGCCTACTACAAGCCGCGCCACCGCCAGGCGCAGCAGAACCAGAGCACCTACACCCGCAGCAGCGACAACGGCCCGATGCTGGTCTACGTGCTGTACCTCATCAGCCTGCTGGTGGTGGTCACCGCGCCTGCCGGGCTGGTCTACGCCTACCAGAGCCGCGCTGGCGCAAATGACCTGGACCGCAGCCACTACACCTTCCAGATCCGCATGTTCTGGATCGGCCTGTTGCTGCTGGGGGTGGGCGTCATCGGCATACCCTTCGTGTTCGGCTGGTTCGTGCTGGTCGGCTGGGCTGTCTGGTTGCTGTACGCAATCACCACCGGCATGCGGCGCTGGCGCAAGGGCCAGCCGGCCAGCTGAGGCCTGGTTGCCTACGCCGAAAGTCGTACGTTAAATATAATGAACTACCAAGCACGCTAACAATTGACATTAATCCTTATAAAACAAGGTGTTGGGTTATATTCCTAGAAACAACATAAGGAAATTAGCCTGCCACAGGGTAAAGCCGTTTGACATATTTAACGGCTCTGGCAAGCTATGTCACAGGTTTCGACCGGGAGTCGTCCTTCCAGGCGCTCTCGGCAGTGCTCGAAACCTCAGGTAGCGTCAGCGGTTCCCGATGCGCCTGCACAACAATGACAGGCCGAGCCTGTCCCAAGGTGACATATGCCCAACAGCAACATTGGCAATAAGAATCAGACCCTGCGCAAGCCTGTCGTGCTCATGACCATGGGTGCCCAGGAACGCAAGGGCCATGCCTACCAGGTAATGACCCACAAATACATCCAACCCCTGGTCGACCATGCCGGATGCGTGCCGGTTCTGGTTCCGACCTGCTGCGGTACCGAAGACCTCGAGCAGTACCTGGACATGGCCGACGGCGTGTACCTGACCGGTGCCGGCAGCAACATCGACCCGGCGCTGTATGGCCAGGAGAACGAAACCCCGGGCAAGGCCCAGGACCGCGACCGCGACCTGTTCGACCTGCCGCTGGTGCAACTGGCCATCGCCCGTGGCCTGCCTATCTTCGGTATCTGCCGCGGCATGCAGGAAATCAACGTGGCACTGGGCGGCGACATCTACCAGAAGGTCTATGCCGAGCCAGGCTTCAACGATCACCGGGAGAACCCCGACGATCCGGTTGATGTGCAGTACAGCCAGGTTCACAGCGTGCGCCTGGAAGCCGGCAGTTGGCTGCGCGAACTGCTGCAGAGCGATGAAATCCGCGTCAACTCGCTGCATGGCCAGGGCCTGAAGACCCTGGGTGAAGGCCTCGAGCCACTGGCACGTGCCGAAGACGGGCTGGTGGAAGCGATCCATGCACCAAGCCTGTCGCCGTTCCTGTTCGCGGTGCAATGGCACCCGGAATGGCAGGCGGCGCAGAACCCGGACTCGGTGAAGATGTTCGAAGCCTTCGGCCAGGCCTGCCGCCAGCAGGCAGCCAAGGGTCAGGCGGCGAAGAAGGTCGGCTCTACGGCCTGATTCGCGCCAACCGTTTCGCCGGCACCGGCAGTTCCACCCCCTTGCGCGTGACCACCTCATAGGGCTCGCTGCGCGAGTTCAATTCCAGCGGCAGTTGCGCCAGCATCCCATGCTCGAGCGCGATCCTGGCCGAGTCCCACGGCATCACCGCCACCAGCCCACGGTCCTGCAACAGCAACGTGAGCGTGGTAAAAGTTGATGAAGTTTCAATGGGATACAGCGGAAAGCTCAAACCCGCCTCACGAAATTCACGCTCCAGCGTCAAGCGCATCGGCATGTTCACCGGAAACACCACCCAGCGTGAATCGGCCAACGCCTCGAGCCTCAACTCGGCACACCCCACCAGCGGGTGCTGCAGATTGGCCACCACCACCAACTGCTCCTGATGCCTGGCCCGGCTCACATAGGCGCCCGGTCGCGGGCTCACGCTGGTTCGGCAGATCACCACATCCAGACGGCCCTGATCGAGCAAGCTGAGCAGGCGGTCGCTGGTGTCCTCGACGATCGATACCGACAGGTCCGGCTGGCTCTCGCGCAGACGCGCCAGGCCCTCCACCAGCATCGGTACCGCCCCCATGATCGACCCCACCGACAGCCGCCCGCCGTGGCCCTGCAGAATACCGATCATCTCTTCGCGCAGGTGCGCCAGGTCGGTATTGATCAGGCGCGCATAACGCACCACGCAGCGCCCCAGGTCATTGGCCTCCAGCCCCTTGCTGGTGCGCTCGAACAGCACCGCGCCCAGGGTCGATTCGATTTCATTGAGGGCCTTGGTCGCGCCCGGCTGGGTAATCGACAGGGCCTGGGCGGCCTTGTGGATCGAGCCCAGCTCGTCGAGGCTGATCAGCAGGCGCAACTGGCGCATGCGCAGGCGCGAAGCCATGGTAGTCAGGGGTGGCAGCATAGGTGATTACTTTTGGTTATCCCTCGGTCAACAGCTGTCATTAGGCAGCAAAGCCACGCAAATTTAAAGTGTCGGACAACAGCCCTCCCCACAAGAACAATCAGGAGTCAGCATGCGTCTGATCCAATTCGAAACCCCTGCAGCCGCGCGTCACGTCGGCGTCATCGAAGGCGACCTGATCCAGGTGGTACGCAATACCCGCACCATGCGTGAACTGGCCCTGGCCGCGATTCGCAACACCCGCAGCCTGTGCGACGAAGTGCTCGCCCGCGGCCTGGACGCCACCGCCCACAGTTACGCCCAGGCCCTGGCCGACTGCCGGGTGCTGCCGCCGCTGGACCACGACGACCCCGCCCACTGCCTGATCAGCGGCACCGGCCTGACCCACCTGGGCAGCGCCTCGACCCGCGACAAGATGCACCAGCAGAAAATCGACGACAGCACCGCCCTGACCGACACCGCCCGCATCTTCCAGTGGGGCATCGAAGGCGGCCGCCCGCCCTCCGGCACCGCCGGTGTGCAGCCGGAATGGTTCTACAAGGGCGACGGCTCGATCGTGGTACGCCCCGGCCAGCCGTTCCAGAGCCCCGCCTTTGCCGAAGACAGCGGCGAAGAGCCCGAGCTGGCCGGCCTGTACGTGATCGGCGATGACGGCCAGCCCTACCGGGTAGGCTTCGCCATCGGCAACGAGTTCTCCGACCATGTGATGGAGCGGCGCAACTACCTGTACCTGGCCCACTCCAAGCTGCGCAACTGCTCCTACGGCCCCGAGTTGCGGGTCGGCGAGCTGCCCGGTCACCTGGGCGGCGTCAGCCGTATCCACCGCGGTGATAACCTGCTGTGGGAAAAGGAATTCCTCAGCGGCGAGGACAACATGTGCCATTCGCTGGAGAACCTGGAGTACCACCACTTCAAGTACACCCAGTTCCTGCGTCCGGGCGATGTGCACGTGCACTTCTTCGGCACCGCGACCCTGTCGTTCGCCGACCAGGTCAAGGCCGCGCCCGGCGACGTGTTCGAAATCAGCCTGCCCGAGTTCGGCGCCCCGCTGCGCAATGGCATCAGCGTGACGCCTTCGGCCATCTCACCCGGCGAGGTGAAAGCGCTCTGAACCGCAGGCGGCGCCCCGCGCGCCGCCGCGGCATTTCATAACAACCATAAGAGTGAGATGAGCATGAAAGACACCTCCTTGCAGGCCGCCCCGGCACCTGCCCTGGCTGCCACCGATGCCCAGCGGCCCACCACCGTGCGCTGGCGCATCTTCCTGATCCTGCTGTTGCTGGCCGCGATCAACTACATCGACCGCGCCTCGCTGTCGGTGGCGCTGCCGCTGATCTCGGCGGAATTCGAACTGACCCCGGCCATGGAAGGCCTGATTCTCAGCGCGTTCTTCTGGTCGTACGCACTGATGCAGATCCCCAGCGGCATGCTGCTGGACCGTTTCCAGGTGCGCAACATCATCGGCGCCGCCACCATCGGCTGGGGGGCCTTCCAGGCACTGGCCGGCGGCGCGCACAACTGGATCACCCTGCTGATCACCCGCGTCGGCCTGGGTGTGGCCGAATCGCCGATCATGCCGGCCGGGGCCAAGCTCAACGGCGCCTGGCTGACCCCCAACGAGCGTGGGCGTGGCGCCACCCTGGTGGACGGCGGCGCACCGCTGGGCACCGCATTCGGCGCGATCATCATCGCCGGCCTGATCACCTGGTTCGACTCCTGGCGCATCGCCTTCGTGATCGCCGGGGTGGGCACCATCGTGGTCGGCATCTGGGCCTGGTGGTACATCCGCAACCACCCTTCCGAGCACCCCAAGGTCAACGCCGCCGAGCTGGACTACATCAACCAGGCCAACGCGGTGGCCAGCGACGGCAACGGGCGCAAGGCGATCCTCAAGGAGTTGCTCAAGAGCCGCTCGGTACTGGCCATGTTCGCCGGCTATGCCTGCTACAACAGCGTGTTCTACGGCCTGCTGACCTGGATGCCGAGCTACCTGCACCAGGCCCACAACCTGGACATCAAGGCCATGGGCGGCGCCACCTTCCTGATCTTCATGTGCGGCTTCGTCGGCGAGCTGATCGGCGGCTGGATCGCCGACAAGTGGAAAGCCAGCGGCGGCCAGCCCAACACCGTGATGCGCAGCATGTTCGCAGGCGCCGCCGCCGTGGCTGCCCTGTGCAGCCTGCTGGTGGCCTACACCCCGGATGCCGCGCGGGTCATCGCCCTGCTGTGCGTCGCGCTGTTCTTCATCCGTTGGTGCGGCATGTACTGGTGCCTGCCGGCGATCCTGGGCGGCAAGTCCAAGGCCGGCATCCTGGGCGGCAGCATGAACTTCTGCGGCAACATGGTCGGCGTACTGGTGCCGATCCTGATCGGCCTGATCGTGCAGTTCACCGGCTCCTACTTCCTGGCCCTGATCTTCTTCGTGGTCATGGCCTTCGGCCTGATGCTGTTCTCCGGCCTGATCGACTATCGCGAGCGCGGCCTGGCGTAAGCCCGGCCCACGCCTCTGGAGATGACTGAGATGCAACTCATTACAACAACAGGCAGCGACAGCGCCGCCAATGCCGTGATCCGCCTCAACCCGCTGGACGACGTGCTCATCGCCCGCCAGCCCCTGCCCAAGGGCCTGCACCTGCAGGCCGAGCACATCGAGGTGCTGCAGGCCATCCCGGCCGGGCACAAGGTGGCGGTGCGCGCCATCGCCCCCGGCCAGCCGCTGCGCCGCTACGGGCAGATCATCGGCTTTGCCAGCCAGCCCATCGCCGCCGGCGAGCATGTGCACGTGCACAACCTGGCCATGGGCGACTTTGCCCGCGACTACGCCTTCGGCGTGGACGCCAGGGGTACACCGGCCAGCACCGACGATACCTTCATGGGCATCGTGCGCGCCGACGGCCGGGTGGCCACGCGCAACTACATCGGCATCCTCACCTCGGTGAACTGCTCGGCCACCGTGGCACGCGCCATCGCCGACCATTTTCGCCGCGACATCCACCCCGAGGCGCTCGCGCCCTACCCCAACGTGGACGGCGTGGTGGCCCTGACCCACGGCGTGGGCTGCGCGGTCGACCCCGGCGGCGAGGCACTGGCGATGCTGCAGCGCACCCTGGGCGGGTACGCGGTGCATGCCAACTTCGCCTCGGTGCTGATGATCGGCCTGGGCTGCGAGACCAACCAGATCCCCGACCTGCTGGCTGCCCAGGGCCTGAACAGCAGCCACACCCTGCGCACCTTCACCATCCAGGGCACCGGCGGCACCACGCGCACCATTGCCAGCGGCATCGCCCAGGTCAAGTCGCTGCTGGCCGAAGCCGATCAGGTGCGTCGCGAGCCGGTCAGCGTCAGGCACCTGACCGTCGGCCTGCAATGTGGCGGCTCCGACGGCTATTCGGGCATCACCGCCAACCCGGCACTGGGCAATGCGGTGGATCGCCTGGTGGCGGCCGGTGGCACCGCGATACTGTCCGAAACCCCGGAAATCTATGGCGCCGAGCACCTGCTCACGCGCCGTGCGGTCAGCCGCGAAGTGGGCGAAAAGCTGATCGCGCGCATCCACTGGTGGGAAGCCTACTGCGAGCGCATGGGCGCCGAACTGAACAACAACCCCTCGGCCGGCAACAAGGCCGGCGGGCTCACCACCATTCTCGAAAAATCCCTGGGCGCCGTGGCCAAGGCCGGCTCCAGCGACCTGATGGACGTCTACGAATACGCCGAACCGGTGCGTGCCCACGGCCTGGTGTTCATGGACACCCCCGGCTACGACCCGATCTCGGCCACCGGCCAGGTCGCCGGCGGCGCCAACCTGATCGCCTTCACCACCGGGCGCGGTTCGGCCTACGGCTGCGCACCGTCGCCCTCGATCAAGCTGGCCACCAACACCCGCCTGTGGGAAACCCAGGAAGACGACATGGACGTGAACTGCGGCGGCATCGCCGACGCCAGCACCACCATCGAGGAACGCGGCGAACACATCTACCGCCTGATGCTGCGCATTGCCTCGGGCGAGCGCAGCAAGAGCGAACAACATGGCTACGGCCAGAACGAATTCGTGCCCTGGCAGATCGGCGCCATCACCTGAGCCCCTGCCCTCAACCGACAAGGACCCCGCAATGACCTCTGTTCTCGGCCACAACTACATCGCCGGCCAGCGCAGCGCTGCCGGCACCACCGTACTGCAGAGCCTGGATGCGAGCACCGGCGAAGCGCTGGCGTGCACCTTCATCCAGGCCACTGCCGAAGAAGTGGACGCCGCCGCCAAGGCTGCCGCCAGCGCCTACCCGCAGTTCCGTACGCTGCCTGCGACGCGGCGCGCCGAATTTCTTGATGCCATCGCCGACGAGCTGGACGGACTGGGCGATGACTTCATCGCCACGGTATGCCGCGAAACCGCCCTGCCCGCTGCACGCATCCAGGGCGAACGCGGGCGCACCAGCGGGCAGCTGCGCCTGTTCGCC
The DNA here is from genome assembly GCF_002018915.1 of Pseudomonas sp. MF6396. Lineage (NCBI taxonomy): Bacteria > Pseudomonadati > Pseudomonadota > Gammaproteobacteria > Pseudomonadales > Pseudomonadaceae > Pseudomonas > Pseudomonas sp. MF6396. The sequence goes on along the minus strand of NZ_MVOK01000009.1, from coordinate 98,922 downwards.
AACGTGCTGCGCCGTGGCGACTTCCACGGGGCACGCATCGACCGCGCGCTGCCAGAGCGCCAGCCACTGCCGCGCCCGGACCTGCGCCAGTACCGCATCGGCCTGGGGCCGGTGGCGGTGTTCGGCGCCAGCAACTTTCCGCTGGCCTTCTCCACGGCCGGCGGCGATACCGCCTCGGCGCTGGCCGCTGGCTGCCCGGTGGTGTTCAAGGCTCACAGCGGGCACATGGCCACCGCCGAATGGGTGGCCGATGCGATCCTGCGCGCTGCACAGCGCACCGGCATGCCGGCGGGGGTATTCAACATGATCTATGGCGCAGGCGTGGGGGAATGGCTGGTGCGCCACCCGGCGATCCAGGCGGTGGGCTTCACCGGCTCGCTCAAGGGCGGCAACGCCCTGTGCAAAATGGCCGCCGAGCGCCCGCAGCCGATCCCGGTGTTCGCCGAGATGTCGAGCATCAACCCCGTCATCCTGCTGCCACAGGCGCTGCAGGTGCGTGGGGCGGCCATCGCCCGCGAGCTGACCGGTTCGGTGACCCTGGGCTGCGGGCAGTTCTGCACCAACCCCGGCCTGATCATCGGCGTGCGCTCGCCGGCGTTCAGTGACTTTGTGCACGCCTTCGTCGCACAGATGGCCGAACAGCCTGCACAGACCATGCTCAATGCCGGGGCACTGGCCAGTTATGCCAAGGGGCTGGAGCACCTGCACCGCCATCCTGGCCTCACGCACCTGGCAGGGGCCGCGCAGAACGGGCGCCAGGCGCAACCCCAGCTGTTCAAGGCCGATGTGAACTTGTTGCTGCAAGGTGATGATTTGCTTCAGGAAGAAGTGTTCGGCCCAGCCACCATCGTTATCGAGGTAGAGGACGATGCGCAGCTGGCGCTGGCATTGCAAGGGCTGCGCGGACAACTGACCGCCACCCTGATCGGCGAGCAGGCCGAGTTGCTCGAATACCGCTGGCTGGGTGAGTTGCTGGTGGAAAAGGTCGGGCGGGTTCTGCTCAATGGCTATCCGACGGGGGTCGAGGTGTGCGATGCGATGGTGCATGGCGGACCGTACCCGGCCACGTCCGATGCCCGGGGCACCTCGGTGGGTTCACTGGCGATCGATCGGTTCCTGCGCCCGGTGTGCTTGCAGAACTACCCCGATGCACTGCTGCCCGAAGCGTTGCAGAATGCCAATCCGCTGGGAATCCAGCGGCTGGTCGATGGCGTCATGAGCCGCGAGGCTGTCGGCGCCTGATGCGGGCGCCTTCGCCGGCAAGGCCGGCTCCTGCACCTGCAGGGGCCAGCCTTCCCGGCAACTGGGGTCAACCCTTGTTGGCAGCCAGGCTGTCAACCAGCATTGCGCTCTGCGCATCGCTGGCTTCGATCATCAGCTGCTTCAGGCTCTTGTCGAAGCCCGGGAACGGCGCTTCGAAGTTGAACGTGGACTTGCCCAGCAGCCCGCCCACGTACTGGATACGCGCCGCGTCCCAGCTCACCTGCTTCTGACGGCCCAGGCGCGGGTCGCGCAGGAACACCAGTTGCACCGGGGTAACGCCCGAATAGTCCGCCTTGTCCAGATCGGCACCGGCCGCGATCAGCGCATTGGCCACGGTCTTGTCACGCTGCGTGATGCAGTAGTGCAAAGCAGTCTGGCCCGCGTAGTTCACCGCGTTGATGTCCTGGCTGGCGATCAGGCGCTGGCCCAGTTCCGGGCGCTCCTTGGTCAGGCTGTTGCTCTTGCACAGCTCGTGCAGCGGCGTGTTGCCGAACAGGTTGGCCGTCTTGGCATTGGACAAGGCCAGCAGCTGGTCGAAGTGCGCGTCCGAGCAATCGCGCCACGCGTTCTTCAGGCACATCATCAGCCGGGTATTGCCCTCTGCGGTGGTCTTGAGCGGGTCGGCGCCCAGGCTCACCAGCATGTCGTAGGCATTCTCGGCCACATAGTGGACCGGCAGCTCGGCTTCGGCGACCAGCGGCTTGTTCAGGTCGATGTCAGAGGCCTGCAGCAGGTACTTGAGCGACTCCACATCGGCCACGTAGCCGTCACGGGTAGACTTGCCGGCCAGCGCTTCCTTGAGCTTGTAGTGGTTGGGCGGCACGTCCTGGTACGGCACCAGCACCTGTACATCCAGCTCGCGGTAGATCACGGTCTTGCCGGTGTCCTGCCCCGCCGCGTAGGTTTCGCGTTTTTCGACGGTCTTTTCCGGCCAGTCGGGCGAGACGAAGTACTGGATCGAATCGCCATCGCGCTGGCCATCCTTGTAGGCAGTGACCTTACGCAGACGGTAGGTGCCGTCGTCGAGCAGCACGAACTCCTCCTGCAGGCCCTCCAGCTTGCCCTGGTTGTAGTGCTTGCGCTCCTGCAACTGGCCGGTCGGGTAGAAGGTTTCCTGCACGCCATCGAGCTGGCCGCTGCCGTCCTTGTCATAGTTGGCGACCACGGCCGGCACCTGCTCGCCATTGACCACGCGCCAGGCCGATTGGGCCAGGGTGCGACCGTTCTGCTTGCTGCCCTCTTCGTGCACCGTGACCTGTTCGCGGGTCTGCAGGCCGCTGGCGCAGTCGAACTGGCTCTCGGTCTGCTTCTTGCCGGCGATGACGATGCGCTGCTGCGGCTTTTTCTCGCCGCCGCTGCAATACACGGTCGTGGTGCCGGTCAGCTGGCCGTCATCGAGTTGCGCCTCGATGGCCACCGAGCCGTCGGCATTGTGGGTAACCCAGTCGCCCTGGACCTTGCCGTTCTTGACCTTGAACTCGGAGATCAGCGTGTCGCCTTCCTTCCAGATGATGGTGCCGGACACCGGCTCCTTGGTCTTCTTGTCCACATAGATGGCAGTGGGCTTGCCCTTGCTGCCCTTGGAGGTGGTGACCTCGTCCCACTGGTAACTCGACCCGCAGCCAGCCAGCAACGCGGCAATGCCTGATACAGCCAGTACTTTTTTCACAGAACGTCCTTGGAGTTGAATGTGGCGTGGGGAGTTACTTGATGCGGGTCAGGGTCATGCTGACCAGCTCACCGCCGTCCAGCACCACCAGGCGGTTGCCGTTGTCTTCGACGCGCGCGTTCATCACCGCGGTGCCGTTCTTGTCGCGGGCGACGACGGTGTCACCGTCACGCTTCCACTCGTCGATCTCGTACTTGTCGCCCAGCAGGGTGATGTAGTCCTCGTCCAATTCTGCGGTACCCACGTTGCTCTTGAAGCCCATCACGCTGGCCTGCACGTTGAACTTGCCTTCGATGGCATCGCTGCCGCAGCCGGCCAGGGCGGCGAACAGCGAGGTGAGCACCAGCGTCTTGATGATTTTCATTAACCGAGTCCTTAGCACGTATCTGTCTTGTGGGTTGCACGCTGGCACTTTCATATCAACCTGCCAGCATGAGCAACCTATGACCCTGTCCTACAATTTAAGTTCACCTCACAAACAACTTTAGATTATTTGAATAACTATCTGTTTTAAAACAAATGATGATGAAAATAGCCTGGGAACCCGGTGATTTGTTTTCTACGCAGATGAGCCCCGCCATGGCCTATGCTCATCAGCTTGACCCGGATCAACAGCCCGCCGCCCGTGCAGGCGCACCCTGCCCCATGAAGTTGCGCGTGTACCCCCTTGAGGAGAAACGACCATGGCCCGCATGAAAGCTGCAATCTTTGTCGAAAAGAACCGCATCGTGCTCGATGAAAAACCGATCCCCGAGGTCGGCCCCTCGGACGCCCTGATCCGCATCACCACCACCACCCTGTGCGGCACCGACGTGCATATCCTGCGCGGCGAGTACCCGGTGGAAAAGGGCCTGACCATCGGCCATGAACCGGTCGGCATCATCGAAAAGCTCGGCGCCCAGGTTAAGGGCTTCACCGAGGGCCAGCGCGTCATCGCCGGCGCCATCACCCCCAGCGGCCACAGCTATGCCTGCCTGTGTGGCTGTTCGTCCCAGGACGGCCCCGGCACGCCGCACGGTTTCAAGCCGGCCGGCGGCTGGAAGTTCGGCAACACCATCGACGGCTGCCAGGCCGAATACGTGCTGGTGCCGGACGCCATGGCCAACCTCTCGCCGATCCCGGACGGGCTGAGTGACGAACAGGTACTGATGTGCCCCGACATCATGTCCACCGGGTTCTCCGGGGCCGAGCGCGGCGGCGTGCGTATCGGCGACACGGTGGCAGTGTTCGCCCTGGGCCCGATCGGCCTGTGCGCGGTGGCCGGGGCCAAGCTGATGGGCGCCACCACCATCATCGGCGTCGACACCGTGCCCGCGCGTCTTTCGGTAGCCCGCCAGCTGGGCGCCACCCACGTGGTGGACTTCAAGCAGGGCAACGTGGTGGACCAGATCATGGCCCTCACCCACGGCCGTGGCGTAGACGTGAGCATCGAGGCGCTGGGCACCCAGTCGACCTTCGAGTCGGCGCTGCGCATCCTGCGCCCGGGCGGCACGCTGTCGAGCCTGGGGGTGTATTCCTCGGACCTGACCATTCCGCTGTCGGCCTTTGGCGCCGGGCTTGGCGACTACAGCATCGTCAGCACCCTGTGCCCCGGCGGCAAGGAGCGCATGCGCCGCCTGATGGAGGTGGTGGCCAGCGGCAGCGTCGACCTCAAGCCGCTGGTGACCCACCGCTACAAGCTCGACGACATCGAGGCGGCCTACGAACTGTTCGCGCACCAGCGCGACGGCGTGATGAAAGTCGCGATCACTCCATGAGCACCGCCATCAGGGCTGCATCGCCGGCAAGCCGCTGCTGAGCACCAGGCTGTCGCGGATCTGCCCCGACAGCGCATTGACCCCCGCCATCACCCCGGTGGCGGGGTTCTGCATCAGGCCCTGCCATTCCTCGTTGAGCGCCACATTGAGGATCACCCGCAGCTGCTCGACCATGGCCGGGCGCTCGCTTTCGTGCATCATCGCGCCGATGCCCGCCGAGGCCACCGAGATCAGCGCCCCCACCGCCTTGCCCACCGCAGCCGCCACCGCGCTGGCCGCGCCGCGCGGCACCAGCGTTGCTTCGAGCTGGGCGCTGGCGCGCTTGGCCACCGACGACAGGCCCGTGTCGGACGGCGCCTGGCCTGCCGCCACCGCAGCCTTCTGGATCTGCTCGTTCAACGCCAGGTAGGCCGGCAGGGTCAGCAGTGGCTGGGCTGTGATCAGCTGATGCACCGAGGCGTCGCGTGCGGCCGGCGGGCCGAGGGCGATGGCGGGAATGCGGTTCAGGTGCAGGGCGAACTGGTCGGGGGCGGCGCGGTAGCGCTGGCCGATACCTTGCAGCTGCTGGCCGAGCAGTTGCACGTACAGTTGGGTGGCGCGCTCGCGGATCAGCTGCGGGTTGATTTCCCTGGCCACCGGCTCCAGCACCCGTTCGCGGTACTGCTCCTGCAGGTAGAGCGCCAGGCGGTCCTCGCCGGGCGCGGTCTGCTGGTTCTTGCTGACCTTGTACCAGGCCACCTTGAGGGTCAGCCACTGCTGGGTCCAGTAGCCGGTGAACCACGGAATGAAGTCCGCCTCGGTACGCGCGTGCACTGCGTCTTTCCATACCTTCATGGAGCGTCGCGCATAGTCCTGGGCGGAACGGCTGGCGCCCTCGGAGGCGTCGATGATGTCCCAGTCGACACGTTGCCAGGCGGCCTGGGACAGCACCACCGGGGGTTGCGGCGCTGGTGTCGGCCGGGACCGGGCGCAACCGCCGATGGCCAGCAACAGTGCAAGGGTGCACAGGGCGAGCAGGATGCGCTGGTTCAAGGTCGGCCCCCCGGTGCAGTGAAGCGCTTGCCTGGAGTATAGCGAGCGGCGCGGGAACCACGGCTGGCCTTGGTCGGCGCTGCTCGGTACCCTGTCGGCACCTGCACACATTCAAGGGAGCTTCCATGCGAGGTGAACTGCGAACCCCGGGCGAGCCGTTCAAGCGCCTGTTCATCGCCCTGCCCTGTACCGAGCAGCAATGCCGGGCCATCGGCAAATGGCGCAGCACACTGGGGATCACCCGTGGTCGTCCGGTGCCTGCGGCCAATTTTCACCTGACGCTGATGTTCCTTGGGGAAGTCGGCGTCTCGCGCCTGCCTGCGCTGTGCGACGCCATGGCGGCGGTGCCGCGCCCCGAAGGCCCGCTGCGCCTGGAGCTGGACCGGCTGGTCGCATGGCACCGCGCTGATGCACTGGTGCTGGAGCCCACGCAGACGCCGGTGGCCTTGCGTCAATGGGTGTATGCCCTGCAGCAGGCGTTGCTGCCGCTGGGCGTGGAAGACAGCGTGCGTGAGTTTCGTGCGCACCTGACGCTGGTGCGCGACTACCCGGGTGATGTACCGGAGACGCCGGAGCCACCGGCGTTCAGATTGAACATCGACGATTTCGTGTTGTTCGAGTCCAGTGGCGGCCGCTACAAGCCGATAGCGCAGTGGCCGCTGGCGTGAACCCCTGCCGACCGTGGTGTCGGCGCTGACTGGCAAGGAAGAGCATGTATTACTGGAACAAGGACAATTTCGAAGGCCTCAGGCGCATTGGCGAGGTCTATGCCTCCCGTGAAGGCTTTGCCGGTTTCTCGCGGTATTGCCTGCTGCGCGAACAGGGCCTGAAAAAGCCGGCGCTCAAGGCGCTGGACGAGTTTCTCGACGGTGCGCGTCAGCGGGAGGTGGGCCAGCAGCGGGCGATTGTCTGCGAGATTGCCGACCTTGCCTTCAGCAACAGTGGCGCGCATCAGTTGTTGTCGCATGCCTTGACCCGCTACCTCAGGCAGGTGCTGCGAGCCTGGTGCGACGAGGGTCCGGCGTTGGCCGAGCCTTATCGCTGGATGGGCAAGCTGACGGGCGAGTCGGCGTGGCTCCAGGCGGCACTGGCGCACGACCCGCAGGATCAGGTGGCGTTGCGGCAGTTGGCGCTGGATGAGCTGGGCGAGGTTGATTTCATGGTTCATCACCTGCATGAGTCGGTGTTTCTGGGTGACATTACCGTTGCGGCGACGAAGCTTGCGCGTGCCAGTGCGCTGGCGCGGCTGATCGAGGCCGAGACGACCCGCAGTTACATTGATGGTGAAGTGTGCAGCCTGCGTGAAATGCTCGAAGCCTGGGCGCAGTATCAGGCGGGTGATCGGGCGGTGGGGTTTGCCCAGTGGTGCGAGGCGCAGGCGCATGAGTTCCGGTTCCTGAAGAGCTACTACTACACCGAATGAGCGGTGGCCCACCGTCGCCCTCAAGATCCCGCGCCGCCCGCGCGGCGCTTCGCCGGCAAGGCCGGCTCCTACATCGGTTGCAACGCAGCCTTGCTCGCCCCCCTGTAGGAGCCGGCCTTGCCGGCGAACGAGCGCCACGCGCTCGCCTCCCTAGAGATAAGCCTGCTCCCGCCCCGGGCTGCGTTCGAAATGCCGCTTGTACTCGCGGCTGAACTGCGACGTGCTCTGATACCCCACCCGATGCGCCACCTGCGCCACACCCAACCCCTCGCCTATCAACATCTGCTGCGCCTTGAGCAAACGCAACCGCTTGAGGTACTGGATCGGCGACAGCAACGTGCAGCGCTTGAAGTGCTCATGAAACGTCGAGGTACTCATGTTCGCCCGCCCCGCCAACGCCTCCACGCTCAACGGCTCGGCGTAATGCTCGCGCAAATGGCTGAGGGCTGCAGCGATGCGCGCAAAATGCCCCTGCTGCTCCACCAGCGCCCGCAGCACCCCGGCCTGCGGCCCACGCAAGGCCACGTACAACACCTCGCGCACCCGCGCCGCCCCCATCACCCGGCTTTCCAGCGGGTCGTGCAGGCAACGCAGCAGCCGCTCCACGCTCTCGCGCATCGGCGCATCCAGCGCCGCTGATGTCATGGACTCGGGCGTCTGCGCCGCCACCACCTGGCCAGCCCCCAACCCCATGCTCTGCACCAGCTCGCTCAGCACCGTGCGGTCGATCGCCACCGACACGCCCAGCAGGGGTTCATCTTCGGTGGCGAAGGTTTCGCACATGAACGGCACCGACAGTGCCTGCACCAGGTAGTGGCCAGCCCCATATTCCAGGGTGCGCGGCCCCAGCCGGGCCAGTTTGCTGCCCTGGGCCAGGATCATCAGGCTCGGTTCGTAGATCTGCGGGCTGCTCGCCACGTAGTGGCTCCAGGACAACACCTGCACCTGCGGCAGGTGGGTGTCGACCGGGCCCGGGCGGGTGGCAAGGGGTTGGATCAGGGCGCAAAGCGTGGCATTGGCATCGGCGTGGCAGGTGAGCTGCATGGGGTACCGCATCAGAGGATCAGACACGCGCATCATCGCAGATTCGCTGCCCACCGCCACTACCGCACGCCCGATCCCGGAGGATCAGGCAGGACTATCGGAGCATTAACCCAGGATCAGGTAGGTCTTGCGTACCGTCTGGCGCACGTCCCAGGTGCCCTGGCTGTTGGCGGCAAAGTACAGCGCATCGCCGGCACCGAACGGGATCGGTTCGCCACCCTCGGGGGTGAAGCTGCCCTCGCCGCTGATGATATAGCTGTACTCGGCCTGCACCACCTGGCGCCGGAAGCGCCCCGGCGTGCATTCCCACAAGCCGGTGCTGGCGCCCTGCCCAGCCAGCTCCTGGTGCAACGCGGTACGCGCCATGGCCACCGGCTCGCCCAGGGGGGCGCCGACTGCCGCGCTGGGGCCGAAGGCGGTGTCGTCTTCAAGGTGAATCAGTACAGGGTTCATGTGCAGTCCTCAGGATTTGTCTTCAAGCCCGGCCGGAGCCAGGCGGGCCAGCATGCAGTCGAGACGGCCGGCGGTGTGGCCGGCCATTTCGGCGCGCTCCTTGCGTATCACGGCGTTGCGCACCAGCGAACCGCCCACATACCGCAGCGGCTCCGGCGGGAAAGCCTTGCAGCGGCGCCCCACCAGCGCACAGGTGCTCCAGGCATCCTTGCGCCCCAGGGCCAGGCTGGCCAGGATGCGCCCGCCCAGGCGGCTGGGGCCCACGCCGTTGCCGCTCCAGCCGATGCCGTAGTGGATGTTGCCCTGCTCGCCCAGGCCGCCGAAGGTCGGCAGGCTGTCGTAGGTGCGGTCGATGGGCCCCGACCAGGTATGGGTGATGCGCACGTCATCGAGCATCGGGTAGGTACGGCGCAGGTCGGCCTCGGTCAGCGCGATGCTGCCCGGGTCGTGGCTGAACACCGGCCCGATCCTGCCGCCGTAGGCTATCGCCCCGGTGCCCTTGCCGAAGGCGATACGGCCATCCACGGTGGTGCGGTAGTAGTCGACCATCAGTTGCGAATCGGTGATCGACTCGGCGCCGGTCCAGCCCATCTGTTCCAGGCGGGTCGCCACCGGCTCGGTGAGCACGATGGAACTGTTGACCGGGGTGATCAGGCGCGCCAGTTGCGGCAAGGCAGCCGCCCAGGCATTGGTGGCCAGCACCACCGAGCCGGCACGGATGCGCGCCTGCGGGGTCAGCACCTGCACCGGTGTGCCGGGCTGGATATCGCTGACCGCAGTACCCTCGGCAATCACCACCCCCGCCTCCAGCGCCACCCGGCGCATGCCGCGCACCAGGGCGCCGGGTTGCACGGTGGCGTTGCTGCGCTCGAACACGCCGGCCAGGTGCACCTTCGAGCCACAACGGCGCGCCACCTCGGCAGCCGGCACCCGCTCGAACGGCGTTACCCCAAGGCGGGCACAGGCGGCCAGCGTGGCGTTCCAGGTGTCGATGTGCGCGGGGCTGGTGGCCGTCCACAGCCAGCCCTTCTGGCGAAAGTGCGCGTCGATCTGGTGCTGCTGGCAGAACTCGCCCAGCTCGCTGATCGCGCGCTCGGCGCTGTGCCCCAGAAACAGCGCCTGCTCCGGGGTGCAGAAGCTCGCCAGGGTGCCCACCTTGGGCCACCACGACATCACGAAGCCGCCGTTGCGCCCCGAGGCGCCCCCGCCGCACACGTCCTGTTCCAGCACCATCACGCGGATATCCGGCTCATGCTCCTTGAGGGTCAGGGCGGTCCACAGGCCGACGAAGCCGCCACCGACGATCACCACATCGACGTCGTGCTCACCCTGCAGCGCCGGGCCGGGTTTGAGGCTGGGCTCGGCGCTTTCCAGCCAGTAGCTGCGTTTGAGCGGTGCGCTGGGGGTCAGTTTCATGAGCGTGCCGCCCAGGCGTTGAAGCGCTGTTCGAGCAGTTCGCCGTGGTCGGCCCAGAAGCTTGCGTTCATCGGCAACTGGCCTTGCAGGTTGGGGCTGCCGGTGGGCAGCTCGCTGACCCGCTGCTCGCTCAGCAGGACCAAGGCCTCGCGGTTGACCGGCCCGTAGGCGATCTGTTCGGCGTAGCCCTTCTGCTGCTCGGCCTTGAGGGTGTGGTTGATGAACTTCAGTGCTTCGTCGCGCTTCTTGGCCCCACGCGGGATGGCCCAGGCGTCCATGTCATAGATGCCGCCATTCCACACGATGCGCAGCGGGGTCTGGCTCTGCACCGCGCTGATCCGGCCGCTGTAGGCCGAGCTCATCACCACATCGCCCGAGGCCAGGTATTGCGGCGGCTGGGCGCCGGCCTCCCACCACTGGATGCTCGACTTGATCTGGTCGAGCTTGGCGAAGGCGCGGTCCTGGCCTTCACGGGTGGCCAGCAGGGTGTAGACATCGGCCGCCGGCACGCCGTCGGCCAGCAGGGCGAATTCCAGGGTATACATGGCGCCCTTGCGCAGCCCGCGCTTGCCGGGGAATTTCTCCAGGTTCCAGAAGTCGTCCCAGCTGGTGGGGGCCACCTTGAGCTTGTCGGCGTTGTAGGCGATCACCGTCGACCACACGAAAAAGCCCACGCCGCACGGCTGTACCGCACCGGGCAGCAGTTGCGCGGCCACGGCCGGGTCCGGGGCGAACTCTTCGAGCAGGCCTTCTTCACAGGCGCGTGCCAGCTCGGGCATCTCCATCTCGACCACGTCCCACGAGACGCTGCCGGTATCGACCATCACCTTGACCTTGGCCATCTCGCCATTGAACTCGCCGGCCGCGATGCGGGTGCCGGTCTGTGCCTGGTAGGTGTCATAGAAGGCCGCCACCTGTGCGGCCTTGTTGGCCCCGCCGTGGGACACCACGGTGAGGTCGGCCAGCGCCGATGTGCTGCACGCAGCGGCAGCGATCAGGGTGAGCGAAAAGGCCAGATTCTTGTGCATTGTTATGTTCTCCGGGTCGGGATGGCTCAGTAGGCCAAGTGTCGAGCCGCAGCCGGGTCGCCACAATCAGACGCAAACAAGATTCAGCCGCGCACCTTCATACGTTCGTACAAAGCCGTTCAAAGGCGCGCCATGCCCGGTTACACTGGCCGTCACCCTGCCCCGGAAGCTGCCCCATGGCCCTGTCTGTCAGCGACATCATCGCCCTGCCCGAACTGCGCACCCGCGTCATCAGCGGTGCCGCAGGGCTGGGCAAGCCGGTACGCTGGGCCCACGTGTGCGAACTGGCCGACCCCAGCGAATGGCTGGGCGACGCCGACCTGCTGATGACCACCGGCATCGGCATACCCGCCGATGCCGATGCCCAGCGCGCGTACGTGGAAAACCTCGCGGCCGCTGGCCTGGCGGGCATGATGATCGGCGAGAACATGCAGGCCCCGGCCAACCTCGAGGCCTTGATGGAGCGGGCCGACGCCCTGGACTTTGCGGTGATGTTCACCCACTACGGCGTGCCCTTCGCCGCCGTCACGCGGGCCATCGTCGATGCCGGCCAGCAGGAGGAGCAGGCGCGCCGCAATGCCATCACCCGGGTCTACGAAAGTGCCCGCATGAGCATCCAGGGGCTGGGCCTGGGCGCACTGCTCAAGCGCCTGGAAAAGGACGTGCAGGCGCGCCTGACCCTGCTCGACGCCGCCTCGCTCGCGCCCTGGCGCGACGCACTGGGCGGCCTGCCGGCAAGCCAGCGCCAATGGCTGGCAGCCCGCCAGCGCGACACCTCGGGCAACCGACCGGTGGTGCAGCGCCATGCGCTGGAGGCGGGCGAGCTGCTGGTGATGGCGCTGCCGTCCCAGGCCGACTGCCTGCTGGTGGCCGAAGGTGACGGGCTGCTCGACTACGGCCTGTTGCACCATGTGGTGGCGGTGCTGGGCATCGAGCTGGAGCGCCTGCGGGTCGACAACGAGCGCAACCTGCGCCTGGGCTCCGAGCTGCTGGACGACCTGTTGCAGCAGCGTCTGCCGGCGCATCAGGCACAACAGCGCCTGGCCGCCTTCGACATCGGCGCTGAACAGGCCTGCCTGCTGCTCGGCCGCGCCGCCGGGGTGTCACCGGCGGCCTGCGACGAAGCCCTGCAACGCGAGGGTCGTCGCGTGCTGATTCGGGTTCAGGGCGATGACCTGATCGTGCTCGGCGCCGCCGAGTGCATCCCGCAGTTGCAGGCGCAACTGCAGGCGCCGCGGGGGGTGAGCAACCCGCTGGGCCACGCCGGGCGCAGTGTCGAGGCGCTGCGCGAGGCGCGCCTGGCACTGGCCCACACCAGCGCCGCGCAACCGCTGGTGACCTACGCCCAGGCCGGCGCCAGCGTACCGTGGCTGGCGCAGAGCCTGGATGAAGCCGAACGTACCTTCCGCAACGTACTGGGCCCGCTGGCCGACTACGACAGCCAGCAGAACACCCAGCTGCTGCACACCCTGCAGGTGTTTCTGCAACACAACCGCTCGTGGCTGGCGGCGGCCGCGCAGCTGCACGTGCACAAGCAGACGCTGGTGTACCGCATGCGCCGCATCGAAGAGATCACCGGCCGCTCGCTGGACAGTACCGAGGACGTGGCCACGCTGTGGTTCGCCTTGCGCGCGGCGCGCATGGCGGGGCTGGCCTGAGGGCTAGGCGGCAGACGCCCCAGCGTGCTGCCATGGCGCCCCCTTGGCAAAGGCCGCCTCCATCCAGTGCTTGAACGCCAGGGTAGTGGCCGTGGTGAAGCGCGCCGAAGGCCGCATCAGGTAGATGCCCGACGCCGAGTCCAGCTGCCACTGGGGCAGCACGCGCACCAGGCGCCCCTCGGCCAGGTCCTGGTGCATCATCCAGTCGCCACCGGCCAGAATCCCCACGCCGCAGCGCGCCGCCGCCAGCAGTGCCTCGTTGTCATTGCTGATCAGGCTGCCCTGCACCCGCACCGTCTGCTGCCCGCCCTGCCCGTTCAGGCGCCAGTCGGGGAACGAACGCAAGCCGCTGAAACCCAGGCAATTGTGCCTGGCCAGGTCGGATGGCCGTTGCGGTGCGCCGTGACGATGCAGATAGGCCGGCGCAGCACACAGGATGCGCGTGTGCTCGCACAGCTTGCGCGCCACCAGCCGGTTGTCGGCCAGCTCGCCGACGCGCACGGCCACGTCGAAGCCTTCGCCCACGATATCGACGAAGCGGTCGGCATAGTCGACGTCGACGGTCACCTCGGGGTAGGCCAGGGAAAACCCGGCCACCAGCGGGCTCAGCCAGCGCCGGCCCATCGCCCCCGGCAGCGCCACGCGTAGACGCCCGCGCACCTGCGCCGCACCGTTGCAGGCCTCGAGTTCGGCCGTGCTGATCAGGCTGGCGGCATGCTGCAGGCGCTCCACCAGCCGCGTGCCCTCGTCGGTGAAGCGCAGTTGCCGGGTGGTTCGCTCCACCAGGCGGATACCCAGGCGCTGCTCCAGAGCCGCCAGGCGCTTGGACAGCACCGAGGCATGGCGTTGCAGCACCCGGCCGGCGGCAGCGAACGAGCCGTGCTCGTGCAGCGCCAGCAAGGTGGCAAATTCATCGGCCTGACGGCTGTCGAAAGGGTCCATCGGTGAGTTCGGCCTCGTGCGCGTCGGTCAGGGGATCAGCACGACCGCCCCCTGGGACCGGCCTTGCTCGATGGCAGCATGGGCGCTGGCCACGTCGGCCAGGGGGTAGCGTTGCCATATGTGCGGCTGGATGATACCCGCCGCCAGTGCATCCAGCACATCCTGTGCGCGCTGCTGGTACTCCTGGGGGCTGGCGGTATGTGCCGCCAGTGACGGCCGGGTGAGGAACAGCGAGCCCTTGGCGTTCAGCGTGCCCACCTCGACCGCAGGGGGCGCGCCGCTGGTGGCGCCGAACGACACCAGCGTGCCGCGCGGGCGCAGGCTGTCCAGCGACGCCTCCCAGCTCACCCGGCCGACCGAGTCGTAGACCACATCGACCTTGTGGCCCTGGGTCAGCTCGCTCACCTGGGCCGCCAACGTGGCTGCGTCGAACACCAGCACCGCATTGCAGCCGGCCGCCTTGGCGCGCTCGACGCTTTGCGCCCTGGACACCACACCAATCACATGGGCGCCCAGGTGCCTGGCCCACGGCACCATGATCTGCCCTACCGCCCCCGCCGCACCGTAGATCAGCACACGCGTGCCGGGGCCTACCGGGTAGCTCGCCTTGAGCAGGTACTGGGCGGTGATGCCCTTGAACAGCACGGCAGCCGCGTCTTCGAACGACACGGCAGCGGGCAGCCTGACCAGGCGCTCGGCCGGGTACAGGCGTGCACTGGCATAGCCACCCAGCGGCCCGGTGGCATAGGCCACACGGTCGCCCACGGCCACCTCGGTCACGCCCGCCCCCAGCGCCAGCACGGTGCCGGCACCTTCCAGGCCCAGCGCGGACGGCAAGGCAATCGGCACGGTGCCCTTGCGCTGGTTGATGTCCAGCGGGTTGACGCCGATCGCGGCCTGTTCAAGCCACACCTGGCCCGGGCCTGGCGCTTGCACGGCGCCGGCCTGAAGCTGCATCACCTCGGGGGCGCCTACCGCCTGGAGCGTGATTGAAGTCACCATGATGTTGCCTCTTGCAGTGGTTGAAGGTCTGCAAAGGCTAATTAGCGCACCCGTAAACGACAATACAGCGCCATTGCCGAACATATGTGCACCTGATGCAGCAATGCCAGGTGCCCTTCGCCCCCTACAGCGCCCGCACCAGCGCCGCTGCCACAATGCCTGCCGCAATCGCCGGCAGCGGCTTTTTCACCAGCAGCATCACCACCGCCGTGCTCAGCAGCGCCAGGCGTGCGCCGTTGTCGCCGTTCACCGCCAACGGCGTCAGCACCGCCACCAGCACCGAGCCGGACATCGCGCTGATGAACTGCTGCACGCGGTAGTTGATGGGCACGAACGACATCACGAACACACCCCCCCAACGGGTGGCCAGGGTCACCAGGCCCATGATCACCACCAGCAGCAGCGTGCCGGCGCCCGCAGTTTCAACGTTCATGCTTGTTCTCCATCCACACCACACCCAGAATGCCGCCCGCCAGCGCGCCCACCACCACGTGGCTGTTCTCCGGCAGGTACCAGTAGGCCAGCAGCGATGAACCGGCCGCCACGATCCAGATCATCAGCATGCGCAGGCTCTTGTGCCCGCCCAGCACCATCGCCAGCAGAAAGCAGCCCATCACCATGTCCAGGCCCAGGCTGACCGGGTCGTGGATCGCATTGCCGAAATGCAGCCCCAGCCAACTGCCCAGGCACCACGCCGACCACAGCGCGATACCGCCGCCCAGCACCAGGCCCAGGCCCGGCTTGCCGGCGTTCAATGCCTGCATGGCCATCGCCCAGTTGGCGTCGGACACCACCAGCATCACGCCGTAGCGCCGGGCAGTGGGCAGCTCGCGCAGCCAGGGGTACAGCGTGGCGCCCATCAGCAGGTGACGGGCATTGATGGCGAACACGGTGATAATCAGCGGCACCAGCGGTACCTGCTCGCCCCACAGTTCCAGCGCGGCGAACTGCGAAGCGCCGGCGAACACCAGTGCGCTCATCAGCAGGGTCGCCGCGTCCCCCAGCCCGGTCTGGGCTGCAGCGAGGCCGAAGGCCACACCGAATACCACGACGAACAGGGAAATCGGCAAGAGTTGCTTGAAGCCAGCCCAGACGTCGCTCCACGCAAGCCTGGATAGATGCTTCTCTACGGTTGACAAGGCACAGCCTCCTTCGTGTGGCGATCTTGTCATGCACCGGCCCGAAGGGGCGCATGCCGAACCGCTCGTTTTATAGTGACGCACGCGCGCGCTGGCGTGCGGGCGCTACTATGCCCGCACACACGCGCGTCACAAAGCCTGTTGTGCAGTTGTCGGCGAATTTACTCTCGCGTCGGTGCCTGGGGTCGCAAGGCGGCCTCGATGGCGGCGATGTCTATCTTGTCCATCTGCATCATCGCGTCGAAGGCACGCTTGGCCGCAGCCGGGTCGGGGTGGCTGATCGCGGCGGTCAGCGTGCGCGGGGTGATCTGCCACGACAGCCCCCACTTGTCCTTGCACCAGCCGCACACGCTGGCCTGGCCGCCGTTGCCGATGATCGCCTGCCACAGGCGGTCGGTCTCGGCCTGGTCGTCGGTGGCCACCTGGAACGAGAACGCCTCGCTGTGATGGAAGGCCGAGCCGCCATTGAGGCCCAGGCACGGGATGCCCATGACCGTGAATTCCACGGTCAGCACATCGCCCTGCTTGCCGGCAGGGAAGTCGCCGGGGGCACGGTGCACGGCGCCCACCGCGCTGTCGGGAAAGATGCTGGCGTAAAAGGTGGCAGCCTCCAGCGCCGCGCCATCGTACCAGAGGCAGATCGTGTTCTTGCTGTTCATCGTGGTTCTCCACAGAAAAGCGACAGACCTCTGCAGTCTAGTCGCCCGCGGCGCAACCCTTGAGCCAGTCGATCAGTACCTGCACCCGCCGGGGCAACGGGTCGCGCGGCGGGTGAACCAGAAAGTAGTCATAGCGCCCCGGCTGGGAAAACCCGCCGAACGGCAGCACCAGCTCGCCCTGGTCGATACGCGCCTGCACCAGGCGCTGGCGGCCGATGGCGATACCGGCGTGGTGGATGGCCGCCGTCACGCACAGGTCCGACCGATCGAAGGTCAGGCCGCGCTGCGGCAAGGCGTCCAGCAGCCCCTGCTGGCCAGCCCACAATTGCCACTCGGCATCGAACACCGCGTTCTCCCAGGCCAGTGCATCGTGCAGCAAAGTGCACTGGCGCAGATTGGCGGGGTTGTCGAACAGCTGGTGCAGCTCGGCATAGCGCGGGCTGCACACCGGGGCGATGGTCTCGCTCATCAGCGCATGGCTGACCAGGCCGGGAAACTCGCCATTGGCGTACAGCAGCGCCAGGTCGATGTTGTGCGTGCGAAAGTCGACCGCATCGTTGCCCACCCGCACGTCCAGCGCGATATTCGGGTAGCGCTGGTGGAAGTCGGCCAGGCGCGGCACCAGCCAGCATTGCGCTGCGGACGGGCGCGCGTACAACGCCACCGCCCCGCGCAGCTCGGCCTCGGGCGATGGCTCCAGGGCATCGCCCAGCTGCTCCATCACCCCCTGCAGTATCGCGAACACCCGCTCGCCCTCGGCTGTCAGGCGTATGCGCCGGGTCAGCCGCTCGAACAGGCGCAGCGCCAGGGCCTGCTCCAGGCGGGCGATACGGTGGCTCACCGCGCTGGGGGTCAGGCACAGCTCCTCGGCTGCCTGGGCAAAGCTCAGGTGCCGCGCCGCCACCAGAAAGGTGTGCAGGTTGGCAAATTGCGAGCTGTTCAGGCGTGCGCTCAAACGCGGGGGCAGGTTCAGCATCGGGGCAGGTTCCGCTAGTGTCCGGCCAGCAGTGTACGGCCCTGCGCCAGATACGCCTGCATTTCATCGTCCGGCACCATGCTGCCGCCGGTGCCCCACACCAGGTGCGTGGCATTGGCCAGGCGCTGCGCGCTCAGGCCCAGGCGCTGGCGATAGCCCTGCCGTTCCCCGGTCACCCGCAGGAACCCCGGCAGCCCGGCCAGCGCCGAGGGTTCCAGGCGATGGCCCTCGATGGCTTCAAGTTGCGCCAGTTGCCGATACAGCTGCTCGTCGGGAACGGTGTAATAGCCGTCGATCAGGCGCTGCATGGAGCGCCCGACAAACCCGGACGGGCGCCCCACCGCCAGGCCGTCGGCGGCCGTGCGGTTGTCGATGCCGAAGTCGTACACGCTGACCTGCTCGTGCAGCCCGGTGTACACCCCCAGCAGCATGCAGGGCGAATGGGTCGGCTCGGCGAACACGCAGTGCACCGCGTCGGCGAAGATCTGCTTCAGACCGAATGCCACCCCGCCAGGGCCACCACCAACGCCGCATGGCAGGTAGACGAACAGCGGGTGCTCGGCATCCACCCTGATGCCCGCCGCCTCGAGCTGGCGTTGCAGGCGACGCGCCGCCACCGCGTAGCCGAGGAACAGGTTGATGGAGTTTTCGTCATCGACGAAATGGCAGCGCGGGTCGGCCTCGGCCTGCTGGCGCCCCTGCTCCACCGCCACGCTGTAGTCGGACGCATACTCGATCACCTCCACCCCGCAACTGCGCAGGCGGTCCTTCTTCCACTGCCGGGCGTCGGCCGACATGTGCACGCTGGCCTTGAAGCCCAGGCGCGCACTCATGATGCCGATGGACAGGCCCAGGTTGCCGGTGGAGCCGACCGCCACGCTGTACTGGCCGAAAAATGCCCGCGCGCGGTCGCTGTCGAGGCTGGCGTAGTCATCCCCAGGCTGCAGGATGCCCGCCGCCAATGCGAGGTCTTCGGCGTGCTTGAGCACCTCGTAGATACCGCCGCGCGCCTTGATCGAGCCGGAGATCGGCAGCAGGTTGTCGGCCTTGAGCCACAGCGCGCCCTGCACGGGTACCTGCGCTTCGGCGCACAGCGCGGCCTGCACCTGCGCCAACGGCAGCAGGGGCGACTCGATGATGCCCTTGCTCACCGCCGTCTGCGGGAAGGCCGAGGCAATGTAGCTGGCAAAACGCTCCAGCCGCGCGCTGGCGTCGTCCACATCGGCCAGGGTCAGCGGCACGTCGCCCAGCGCCTGCGCTGTCGGGGCCAGGCCCGGGTTGAACCAGGTGGTCGGTTGCAGGCTCACCAGGTCGGTGATCAAGGGGTGGCTGTGTTGCCACTGGTCCAGGGTCTTGTCGTGAATCATGCGGTTCTCCAGAAAAGTGACGGTAGTACGGGCAGGCTCATACCCAGTGCGACAGCAACAGGGTCATGCCCAGGGCCACGACCGAAGCCAGCAGTGTCGCGGCGGTGAATTTTTTGAGCGCCTCGCCCAGCGACACGCCCAGGTATTCCTTGACCACCCAGAACGCCGAGTCGGTGACGGTAGTCCAGCCAATCGCGCCGGCGCCAATGGCAATGATCACGATCTCGCGGTTCTGCCCCGGCATCGCGTCCAGCAGCGGCAGCACCATGCCGGCGGCGCTGACCATTGCCACGGTGGCCGAGCCGACCGCCAGGTGCATCAGCCCGGCGACGAACCAGGCCAGCAGGATCGGGTTCAGGTCCCACTGCGACAGGGTGCTGGCCAGCACCTTGCCGACCCCGCTGTCGATCAGTACGCCATTGAAGGCACCGCCGGCACCGATGATCAACAGGATACTGGCCAGCGGGGTGAAGGAGCCGGCAGTCAGCGCCTGCAACCGCGCCATGCCCAGGCCACGGCGCAGGCCCAGTGCCCAGTAGGCGAAGCACACCGCGATGGCCAGGGCAGTGAGCGGGTTGCCGAGGAACATCATCAGCCGGTACAGCCCGGCCTCGGGCGCCAGGGTCATGCTGGCCAGGGTCTTGCCCACCATCAGCAGCAGCGGCAGCAGAATCACCAGCAGGGTCAGGCCCAGGCCCGGCATCGACTGGCCAGCGGCTGGCGTGGCGGCAGGCTCTGGCGCGGCCTGCGCGTCGGGCGCCGCGTGCCGCGGGCACACCAGCGTGGCCCATACCGGGCCGGCAATCACCGCGGTCGGCAGGCCGACGATCAGCCCGTACAGGATCACCTTGCCCACGTCGCCCCCCAGCAGCTGGGTGATGGCCATTGCCGCCGGGTGCGGCGGCAGCATGCAGTGCACGGTCATCAGCGATACGGCCAGTGGCAGGCCGACGTAGAGGATGTTGAGCCGGGTCTGGCGGGCCACCACGTAGATCAGTGGTATCAGCAACACGAAACCGACTTCGAAAAACACCGGTATGCCCACCACGAAGCCCACCAGCATCATGGCCCACGCCGTGCGCTGTTCACCCAGGGCGTCGAGCAGCGAGCGCGCAATGCGTTCGGCGCCGCCCGACACCTCCAGCAGTTTGCCCAGGATGCTGCCCAGGCCGATCACCGCCGCAAGAAAACCCAGGGTGCCGCCCATGCCCTTCTCGAACGAATCGGCGATGGCCGGCAGCGGCATGCCGGCCCCGGCGCCCACCACAAAACTGGCCAGCATCAGGGCCAGGAACGAGTGCACCCGAAACCTGACCACCAGCACCACGATCAGGCCGATGGCCGCCATCAATATCAGTAACAAACCTGCGTCTTCGTGCATGACTTCGCCTTTATTTGTTTTAGTGAGCGATTGCCGCGCAGGGCGCGGTCGGAGGCGATTAGGCGGCACGCAGGCAGGCCTTTACAAAGGATGGTTTTTCAGCGCACAGGTGATCTGAGGTCATCTGCCAGGGCCCTCGCCGGGCGGACACCTGAACCTTAAACCGCTATGATTCCCGCCATCACTCATGACCCCTTTGGCCGCTGGTAACCACCGCATGATCGAAGTCACCGAAGTTTCCATTGCGCAGCTGCGCGCCGCCCTCGAATCGGGCCAGACCACCTCGGTCGAGCTGGTGAAGGCCTACCTCGCCCGCATCGATGCCTACGACGGCGCAGACACGCCCACCGCGCTCAATGCGGTGGTGGTACGCAACCCCGAAGCCCTGCGCGAAGCCCAGGCATCCGACGAGCGTCGTGCCCAGGGCAAGCCCCTCGGCCCGCTCGACGGCATCCCCTACACCGCCAAGGACAGTTACCTGGTCAAGGGCATGACCGCCGCCTCCGGCAGCCCGGCCTTCGCCAACCTGGTGGCCTACCGCGACGCCTTCACCATCGAGCGCCTGCGCGGCGCCGGGGCGATCTGCCTGGGCAAGACCAACATGCCGCCCATGGCCAACGGCGGCATGCAGCGCGGCGTGTATGGCCGGGCCGAAAGCCCGTACAACGCCGCCTACCTCACCGCACCCTTCGCCTCGGGCTCGTCCAACGGCGCGGGCACGGCCACGGCGGCCAGCTTCGCCGCGTTCGGCCTGGCCGAGGAAACCTGGTCCAGCGGCCGCGGCCCGGCCTCCAACAATGGCCTGTGCGCCTACACCCCTTCGCGCGGGGTGATCTCGGTGCGCGGCAACTGGCCGCTGACGCCGACCATGGACGTGGTGGTGCCCTTCGCCCGCACCATGGCCGACCTGCTCGAAGTGCTCGACGTGGTGGTGGCCGAAGACCCCGACACCCGTGGCGACCTGTGGCGCCTGCAGCCCTGGGTGCCGATCCCCAGCGTGGCCTCGGTGCGCCCCGCCGCCTACCCGCAACTGGCGGCGGACAGCGCGGCGCTGGCCGGCAAGCGCTTCGGCATCCCGCGCATGTACATCAACAAGGACCCGGATGCCGGCACCTCGGACAGCCCCGGCATCGGCGGCCCGACCGGCCAGCGCATCAACACGCGGCCTTCGGTGATCGCACTGTGGGAGGCGGCGCGCAAGGCACTGGAAGCGGCCGGCGCCGAGGTGCTCGAAGTGGATTTCCCGCTGGTATCGAACTGCGAGGGCGACCGCCCAGGTGCGCCCACCGTGTTCAATCGCGGCCTGGTGTCCAAGGCATTC
Source organism: Pseudomonas sp. MF6396 (assembly GCF_002018915.1). NCBI lineage: Bacteria > Pseudomonadati > Pseudomonadota > Gammaproteobacteria > Pseudomonadales > Pseudomonadaceae > Pseudomonas > Pseudomonas sp. MF6396. The sequence goes on along the minus strand of NZ_MVOK01000009.1, from coordinate 77,392 downwards.
CTGCACCATGAACTGTGGGACCTGACGGCCTGGGCCTTCGACGACTTCCTGCAGGCCAACGGCGACCCGCAGCTCAACCGCCTGGTGGACGTGGACGGGCCGAAGATCTTCCCCCACGACCCCGGCACCCTGCCCAACCGCGAGGGCGACCTGGCGGCGGGCATGGACGAGTATGTGCGCATGGCCGAGCGCGGCATCACGCCGTGGGACCAGATCGCTACCCTGCCCGATGGCCTGCGCGGGCTGGAGCAGACGCGGCGCATCGACCTGGAAGACTGGATGGACAGGCTGGGGCTGGATGCGGTGCTGTTCCCGACGGTGGCCGATGTGGCCCCGGCCGATGCCGATGTGAACCCGGCCTCGGCGGATATTGCCTGGAGCAACGGGGTGTGGGTGGCCAACGGCAACCTGGCGATCCGTCACCTTGGGGTGCCGACGGTGACGGTGCCGATGGGGGTGATGGCGGACATCGGCATGCCGGTGGGGCTGACCTTCGCCGGGCGGGCGTATGATGACTCGGCGTTGCTGCGCCTGGCCTCGGCGTTCGAGGCTACGGGTTCAAAGCGCTTGATACCGCCGCGAACCCCGATGCTGGTGGGTGGCCGTTTATCTTGAGTTGATTGGTCTGGCCTCTTCGCCAGCAACGCTGGCTCCTACGGGTTTGGTAGGTCTGTAGGAGCCAGCCTTGCTGGCGAAGGGCACAACACAAAAAAGGGGGACGCCATCACGGCGCCCCCCTTTTTTTGTCAGCCTGAACCCATCAGTTCCAGGGACGATCGCCGTTCTCGTCCTTGATGCGGGTCGGCAGGCCCATCACGTCCAACGCCTTCAGGAACGGCTCGGCCGGCAGTTCCTCGACGTTGGCCATGCGCTGCACGTCCCACTCGCCACGGGCCACCAGCAGGGCCGCCGCCACCGGCGGCACGCCCGCGGTGTAGGAGATGCCCTGGCTGTCGGTCTCGGCATAGGCCTCTTCGTGATCAGCCACGTTGTAGATGAACACTTCGCGTGGCTGGCCGTCCTTGGTGCCCTTGACCAGGTCGCCAATGCAGGTCTTGCCGGTGTAGCCCGGCGCCAGCGAAGACGGATCCGGCAGCACGGCCTTGACCACCTTGAGCGGCACCACTTCCAGGCCCTCGGCGGTCTTCACCGGTTGCTCGGACAGCAGGCCCAGGTTCTTCAGTACGGTGAACACATTGATGTAGTGCTCGCCGAAGCTCATCCAGAAACGCACGTTCGGCACGTCGAGGTTCTTGGACAGCGAGTGCACTTCGTCATGGCCGGTCAGGTACAGGTTCTGCGAACCCACCACCGGCAGGTCGTCGGTACGCTTGACTTCGAACATGGTGTTGCTGGTCCACTGGCTGTTCTGCCAGCTCCACACCTGTCCGGTGAATTCACGGAAATTGATTTCCGGGTCGAAATTGGTGGCGAAGTACTTGCCATGGGAGCCGGCATTGACGTCGAGAATGTCGATCGAATCAATGCGGTCGAAATACTGTTGTTGCGCCAGTGCTGCATAGGCATTGACCACACCCGGGTCGAAGCCCACGCCAAGAATGGCGGTGATGTTCTTCTGCTGGCATTCCTCGAGGTGCTTCCACTCGTAGTTGCCATACCAGGGCGGCGTCTCGCAGATCTTGCCCGGTTCTTCGTGAATGGCGGTGTCCAGGTAGGCCACGCCGGTATCGATGCAGGCACGCAGCACCGACATGTTGAGGAAGGCGGAACCGACGTTGATCACGATCTGCGATTCGGTTTCGCGGATCAGCGCCTTGGTTGCCTCGACATCCAGAGCATTGAGCGAAAAGGCCGTGATGTCGGCGGGTACCTTCAGGCTACCCTTGGCCTTGACGCTGTCGATGATGGCCTGGCATTTGGAGATGTTGCGTGACGCGATGGCAATACGACCGAGTTCGTCGTTGTGCTGCGCGCACTTGTGGGCCACCACCTTGGCGACACCTCCTGCACCAATGATAAGAACGTTTTTCTTCAATTTCTTTATCTCTCCTTTCCGCCAGCTTACGAGAGGCTGGACAGGTAGTCGTCAAAACCAAATTCGCGAACCACCTCGACAGTACCGTCAAGTTGTTTCACTACGATGGATGGCATCTTCAAACCGTTGAACCAGTTTTTCTTGACCATGGTGTAGCCTGCCGCGTCGATGAACGACAGCCGATCGCCGATGGCCAGCGGACGATCGAATTGATACTCGCCGAAGATGTCCCCGGCCAGGCAGGATTTGCCGCATACCATGTAGGTGTGCTCACCCTCGCTGGGCGCCAGCTTGGCGTTGAGGCGATAGATCAGCAGGTCGAGCATGTGCGCCTCGATGGAGCTGTCGACCACGGCCAGGTGCTTGCCGTTGTACAGGGTGTCGAGCACGGTCACTTCCAGCGAAGCGCTCTGGGTGATCGCCGCTTCGCCCGGCTCCAGGTACACCTGCACGCCGTACTTCTGCGAGAACGCCTTCAGGCGCGCGCAGAATGCATCCAGTGCATAGTCTTCGCCGGTGAAGTGGATACCGCCGCCCAGGCTCACCCACTCGACCTTGTGCAGCAGCTCGCCGAAGCGCTCTTCGATGGTGTTGAGCATCTGGTCGAACAGGCCGAAATCGCCGTTCTCGCAGTTGTTGTGGAACATGAAGCCGGAGATCTGCGACATGACCGCATCGATCTTGACCGGGTCCCATTCGCCCAGGCGGCTGAACGGGCGCGCCGGGTCGGCCAGCAGGTAGTCCGAGCTGCTCACCTGCGGGTTGACGCGCAGGCCGCGCACCTTGCCTTCGGTAGCCTGGGCATAGCGCTGCAGCTGGCCGATGGAGTTGAAGATGATCTTGTCGCAGTTCTCGATCATCTCGTCGATTTCATCGTCGGCCCAGGCCACGCTGTAGGCGTGGGTCTCGCCTTCGAACTTCTGGCGGCCGAGCTTGAGCTCGTAGAGCGAGGACGAGGTGGTGCCGTCCATGTACTGCTGCATCAGGTCGAACACCGACCAGGTGGCGAAGCACTTGAGCGCCAGCAGGGCCTTGGCCCCGGACTGTTCGCGCACATAGGCGATCTTCTGCATGTTGTGCAGCAGCTTGGTTTTGTCGATGAGGTAGTACGGCGTCTTGATCATTTCGAGGCCCCCGGCAAGGCCGGCCAAAAAAAGGACACGCATTGTGCCTTCACTGCACGGGAATCGAAAGCTCGGAAGTGATTTTTGCCCGACGCGGATTTTTCGGGTGCACCCATCGCAGGTCGAACCCGCCCCCACACGGGAGCGGGCCTGGACGTCAGAAGTCCCAGCGAGTGCTGAACATCACGTTGCGCGGGTCACCGTAGTACGAGGAGTTATAGAAGCCGATGTTGGTGTAGTAGTACTTGTCGAACAGGTTGTAGACGTTGACCGACGCCGACAGGTGCTCGGTGAACTGGTAGCGCGCCATCAGGTCGACCAGCCAGTACGGAGTCTGGGTGAAAGTGTCATTGGTGCCCTTGGCGTAGTTGTTGAGGACCTGCCAGCCCTTGCCCTGCCAACGTGCCCCACCGCCCACGGTGAGCTTGTCGAGGCGCCCGCCAAGTTTGTAGGTGGTGTAGAGGTTGAGCTGATCTTCGGGCTCCCAGGTAGCTACCTTGGCCCCGCCCTGGTCGCGGCTGACCTTGTGCGTGTAGCCGGCCTGCACCTGCCAGCCGGGTGCCAGCTCCCCGGACACCTCTGCCTCGTAGCCCTTGGTTCTGGACTTGATGCCCATGTAGGCGTAGTCGATGTCGGGGTTGGTTGGCCTGGCGTTGTAGAACGTGTCGGCCTGCGGGCGGTTATCTTCGTGCACTTCGAAGTAGGCCAGGCTGGTGTTCAGGCGACCGTCGTAGAACTCACCCTTGATGCCCACCTCGTAGTTCTGGCCCTCGTTGGGCTCGAGCATCCTGTTGCGGCTGTCACGGTAGGCCGTCTGCGGCAGGAAGATATCGGTGTAGCTGGCATACGCAGAGAAGTTGCTGTTGAGGTCGTACACCACCCCGGCATAGGGCACCAGCCGTCCGCTCTCCTGGCTGTCGCTGGTGCCGGTGACCTGAAAGTTTGCCAGGCGGCTGCCCAGCAGCAGCGAAAGGTCATCGGTGACACTGAAGCGCGCAGTCAGGTAGCCGCCACTTTGCCGGGTGGTTTCGTCGTTGCGCTTTGTCACCGAGCCCCAGTCCGGCTCGATGGCCTGGCCGTGCCAGCTCTCCAGATCGTATTCGTTGTCGAAGTAGGTGACGTTGTTGTAGTTGTCGCCCTTCCAGTGCGAGCTGGACACCGAGCCACCCACCACCAGTTGGTGTTCGCGCCCGAACAGGCTGAACGGCCCGGTGGCGTAGAGGTCGCCGCTGTCGCTGGTGGTTTCGCCGGTGTACTTGCGCGAATAGATCGACGACACGGTCGGGGTGTCGGGCGACACCGAGCCCAGTGGCGCGTCATAACCATTGATCTGGTGGTTGTACTGACCCTTGATGACCCAGTCATTGGCCAGGCGATGCTCCAGGGTGGCGAACAGCGTGCGCGAGTACTGCTCCCAACTGCTCCACTTGGCGCCATTGTTGAACGAACGCGGCAGGCTGATGGGGTTGCCCTGGGAGTCGTACACCGGACGGCTGCCCGACCAGCCCGAGCCCCTGGGGTCGCTGTCCTGGTAGTCGGCGCCCAGGGTCAGCAGGGTGTCTTCGTCCAGGTCCACTTCCAGGATGCCGTAGTACACGCTGGTCTTGCGCTCGTAATGGTCCATGAACGAGTGCTTGTCCTGATAGGCGGCCACCGCCCGGCCCCGCACGTTGCCACTGTCGGTCAGCGGGCCGCTGAGGTCGATCTCCGAGCGGTAGTTGTCCCAGGAGCCGGCGCCCAGGTCCACATGCCCCCTGAAGTCGGCCGTCGGCTTCTTGCGGATCAGGTTGATCGTGCCACCGGGGCCGCCCGCGCCGGTGAGCAGGCCGGTGGCGCCCTTGAGCACCTCGACCCGGTCATAGATCGCCATGTCGGTAAGGGTCTGCCCGGCCGAGTACTGCGCGTCACGCAGGGTCGGGATGCCGTCGTACTGGAAGTTGACGATGGAGAAGCCGCGCGAATAGTAGTTGGTACGTTCACTGTCGTAGGTCGACACGGTGATGCCGGGGGTGTGGCGCATCACATCGTCGATGGCGTTCAGGCCGAAATCGTCCATGGCCTGGCGCGTGACCACCGAGATCGATTGCGGGGTTTCCCGCGGGGTCAGCACCATGCGCGTGGCGGTGGCGATGGTGCCCGGCGTGTAGGAGCCGGTGCCTTCGGTGATGGTGCCCAGCTGGTTGGCGCTGACTTCGGTGGCCTGCAGCTCCAGCTGCGCACTGCCGGTGGCCAGCCTTGGCATTACCCGGTAGCCCTCGCCTTCGGGCATCGCCTGCAGGCCCTGGGGCGCGAGCAGTCGCTCAAGGCCCTCGGCGATGGCGTAGCTGCCGTCCAGGCCGCTGCTGTGGATGCCTTGGGTCAGGGCCGAGTCGACCGCGATCATCACCCCGGCCTGCTGGCCGAATGCGCCGAGCACGCGATCGAGGTTGCCGGCGCCGATATGGAAGGCGTGGGTGGCGTGGGCATCGGCGCCGGCCAGTACGCCCTGGCTGGCGCACACGAGGGAAAGCCCGAGGATGGCCGTGCGCAAGGCACCGGCAAGCGGAGTGAGGCGGCTGTGCATAAACAATTCCATGGGTTGAGGGTGTTGGCGATGCGCTGTTTTTCAGCGTCTTCCCTGGTCTTGATGCATGAGATGGAAAAAACTGCCGCCGCTGTTAAAAATAATCGTTCTCAGGCCACGACCACGTTTGCCCAGTAGCCGAACACACGCTGTACCCGTATCGGCAACACACTGGCCAGCAGGTCGAGGCTGGCATCGGGCCGATCGAGGGAGAACGAACCCGACACCTGCAAGGCCGCCACCGCCGGATCGCAGCGCAGTACGCCGCGCCGGTAGCGGTCGAGCTGGGCCAACACCTGGCCCAGTGGCATGCGCTCGGCAATCAGCAGTCCGTCAACCCAGGCCTGGGCGCCCGCGTCGAGGGGTTCGACACTGCCGACCTGCTGCCCGAACGCCACCTGCTGGCCGGCGCTCAAGGTCATGCGGGTGCTGCCGGGCCAGGCGATCGAGGCACTGCCTGCCAGCACCTGCACCTGGGTACCCGACACCCCGGGCAGGCCCTGGCTGACCACCAGCCGCGAGGCGGGCTCGGGGCGTACCCAGCCATTGGCGGTGCGCACCGCCAGCGAAGCACCTTGCCCCAGGGTGAGCATGATCCGCCCCAGGTTGAGCGCCAGCACGTCTGCGTGAGCATCCACGCCGGTGCGGGTATCCAGGGTCAGCTCCACCTCGCCAGACAACGCCACGTGATGACGCTCGCCGGTGGTGGTGCGGTAGTCACTGAACAGTTCCGGCAGCAGCACCCGCTCACGCACGCTAAGGCCAGCCGCCAGTACCACCCCCAGCCCGGCGAAGCCCTTGAGCACATTGCGCCGCGACGCAGTGCCACGTGCCTGCAGCAATCCGCGCGCGCCGGCGGCCGGTAACGTCCTGGTGCCCTGGCGCAGGTCATGGGTGAGCCCGGCAAGACGCTGCCAGGCCAGTTCATGCTGGGGGTTTTCATTGCGCCAGTGCTGGCAGGCCTGCTGCTCGGCCAGGCTGCTGACACCCGACTGCAGGGTGACCATCCACAGCATGGCCTGCTCTACCACGCCGGGGTCCAGCGGCTGGTTGTCGATCCGGGCGAAGCGGCTCATGCGCCGTAGACCGCCGCATAGCAGTGTCGGTAGGCCTTGAGCATGGCCTTTTGCACCACGTTAACCGTCAGCCCCTGGTGTTCGGCGATCTGCGCGTAGGTCAGACCGTCAAGCTGTGACAGCAGGAAGATCTCGCGCACCTTGCTGCCCAGCCCATCGAGCACCTGGCCCACCGCATCCAGCGCCTCGAGCACCAGCAGGCGAGTTTCCGGGGACGGCACCAGCGCCGGTTCAAGATGCGCCAGCGACTCCATGTAGGCCTTCTCCAGCGCATGGCGCCGAAAGTACTGGATGCACAGGCGGCTGGCCACGGTGGTTAGGTAGGCACGCGGCTCGCGGTACACCGGCGGTGCTTCGCTGCGCAGGATGCGCACGAAGGTGTCCTGCGCCAGGTCCAGCGCCTGCTCCCGGTTGCCCAGCTTGCGGCGCAGCATCTGCGTCAACCAGCTGTGGTGTTGAACGTAGAGTTCGCCCACCGCATGGTGGGTGCTGGAAAGTGGATGCATCGGCAGGGTTCCGGGACGCAGGCTGACGGGAGTCGTGCATGGTAATACTTCTCATTAGCTTGCGGTGGATTTTTATGATTGCCGCCGAAACAACCTGCTTCACCGACACTGGCAGGCCGGCGCTCAGGTGCAGTACTGTGCGAGGCAGCCAAAGGGAGGGCTGCATATGGATCAAGCGACACTCACCACCTTGTTGACCAAGCTCCGCAATTGCGACCTCGAGGGCGCGGCCGCCGACCTGCAGGCCCAGGCAGTGGCACTGGCGGCCCGGGGGGAAGAGGCACTGTCCGACTTCCTCGCCCGCTATGCCTTCCGCTCGTTGCAGGGCAAGCACAGCCCGGACAAGACATCGCCGGCGCTGGCCCAGGCACTGCACGACAGCGAACAGCACCTGCAGCAGCTTCACGACGAGCGCAAGGCGCTGCTCGACGACATCCACACCTACTTTCTGGAGTTCGAGAAGATTGCCGTCAACCTGACCCCGGCACTGATCGAACCGGCGACCTTCAGTGAGCAGAACCGCGACAACCTGCCGTTCATCGAGGACTACCTGAGCGGCCGTCGCGAGGTGGTGGACGACCTCAACCTGCAGAGCGTGCTGAAAAAGCAGATCAAGTTCTACCTCAACCTCAACCTGCACGATGAACGCCCCACGTTGCAGGTCAGCTATCGCAAGACCCACATCCAGCCGGGCAAATCCTGGCGGTTCGTGGAGCTGAGCCAGCAGGCCGGGCAACGCAGCGAACAGTTGAACCGGCTGGTGCAACTGGATACCGAGTGCGATGCGGTGCAGCGCCAGGTATCACGCCTGAAATGGGAGCTGCGCTGCAACGAGGACACCGGCAACCAGCAGGTGGCCGACTTCCAGAAAAAACTGGGGTTGTTCATGGCCAGTGTGGCTGCACAGGCCTGAGGCCGACCGGGTGGAGGCACCGGCGGCCCAGCGCCCCCGCCCGGCCATTCGCGGATCAGCCCAGGCGGCCCCAGACCTGCACCAGCCCCACCAGGTGCACCACCCCGAACCCCAGGCACACCAGCGAGCTCACCACGATGAAGCGCTGGCTGCGCCCGGTATTGGCCAGCACGAAGGGCCCGGCGATACCGCGCAGCAGGTACACCAGCGTGATCGCGCACAACGCCGGCAGCAGCAACGGCAGCGGCGCGATCACGCCCGCCCCCGACAATGCAAAGGCCGCCCAGCTCAGCAGCACCAGCGTAATCGCTGCCGTGACCACCGCCGGAAAGGTCCGGCCCGCCTCCGCCGCCCGGATGAAGCGCTCACCCGCCCCGAACAGGCGATACCAGGACGGCCCCGCGATGATCGTACCCACGTGCAGCACGGCCGCCAGCGCGCTGAGCGCCGCGGCAATCACCAGCGCCAGATTGTATTCACCTGCCATAACGGTTCTTCCTTGTAGGAGCCGGCGTTGCCGGCGAAGCGGGCAACGCGTTACTTGGCCGAACCCTGCATGTACGTCGCAAAGTTGTTGATATGGTCGTCCAGGTTGTCTTCGAGCATCATCCGGTACTGGTCGCAGAAGTACGTGAGCATCGCCTCGCGTGCCTGCGCCATTTCTTCCCCCGACTTGAAGTTGCGCGCACTCACCCAGGCATTGAACCGGGTGGTGCCGAACATCATCGAGGCACTCACCTTGCCCAGGTCCTGGACCTGCCCGAGCTGCTCGTTGGACAGCTCTATATGGGCGTCGGCGCGGTCGTAGAACGAGTCGTCAGCATTTTGCGGCATTGCGTGTCCCTTTCTCATCACGTCTGGTTATTGCAGCCCCCTCCTGCCGTCCGGCCAACCGCCGGCGAGTGGATATCTGCGCGAAGCTGATTATGCTTCAAACGAGCGGGCAGCGCTGCGAGGTGTCTGTGCGCATTGCGTAGTCCGATGACATCAGCCCCAGGGCTTGGGTGAAGTGGCAGTGGGTGTTCCGGCCTACAACAACAATCCGGAGAAAACTCATGGCGACAATCGACAGCACTTCCACAGGCAGTGCGCCCAGGCGCGGGATCACCAAAGAGGAACGCAAGGTCATCTTTGCCTCGTCCCTGGGCACCGTGTTCGAGTGGTACGACTTCTATCTGTATGGCTCCCTGGCGGCGATCATCGCCAAGCACTTCTTTGCCGGGGTCAACGAAACCACTGCCTTCATCTTCGCCCTGCTCGCCTTCGCCGCCGGGTTTGCGGTAAGGCCGTTCGGCGCCATTGTGTTCGGCCGCCTGGGCGACATGATCGGGCGCAAGCACACCTTCCTCATCACCATCGTGATCATGGGCGTGTCCACCGCGGTGGTGGGCCTGTTGCCCAGCTACTCGAGCATCGGCGTGGCGGCCCCGGTGATCCTGATCACCCTGCGCCTGCTGCAAGGCCTGGCGCTGGGCGGTGAATACGGCGGCGCCGCCACCTACGTGGCCGAGCACGCACCGCCCGGCAAGCGCGGCTTTTTCACCTCGTGGATCCAGACCACCGCCACGCTGGGGCTGTTTCTGTCGCTGCTGGTGATCCTGGCGTGCCGTACCGTGCTGGGCACCGAGGCGTTCGAGGCGTGGGGCTGGCGCATACCATTCCTGCTGTCGATTCTGCTGCTGATCGTGTCGGTGTACATCCGCCTGCAACTGAGCGAGTCGCCGGTATTCAACCGGATGAAGGCCGAAGGCAAGGCATCCAGGGCGCCGCTGACCGAGTCGTTCGCCCGCTGGGACAACCTCAAGGTGGTGATCATGTCGCTGCTCGGCGGTACCGCCGGCCAGGCGGTGGTGTGGTACACCGGGCAGTTCTATGCGCTGTTCTTTCTGTTGCAGACGCTCAAGATCGACCCGCAGACCGCCAACCTGCTGATTGCCGGTTCGCTGCTGATCGGCACGCCGTTCTTCGTCATCTTCGGCAGCCTGTCCGACCGCATCGGGCGCAAGGGCATCATCATGGCCGGCTGCATCCTGGCGGCGCTGACCTACTTCCCGATCTTTCATGCGCTGACCCAGTACGGCAACCCCGACGTGTTCAGTGCCCAGGAACGCAACCCGGTGACGGTGGTCGCCGACCCGGCGCAGTGTTCGTTCCAGTTCGACCCGGTGGGCAAGGCGCGCTTCACCAGTTCGTGCGACGTGGCCAAGAGCGTGCTGGCCAAGCGCGCGATCCCCTACGTGAACGAAAAGGCCGAGCCCGGCAGCGTGGCGCAGGTGCGCATCGGCAGCACGGTGGTGCCCAGCTTCGACGGCAGCCGCCTGCCGGCCGCCGACTTCAAGACGCAGAACGATGCCTTCGCCGCCACCCTGGGCGCGGCCCTGAAGGACGCCGGCTACCCGGAAAAGGCCGACCCGAACAAGACCAACTACCCCATGGTGCTGTTGCTGCTGACCATCCTGGTGATCTACGTGACCATGGTCTACGGGCCGATCGCCGCGTGGCTGGTGGAGCTTTTCCCGGCGCGTATCCGCTACACCTCGATGTCGCTGCCCTACCATATCGGCAACGGCTGGTTCGGCGGCTTCCTGCCCACGGTGGCGTTCGCCATGGTCGCGGCCACGGGGGATATCTACTACGGGCTGTGGTACCCGATCGTGATCGCGGTGATGACCGCCATCCTGGGTACCTTCTTCCTGCCCGAGACCAAGGACCGCGACATCAACCACAGCTGAAGCCGCCCGCCCTCCCGGGTGCCGGGAGGGCGCGGTGCAGCCTACTGCGAGAGGTGCCGGATCATCGCCACCGTCAGGTACAGGCGCGGCGCGATGCTGGACAGTTCGATGTATTCATCGTCGGCGTGCAACCCGGCCCCGACCACGCCCATGGTTTCGAGCACCGCCGGCGTGGCGCTGCCGGGCACATAGGCATAGCCGGCGTCGGTGCCAAAACGCATGGCGATGGGTTCCAGGCTGCGATCGATCTGGCCATACAACTGCTGGGCAGTGCTGGCCAGGGCGGCGGAGCCTTCATTTCTGGCCAGCGGCGGGCGCCCCTTGCGCAGGGTCAGCGTGACCTGCGTGTCGGCGATTAGCCGGGCCTGGCTGATACGTTGCGCGTCGGCCAGCACGCGGTCGCTTTCGGACAGGTCGGCATAGCGCATGTCGGCTTCGGCGGTGGCCAGCGCCGGGATGATGTTGGCTTTCTCGCCGGCCTTGGCCAGGGTCCAGTTGACCGTGGTGCCTTTGGCCGGGTCGCCCAGGTCCTTGAGCTGCACCACCTGGTGCGCCAGCTCGGTCAAGGCGTTGCGCCCGTCTTCAGGGGCGGAGCCGGCGTGTGCCGAGCGACCGCGCACTTCCAGCAGCAGCTGGTTGATGCCGTTGGTGGCCACCGTCACCGCGTCCTTGTTCGGGGGCTCGTAGGAGAAGACGTAGTCATGCTTGCGCGCAAGCTCGGCAATGATCTGCCGGGAGCCGAGCGAGCCCATTTCTTCATCGGGGTTGAACAGCACGGTCAGGGTGGCGTAGTCGTTGAAGCGCACATCCTGCAGCAGCTTGATCGCATGCAGGATCATCGCCACCCCGCCCTTCGCGTCGGCCACCCCGGGGCCATAGGCACGCTCGCCCTCGATGCGAAACGGGCGCCTGGCGGCGGTGCCGGGGCCGAACACGGTGTCGTAATGCACCATCAGCATGAAGCGCTTGCTGCCGCTGCCCTTGAAGGTGCCGACGATGTTGTTGCCCACCGAGGGCGTGGCGGCGCTGGTCTGCACCGTGGCGCCCAGGGCCTCCAGGCGCTTGACCAGCAATGCGCCGATGTCGGTGAGGCCTTGCTGGGTGCCGGTACCGGTGTCCACCGATACCAGGGTTTTGAGGGTATCCAGGTAGCTCGACTGCTCGGCCTTGGCTTTTTCCAGCAGGTCCTGGGCGGGGGAAGCGATGGCGCCGGTACAGGCGAAGGACAGGCAGAGCGCCAGGGCGCTGGCGTAGGGAGGGCGAAACAACGGCATAGGGCGGGGCCTCGGTGCAGGGTGGCAAAAGGGTGTGTTGCATGACGGGCAAGGGATCAGCTTAGACTGTCGGCCCTGTATTGCGAGCAACCGGGTTGGACCTTCCATGACACACCAGTACCAGGGCAGCTGCCTGTGCGGCGCCATCCGTTATCAGCTCAGCGCGCCCCTCAAGGCGGTTTCGCACTGCCATTGCAGCCAGTGCCGCAAGGGCCACGGGGCGGCGTTCGCCAGCTACGCCAGCGTCAGGCGCGACGACCTGCAACTGCTGCAGGGAGGCGAGCGGCTCAAGTCGTACGCATCGTCCGAGTCGGTGGCGCGCCAGTTCTGTGGCGACTGCGGTTCATCGCTGTTCTGGTCGCGCTCACAGGGGGACCATGCCGACTGGATCTCGATTGCGCTGGGCACCCTGGACTCACCCCTGACGTTCGACAGGCAGCGCCATGTGGAGGTGGCTTCGAAGGCGCCGTGGTACGTAATCGAGGACCATTGGCCACAGGGTCGATAGGGTCTTTTGCACTGCCCGCGACAGGCTGGCCCAGGTTTGCGACAGCCGGCTGAAACGCTTCGCGCAAGCACTGCGAAAAACCGATTCAAACGCTTACAATCGCCGCTTTCCGTGCACTTCATGCAGGCCCGCTCGCCATGGCGCTAGACCCACCCACGATGCTCACCATCACGATCGCCCTCGCCGCGGCCGCCGCGCTGTACCTGGCGATCGAGTGGCGCAGCGTGCGTGAACCCTCGCTGCTGTTCTGGAGCGCCGGGTTCGCCACCATCACCGTGGGCTGTACCCTCGCGCTGCTGCGCAGCAGCGGCCTGCTGCTGATCGGTATCTGGTTCGCCAATGGCCTGCTGGTGACGGCGCACTGGCTGTTCCTGCTGGGTGTCGGGCGTTTCACGCAAACCCAGCTGTCGCGGGGCTGGTACCTGGTCTTCGTGGTATGGCTCGCGCTGCTGGTGGTACCCGAGGAGCCGCAATGGTCCAAGCTGATGCTGCTGGTCAACTCGCTGCTGGTGGCGCTGCTGGCGCTCAAGGCCAGTGCACTGCTGCGCCCGCATGGCAAGTCGCTGAGCGTGGGGGCGGTGCAACTGCGCTACGTGCTGCTGATGCACGGCCTGTTCTACGTGGCAAAGGCGATCACGGCGGTGGTGCCCGGCACGCTGATCGACCTGGCGGCGTTCCGCGGCCAGATCATCCAGATCTCGCTGGTGGAAGGCGCCATGGCAATCATGCTGATTGCGCTGTCGATGACCGGCACCGAGCGCTACCGGCGAGAAAAACGCATCGCCCGCCTGGCCGCCCGCGACCCGCTGACGGCCCTGTACAACCGCCGCGCCCTGGAAGTCCGTGCGCCGCGCCTGCTCGAAGACGTGTCGGCCACGCGGCCCGGAGCGTTGCTGCTGATCGATATCGACAACTTCAAGCTGGTCAACGACCTGTTCGGGCATAGCGCCGGTGACCGCCTGCTGGTCGACCTGAGCGAGATGATCCGCGCGGTGCTGCCCACCGGCGCCCTGGCGGCGCGACTGGGTGGCGATGAGTTCGTGATTCTGCTCAACAACGCCCCCACCGAACGTATCCTGGCGCTGGGCGGCGCCTTGCGCGAGCAGTTCCGGCAGGCCGCCGCGCAGCTGTTCCCCACGCCTGCGCCGGTGACCCTGAGCATCGGCGCCAACCTGTTCGACCAGCCGCCGGGCAGCCTCACGGCCCTGATCGAACAAAGCGACAGCGCGCTCTACGCCTCCAAGCGCGGTGGACGTGACAGTATTCGCGTGGTGGACCGCACCGCAGCCGCTGGCGACCCCCTGCACACGCCTTGAGGCAGTACCAATGGACAAGGTGAACAGCAGCATGATCGCCACAACAGCACTCGAACCCTCGCACTGGCCGCTGTACCGCGACCTGCGCCTGCAGTCACTGCAGGACTCGCCGGATGCGTTCGGCAGCACCTACGGCTCGGAGGCCACGCGCACCGATGAAGACTGGTCGGCGCGCTTGCGGGCGGCGGCAAGCTCCGGCCAGGGCCGTGCGTTTGTTGCGCTGGAGGGCGAAGCGCCCTGTGGGCTGGTGTGGTGCAAGCTGGCCGGTGCAGGGCCCGGCGTTGCCGAGATCTTCCAGATGTGGGTCGACCCGGCCTGCCGCGGGCGCGGCGCCGGACGAGCACTGCTGCAGGCAGCGCTGGACTGGGCCCGCCGCCACGACATGCAGCGGGTACGGCTGGGGGTCACGATTCAGGACAGCCCTGCCATGCACCTGTACACCGCGCTGGGCTTCAAGCCGATTGGGCCACCCGAACCGCTGCGCGCGGGCAGCGCGCTGATGTCCCAGGGCATGGAGCTGGTACTGGATACCGTGCATGCCCGCAACGACTGACACCCCGCGCCCCTGGCAGAACAGGACCCCGAAACCTAATCGGCGGCAAACAGCTGCTGTTGCCGCGCATACGCCACCAGGCGCTCCTCCAGCTGGTCGGGGTCGAGGTAGAAGCGAGTGTCCAGTGCATCCAGCGCGGCCTCGCAGGCCAGGTCGGGCTCATCGGCATAGGTGGGCATGCGCAACTGACGCTCGCCCTGCTCGGCAGGCACTGCCTGGGCGCCGAACAACAGGCCCTTGGCCTCCTCCAGCAGCGCGAGGGTCTGCAACGCGCCGAGTTCGCGCAGCCCCGCGCACGCGCTGGCGTAGTGATCGCCCGAGGAGTTGCCGAAGTACTGGTCGAAACCGCCGTTGTACACCTCGCCCTGCAGCACGTTGACCGCGTAATAGTGCTGCTCGGCCAGTGCCAGCCCGGCAAACCCCTGGGGCGTGCGGAACACCCGGTCGACCAGTGCAGACCAGTACAGCGCCTGCGGGCTGGCCAGGTACTGCTTGCGCTCCTGGGCGTAGCGCTTGCCGTTCTCGATGTTCTCCCGGTAGCCGCCCTTGCAGGGCATGCACAACCCGCCGGTGCGCGCTGCGGTGCTTGCCAGGATCACGTTGCCGCAGACGCGGCAGGGTTGGTTGTCGCTCATGCGCCCCCCATGGTCATTGCGTGGTGAGGGCGCGCCCCTTGCGCGTCGCGCCCAACGTGGCGCACATGCTACAGCGTGCCGGCCTGCGCGATCCAATCGCCTTGGCGCATGGGTTTGGTTTACCCTCGGTGCCGACACCTTGCCCACCCTCGCCCACCCCATGCATTACCGCTTCGAGGCCAAGATGAACCGCATCCCTACCTTCACCACCGCGCGCCTGCAGCTCACGCCCCTGCAATTGAGCGACGCTGCGGCGATCCAGCAACTGTTCCCGCAGTGGGAGGTGGTGCGTTATCTCGACAGCCGCGTGCCTTGGCCGTACCCGGACGACGGCGCACTGACGTATGTGCGCGACCTGGCGCTGCCCGCCATGGCGCGTGGCGAGGAATGGCACTGGATGATCCGCCTGGTGCAGAACCCGCTGCAGTGCATCGGCAGCGTGTCGCTGCACGATACCCCCGGTAACCACCGCGGTTTCTGGCTGGCGCCGCAGTGGCAAGGCAAGGGCTACATGCGCGAGGTGTGCGAGGTGATCAACCGCTTCTGGTTCGACACCTTGAATCGCCCGACCCTGCAGGTGCCCAAGGCCGTGAGCAACCTGGCGTCACGGCGCATATCGCTGCGCGAGGGCATGCACCTGCTGCACGTGCAGCCCGGCAATTTCGTCAGTGGGCCGATGCCCCAGGAAACCTGGGAGCTGACGCAGGATGAATGGCGCAAGCGCCGCGGCGACGCCAGCCCCGCAACGCAACCCGCTGGCGAGCTGGAAGCCACCCTGCACTACCTGGAGCAACGCCTGCTGCAGCAGGACGTACGCCGCAACACGGCCTTGCTGTCGACGCTGCTGGCCGATGACTTCATGGAGATTGGCGCCAGCGGCAAGGCCTGGCACAAGGCGGATGTGCTCTCCAGCCTGCCCGTCCAGGCATTCAGGGTGCGCACGATCAGCGATTTTCAGGTACGCCCCCTGGCGCCGGACGTTGCGCTGGTGACCTATACCTGCCACAGCGGCACCGCGTCGCTGCGCAGCTCGGTATGGCGCAGGCTCGATGGCCATTGGCAGATGACCTTTCATCAAGGCACCCCGGCCGCGTAATGCCGCAAACGGTGCGGCCCCACCCGCGCCGTTTGCCTGCGGCGCCCATGCGCGGCATCATCTGCCGCCCCTGTACAGCGAGCCACCTCGATGACCGATTACCGCGGGCTGATGCTCGAAGACACCCGGCAAGGCGCCAGCGACGCTGCGCTTGCACAGCTGGAGGCCAGCCTTGGCGCGCCCCTGCCGGCTGACTACCGTGAATTTCTCACGACCTGCAACGGCGCCTACCTCGAGTACGACGTAGCGGTCACCCTGGCCAGCGGCGAACGCGAGCTGATGAGCTTCTCGCTGTACGGGCTGGACCTGGACGGCGAATGGGAGTCGAACCCCTATGAGCTGGAACGCGCACGCCAGCGCCCCGGCTACCCTGCCCACGGCCTGCTGCCGATCGGGCGTGACGGCGGCGCCAGCCTGTTGCTGCTGGACCTGCGCGAGGGGCGCCAGCAGGTGGCCGCGATGGTCGCCGCCCTGCCCGCCTGGACCGGCCGCCGCCAGCAAGGCGACGAATACGTGGTGCTGGCCGAAAGCTTCAACGACTACCTGGCCCTGCTGCATGTGGCCGAAGAGACCATCGTCAAC
Organism: Pseudomonas sp. MF6396; assembly: GCF_002018915.1. NCBI lineage: Bacteria > Pseudomonadati > Pseudomonadota > Gammaproteobacteria > Pseudomonadales > Pseudomonadaceae > Pseudomonas > Pseudomonas sp. MF6396. The sequence goes on along the minus strand of NZ_MVOK01000009.1, from coordinate 60,518 downwards.
CATATCGACAGCTTCATCATCAGCCAGGACAGTGTGCAGGCCACCCTCGCCTGGCTCGATTCCGGCAGCCGCGGCTGGCGCGAACGCCACCGTGAGCGCTGGAACGCGCGGGTAAGCGACTGGCCAATATGACTCCCAGGGAAACACCGCAATGAAGCTGACCAGCCAGATCCGCCCCTACGACAACCAATGGCCCGAGCGCTACCTGGCCGCCAGGGCAGGCATCGCCCAGGGTTTTGGCAGTGAACTGATCGACATCCATCATGTGGGCAGCACGGGCGTACCCGGCCTTGCCGCCAAGCCGGAGATCGACGTGCTGGTGGTGGTCCAGGCGCATCGGGAAACCGCAGCACGCCACGCCCACATGCAGGCTCTGGGGTACGTGCGCGGCTCCGACCTGTCGCCGGGCCACCACTTCTACCGTCGTGATGTCGACGGTATCCGTACCCACAAGGTGCACGTGTGTGCCCAGGGCCACCCACAGATTGCCTGGATGCTGCGCTTTCGCGACCTGCTGCGCAGCGATGACGACCTTCGCCAGCGCTACCAGGCGTTGAAGCTTGAGCTTGAAGCAACCAATCGTGACGGTATCGGCGAGTACCTGGCCGGCAAGGCGCCATTCATCGAGGCCGCGATGCGTGGCCAGGTGCAGTCGCAGGGCGGCGTCTAACGGGCATATCCGCAATCAGTGGCTATGCTTTGCGCGTGATCCACGCACGTTGCGTCATGCGTTGTTCCGCTCATTCAGCCATTACATGGAATGCAGGCTTATGAAATCGATTCGCTCCCTCGCCCACGCCGTTGCCCTCGCCTCACTCATGACCACTGCCAGCTTTGCGGCCCACGCCGCCGAACTGCCGCTGGGCAGCGAAGCGCTGCAAGACCACATCAGCACCCAGGTGCTGGCAGTGGACCCGAGCAACTACCGGGTCACGATCGAAGGCCCGAACAACAGCCAGGTGCCTATCCAGCTGAGCGACCAGGCCAAGGACCTGCACAACCTGAAGGTGGGCGACAAGGTCGACATCACGGTGACCCGTGCCGTGGCCTATGTGCTCAACACCAGTGAGGGCGGCGCGCCGAAGGTCACCGACGAGGCCGGCACCGTGCGCGCCACCAAGGACAACCCCAACCCGGGCGGCGAAGCTTTCCGCCAGGTGCGCGTCACCTCCAAGATCACCGCCATCGACCTCGACGCCCATGAAGTGACCCTGCTGCCGCCCCAGGGCAAGGTGAAGGTGGTGAAGGTCGAGGACCCCGAACTGCAGGCGCGCATGAAGAACCTCAAGGTCGGCCAGACGGTCGACGTGGTGTACACCGAAGTGCTGACCGTGAAAACCTCGCGCCCGTGAGGTATGCTCGCCGAGTCGACTGACTCGAACGGCTCTGGCGCGCCGTTCCCGGCCGGATTTCCCCGGCCAGGAACGCACCGCCCACCACCCGATGGCCAGCCGCGCCTGCCACGGGTATTCCATTGGAACACCCCCCTTTTTCACGTCGCTTGACCGTTGCACAGGGGAACCGGGATGAACGCAAAAACAGTGCCTGGCCGCTTGTCATGGGGCCTGCCCTGCCTGCTTGCATTCGCCCTGCTGCTGACCGGCGGCTGCGCCGGCAAGACGGCCGCCAATCGCTATGCCGCCCAGGGTTCCAACTGCTACGCAAAGGCGGTGCCCAGCGCTGGCGAAGGCGGCCTGGCCTGGGGCTCGACCCTGGGCCAGGCCCGCAAGAAATCCATGGACAACTGCATGCGCTACGCCAGCCGCTCCGGTGGCACGCCCAGGACCTGCCAGGTGGTACTGGCCCAGTGCAAGGGCCAGTAACGCATCGGCAAGGCGAACCTGTTTGAACGGACGACGCCCCATCGCACCACGTCTTCACTGCTAGGCTGGATTGATACCCACTGCCCAGGTCAGCCCCATGCCCTACTCCCCCGCCGCATTGCAGATGCTCGAACAGCTCGGCATACCGTTGAACGCGGTGATCGAGCGCCATCTGCAGGAGTTCGTCGAAGCCAGCCTGCTGCAGTGGGCCGAGACCGGCCAGGACAACCGAAAGCACGAACTGATCGCCGTGGCCGCTCAGGCCTGGCGCCAGTTGAAAGCGGCTGCCGGTGCCGAGGGCGTGGCGCTTTACCTGGTGTCGGCCTTCAGAAGCGTCGAACGGCAGAAGACCATCATCCAGCGCAAGCTGGACAAGGGGCAGAGCATCGAGCAGATCCTTGCGGTCTCGGCCCCGCCGTTCTTCAGCGAGCATCACACCGGGCGTGCCGTCGACATAGGCACCCCCGGCTGCACCGACCTGGAGCCCGAATTCGAAGCGACACCGGCATTCAGATGGTTGACCCGCAACGCAGCGACCTATGGCTTCGAGCTGTCGTACCCGCCCGACAATGGCGCAGGCTACGTGTATGAGCCCTGGCACTGGCGCCATGTAGCCAGCTGATTCAGGCGGGCTGCGACGTCGCCGCCCGTGCAACCAGGCGCCGGTGGGCCCACACAGCCACCAGCAGCACCAGGGCACCGGCCACCAGCGCCACACCGAAGCCGGCCCGTGCACCGCTGCCATCCACCACCGGCCCCGATACCGCCGCCCCCACGGCCACACCGATGTTCAAGCCGGCCAGCAGCCAGGTCATGCCCTCGGTCAGACGATGTTCGGGCACCAGCCGCTCGACCAGGGTCATGGCCACGATCAGGGTCGGCGCAAAGAACAGCCCCGCCACCAGCACCGCCACACCCAGGCCCGGCAGGCTGGCGACCAGCAACAGCGGCAGGGTCGTGGCAGCGGTTGCCAGCCCACCCAGCAACAGCAGGCGCGGCAAGGGCACCTGCAGCTTGAGCGCACCGAACAGCAGCCCCGCCACGCACGACCCCACGGCATAGGCCGACAGCACCAGGCTGGCCGCCGCCGGCTGGCCGCGTTGCTCGGCAAAGGCCACGCTGACGATATCCACGGTGCCGACGATCATGCCCATCGCCACCATCAGCAGGGTCAGCAGGCGCACGTTGGCCAGGCGGATCACCGAGCCCGAACGGTCCCCGGCAGCTTCCCGGGGCTGGATCGGCGGCTCGGTATTGCGCTGGATGACCAGTGCGAACACACCCAGCACCAGCAACAGTGCGGCCGCAAGCAGGCCCGCCTGGGGCAGTACCACCACCGCAAGGCCCACCGACAGCGGCGGCCCGGCAATGAAGCTGACCTCATCGAACACCGTCTCCAGCGAATACGCCGTTTGCAACTGCGGCTGGCCACGGTACAGGGCCGTCCAGCGCGCACGCACCATCGCCGACACGCTCGGCATGCACCCTGCCAGCACCGCCCCGATGAACAGCGCCCAGTCGCCAGCCCGTTGCCAGGTGCTGGCCAGCACCAGCAGCAGCCCAAGGAGGCTGATGGCGGTGGCCGCAGGCAACACGCGGCGTTGCCCGAGGCGATCCACCAGGCGCGATACCTGTGGCGACAACAGCGCATAGCTCAGCACGAAGACCGCCGCCACTGCCCCGGCCAGTGCGTAGCTGCCACGCAATTGCGACAGCAAGGTGATGATGCCGATGCCTGTCATCGGCAGTGCGGTACGCGCCAGCAGCCCGGCCAAGGCAAAGCCCAGGGCGCCCGGCGCGGCAAAAAGGTCTCGATAAGGGTTGGCCATCTGATGCTCCAGGGCGGTGAATTGGCCGCTGACACGGCAGCGCGACAAGTTACATACGGCATGTATGTATAAAAAGCGTATATTCATACGCACCGAATGTAAATAATCATACGCACCGTATGTAAGGAGACACGCCCATGGCTCGCCGCACCCGTGCCGAAATGGAAGAAACCCGCGCCACCTTGCTCGCCACCGCCCGCAGCGTGTTCAGCGAACGCGGCTATGCCGATACCTCGATGGATGACCTGACCGCCCAGGCCGGGCTGACCCGCGGCGCGTTGTATCACCACTTCGGCGACAAGCAGGGGCTGCTGGCGGCCGTGGTGGCGTCGATCGACGCCGAGATGGATGCACGCCTGCAGGCGCTCTCCGACACTGCCCAGACGCCCTGGGAAGGCTTTCGCCAGCGGTGCCGGGCGTATCTGGAAATGGCGCTGGAGCCGGATTACCAGCGCATCGTGTTGCGCGATGCCCCAGCCGTGCTGGGGGGCACCTCGACGGACGCGCAACGCCATTGCATCGCGTCGATCCAGGCACTGCTGGAACGGTTGATCGAACAAGGCGTGGTGGCCGAGGCCGACCCGCAGGCCCTGGCCTCGCTGGTCTACGGCAGCCTGGCCGAGGCTGCGGTGTGGATCGCCCAGGGTGATGACGGCGATGCGCGACTGGCGCGCAGCACCGGCGCACTGGAACTGCTGCTGCGCGGGCTGCTGGCCAAACCATAGGGCATCAAGGCCACGCGAGGGTGGCCCGATTGGGGTGACAGCGGCGCACTAGCCCCACTGCAGGTTGAACACCATGAAGCTCAGCACCACCCACACCACCAGCGCCAGGTGAGTGAGCTGCAGGCCCTCCTGGCGTATCCAGTAGCCGAACCACAGCCCCCCGAGCAGCATGGCGAAAAAAAAGCCCAGGGCTGCGCTAAGCGCCAGGTTCAACCAGGGCCGGGCTGCGTCCAGGCCGCTGCCCAGCAGCAGGTGGTAGCAGCCCGCCCAGGCGGCCAGCACCGCCCCCGCCTGCAGCAGCACGACGACCATCAATGCCGCCCGGTGCACAGCGGGCGAGTGGATGGCCCGCGAGCACAGGGGCAGGTCGATCGCCGGTGCCTGGCGCAGGGGCGCCATCGACAGCGTGCCCCCGACGGCCGCCGCCGAACTGGCAAAGGCCTGCAGGTTGTTGACCAGGGCGATGCTCAACCACAGGGTGAACCCTGCGGCCAGTACCATCTGAAACATCAGCAGTGAAGTTGCAGTATCCACGAAGCGGTCCTCATCAGTTGTTCAGGGTGTTTGCGCTAAGCGTCCTGCCGGCAGGCGCGCGCCAGGCCAGGGCCTTGTACAGGTCCACGGCGTTGCCATAGGAGGCGGCCTGTGCCCGCGCGATGTCCTGGCGCAGACGCAACAGGTCGCGCTGGCTGTCCTTGACCGCCAGGTAGCTGCCCGAACCTGCGCCATAGCGCTGCTGGGCGATGGCGAACGCCGCCTCGCCATGCCGCGCCGCCTGCACCAGGCCGAGCAGGTGGCGCTGGTGCTCGGCCAACTGCGTGACTGCGCCCTCCACCTCTTCCACCGCCACCAGCAGCACCTGTTCGAAGTGCGCCGCCTCGCCCTGGGCCAGCGCCTGGGTACCGCGCAGGCGCGCCCGCACCGAGCCCAGGTTGAACGCTGGCCAGGTCAGGCCGGGCGTCAGCTCGAACGCCCGCGCCGCACTGCCCAGGTCGCCGTCACGCAAGGCAAAGAAGCCGATGAACCCACCCAGGTTCAAACGTGGGTACAGGTCGGCAGTGGCAGCGCCCACATCCTGCACACGGGCAGCCAGCAGCCGTTCGGCCTGGACCACATCGGGCCGGTTGCGGATCAGCTGATCCACATCCCCCAGTGGCAGCTGGCGCGCCAATGGCATCGGCGGCATGTCACCCAGCGCGATGGCAAAGCTGCCGGGGCGCTGGCCTGTGAGCACCTGCAGCCGGTACAGGCGCCGCTGCAACTGGCTGCGCAGTGGCGCCACAGTCGATTGCGCCAGCAGCAGGTTGCTCTGCGCGCTCTCCAGCGCTTCGGGCAGGCCGGCGCCGGCGGGCAACTGCGCCGGGGTCGACGGCACGGTCTCCTGCCAGCTGCGCACCGCTTCTTCGGCCAGCAGCCCTGGCTGGCGTAGCCCCTGGGCCTGGAAGTAGGCCTGGGCCACCTGGGCCGCGATGCTCAACTGCACCTGTTCCAGGTCGGCCGCGGAGGCCTGCGCACGGGATTGGGCGGCGCGCTCCAGGTGATCGAGGCGGCCGAACAGGTCAAGCTCCCACTGCAGGTCCAGCCCCGCCCGCCACGATTCGGACAGGCTGCGGGCCGGCGGCTGCCCCTGCCTGGCCTGCTGCGCCAGGCTGCGCTGGTAGCTCGCGCTGCTGGTCACCGTCGGCAGGCGCTCCAGCGCCTGTTCATCCACATGGGCACGGGCCAGCAGCAGGCTGGCATGCGCCTGCTCGATGGCGTGGTTGTGGGCCAGGGCGTTGGCGATCAGGCGTTCCAGCTGCGGGTCGTCGAAAAAGGTCCACCAGGCTGACGTCGGCTGCACCGGCGTCGCAGCGAAGGCCTGCGCCTGCGGGCTGACCACATGAATGGGCGCCACCTCGGGGGCGTGATATTGCGGCCCGACGCTGCAGGCGGCCTGCAACGCCACGGCGCCCAGCAACAGCGGATAACGGCTGAACCCCTTCATGGCCTTGCCTCCCTGTGCCCAAGCGCAAGGCCCTGCTCGGCCTCCTCCAGTTGCTGCTTGCGCGGGCTGTGCACGCGATGGTCACGGGCCAGCCAGGCATACACCGTGGGCAGCACGAACAAGGTGAACAGCGTGCCTATCAACATGCCGCAGACAATGACCACACCCAGGCCGAAACGGCTGTTGGCACCGGCGCCGCTGGCGAACAGCAGCGGCATCACGCCGAAGGTCATCGCGGCGGTGGTCATCAGTACCGGGCGCAGGCGAATCTGCGCGGCGCGGATGATCGCCCCGGCACGATCGAGGTTCTCGCGCAGCTGGATCTCGTTGGCGAACTCCACCATCAGAATGCCGTGCTTGCTGATCAGCCCGATCAGGGTCACCAGCCCGATCTGCGTGTAGATATTGAGGGTGGCCCAGCCCAGTGCGAGCGGCAACAGTGCGCCGCAGATCGACAGCGGCACGGTGACCAGGATGATCAGCGGGTCCACCAGGCTTTCGTACTGGGCCGCGAGCACCAGGTAGATGACCACCATCGCGGCGAGAAACGCCAGCACCAGCGCATTGCCTTCCTGCACGTACTGGCGCGACTCGGACTGCCAGTCATGGCTGAACTCCGGCGGCAGTTCGCTGGCCAGTTGCTGCAGAAACGCCACCGCCTGCCCCTGGGAAACCCCCGGTGCCGGGATGGCCTGCAGCGTGCTCGCATTCTGCTGGTCGAACTGCAGCAGCCGGTTGGGCTCGACCGTCATCTGCAGCCGCACCACGGCAGACAACGGCACCAGTTGCCCCGCTTCGCTGCGCACATACTGGCGCTCTAGCGCCTGGGGCGTCAGGCGCTGATCCTGGGTGCTCTGCGGGATCACGTCATACGAGCGGCCATACAGCGCGAAGCGGTTGATGTACTGCTCGCCCACCAGCACGGCCAGGGAGTCGCCGAGGGCCTGCATGCCGATGCCCAGGCTGGCGGCCTTGGCGCGGTCGACCGTCACCTTGACCACCGGGTTGTTGTAGTCCAGGTCGCTGTCCACCACCGCGAACAGGCCGCTGTCGCGGGCACGCTGCTTGAGGGTTTCCATGGTCTGGTACAGCACCGGGTAGTCCTGCGCGCTGCGCAGCACCATCTGCACCGGCAGGCCACCGCTGGAGCCTGGCAGCGAGGCCACCTGGAAGGCAAAGATGCTGCTGCCCTCCACTTCGCTCACGGCCTGCTGCAGGTCGGCCTGGACCTGATCGGCCGAGCGCTCGCGGGCCTGCCACAGGCTGAGGTTGATGCCGCCGAAGCTGCTGGCCGGCCCGTCGGTGCCGTTGATGATCCAGGTGTCGGTGGTTTCCGGCAGGCTGTGCATCACCTGGTCGAGCTTGCTGGCGAAGCGCTCGGCATAGTCGAGGCTGGCGTACTGCGGCGACTTGATGGCGGTGAGCACGGCGGCCTGGTCCTCGGGTGGCGCCAGCTCGCGTTGCGGCTGCAGGTACAGCCACGGCAGGCTCAGGCACACCAGCAAGGCGACGCCGCCGCTGACCCAGCGACGCGACAGCGAGTGCGCCAGTGCCCGCCCGTAGGCGCTGGCCAGCCCGCCGAACACCTTCTCGGCAAGCCTGGCCATGCGCCCCTCCTGCTGGCCGGGCTTGAGCAGCAGCGAGCTCATCACCGGCGACAGGGTCAGGGCCACCACCCCCGAGACGATCACCGCCCCGGCCAGGGTCAGGGCGAACTCGCGAAACAGCGTGCCGGTGAGCCCGCCGATCAGGCCGATAGGGGCATACACGGCGGCCAGCGTGAGGGTCATGGCGATCACCGGCCCGGCGATCTCGCGGGCACCGACCAGCGCGGCGGCCACCGGCGTCTGGCCCTCCTCGATATGGCGGTGCACGTTCTCCACCACCACGATCGCGTCGTCCACCACCAGCCCGATGGCCAGCACCATCGCCAGCAGGGTCAGCAGGTTGAGGCTGAAGCCGAACGCCAGCATCAGCCCGGCCGCGCCGAGCATCGACAGCGGGATCGCCAGCACCGGGATGGCCACGCTGCGCAACGAGCCCAGGCACAGCCAGATCACCAGCACCACGATCACGATCGCCTCGACCAGCGTGTGCAGCACTTCCTGGATCGAGGCCTCGATAAAGCGTGCAGTCTCGTAGGCCAGCGCCACGTTGACCCCTGGCGGCAGGGTCTGCTGGATCTGCGGCAGCAGCTTGCGAATGCCGTCGACGATCACCAGCGGGTTGCCCGCAGGCGTCGGGAACAGGCCCAGGTGCACCGCCGGGCGGCCATCCATGGTGGCGCTGGTCTGGGTGGCCGCGGCGCCCAGTTCGACCGTGCCCACATCGCGCAGGCGCACCAGCGCCGTGCCGTCATTGCGAATCACCAGGTCGCGAAAGGCCTCGACACTGGTCAGGTCGGTATCGATGCGTATGTCGGCCAGCACGAACTGGCCGCGTACCTGCCCGGGCGTGGCCTGGTAGTTGTTGCTGCGCACGGCATCGGCCACCTCGGCGGCGGTCACGCCGCGCCCGGCCATGCGTTCGCTGTCCAGCCACAGGCGCATGGCCAGGGTCTGGCCACCGAAGGTCTGGATCTTGGCCACGCCGTCGATGCCGGAAAGCTGCGGCTCGACCACCCGCGACAGGTAGTCGCTGAGTTCGGGAATCGACAGCGTGTCGCTGGCAAAGCCCACATAGGCCACGGCGGTGGAATCCCCGGCCGACAGCTCGACCACCGGGTCGTAGGCCTTGTCCGGCAGGCGGTAGCGCACCTGGTTGACCTTGGCCATGGTCTCGCTCAGCGCCTGGGTCGAGTCGCGGTTCAGCTCCATGCGCAGGGTCACCAGGCTGCGGCCCTGCACCGACGACGAAGACAGGTAGTCGATGCCTTCCACCGACGACACCGCCTGGGTGATCGGCTGGGTCACGAAGCCCTGCATCAGTTCGGCCGATGCACCCGGGTATTCGGTGCTGACGGTAATGGTGGCGGTTTCCAGCAACGGGTACTGGCGGATGGGCAGCTTGCCCAGGGCGAACAGGCCGGCCAGCACGATCAGGCTGCTGACCACCAGGGCCAGCACCGGGCGACGCACAAAACTGTCGGTGAACCTCATGAGGCGTCGCCCCCGTCGGCGTTGTGCAGCGTGTCATTGGCCACCTGCTCCACCTGCATGCCGTCACTGAGCTTGAGCTGGCCCGAGACCACCACGCGGTCGCCCGCCTTGAGCCCGGAGGTGACTTCCACCTGGCCCTTCCAGCGCTCGCCGGTGGTCACCTGCACGCGGTGCACGCTCAGGCCGCGTTCCGGGTCGTGGGTGGCGATGAACACGGTCTGGCCGTAGGCGGTGTAGGTGATGGCGGTTTCCGGCACGGCCATCACCCGGGTCGGCTGCGCCGCCGCGAGCTGCACGCTGGCGTACATGCCGGCCTGCAACTGCCCGTCCGGGTTGGCCAGGGTGGCCTGCACCCATACTGCGCGCGCCTTGCCCACCATCGGGTCGATGGCGTTGATACGCGCCGCAAAGGTCTTTTGCGGCAGTGCATCCACCGCCAGGGCTGCGGTCTGCCCCACCTGCAAGCCCGGGGCGGCATGCTCGGCCAGCGAGAAGTTCACCCGCAGTTGCGTGGCGTCCACCAGGCTGGCCACGGCGTCACCGGCATTCAGGTACTGGCCTTGATGCACGCGGCGGATGCCCAGCTTGCCGGCAAAGGGGGCCCGGATCGCCTTCTGCGCAATCCGTGCATCGACCTGCTGCAGTTCGCCCTCGGCCATCTGCACGGCGGCGGTGGCGTTGTCGAGTTGCTCCTGGGTAGTGACATTGGCGGTGCGCAGCTTGCCGATGCGCTGATGCAGGGTGCGGGCATTGCGCAGCTGTGCGCTCAGGCGCACCCGGTCGGCCTGCTCGGGGGCATCGTTGAGCTGCACCAGCAGTTGCCCGGCCTTGACCCTTTGCCCCGACTCGAAGGCGATGCGCGTGATGCGCCCGGTGGTTTCCGCGGCCACCTGCACCTGGTGGGCGGCTTCCAGCTCGCCGGCGGCGAAGGTCTGGCGGGGCGCCTCACGCGAGGTGACGGTGGCCAGCGCGACCTTGGTCACCGGCCACGCCGCAGTGGCGTGCGCCGTCGAGTCCTTTCTGGTCAGCAGCATGACGACGGCCAGCACGCACACAACAGCGGCGCCCCCTCCCAACAGCATCCTCTTGCCCATCTTTGCTCCGCTCATCGGTGTGGTGTGTTCGCTGCACAGCGCATCCCGTGCCGACGGCTGGCATCGGCACGGCAAAGCGGTTGCAGGAAAGATCGGGCCGGACTATAAAACCTCAACTTAACTTGAGGTCAACACACGTGGCGGCAGAAAAGAAGATGGATGGTGCGCGCTCGCTCACCATCGGCGAGGTGGCCAGACGCAGTGGCGTGCCGATTTCCACCTTGCACTTCTACGAGTCTAAGGGGTTGATCGCCAGCACGCGCAATGCCGGCAACCAGCGGCGATTTCCGGCGTTGGTGCTGCGCAGCATCGCGATCATCAAGGTGGCGCAGCGCACCGGGATTCCGCTGGAAGAGATCAAGCATGCGATGAGCCGCTACCCGCCCAACAGCAAATTGACGGCGGCGCAGTGGGGTGAGATGTCATCGGCCTGGCGCGAGAACCTGAATGCGCGCATCCGGACGCTGGAGGCATTGAGGGATAGCCTGGACAACTGCATCGGTTGTGGCTGCCTGTCGCTGGATGATTGCCCGTTGCGCAACCCGGGGGATGCGCTGGGGCAGGATGGACCGGGGCCGAGGATTCTGGAAGGGGCTGCCGAGGGTTAGGCGCGAGGGTTGCGGGTGGTCTGGCTGATGCACCGTGCACGCAGGTTCTGCGACCGCTTCGCGCTCGTTCGCCAGCAATGCTGGCTCCTACAGCCGTGTGGCTTCTGCCCGGAGGGCGTAGGAGCGGGCCTTGCCCCGCGAACTGGCGCGCAGCGCCAGCAAAACCTGCGAACGCGATCTGGCTGATGCACCGTGCACGCAGGTTCTACGACCGCTTCGCGCTCGTTCGCCAGCAATGCTGGCTCCTACAGCCCTGTGGCTTCTGCCCGAAGGGCGTAGGAGCGGGCCTTGCCCCGCGAACTGGCGCGCAGCGCCAGCAAAACCTGCGAACGCGATCTGGCTGATGCACCGCGCACGATCGTCGGCCAGCAGCAGCCCACCTGCACGCATGTGGTTGAGCTACCGCTTGAGCCCAGCCAGGTCAGTAAGGCACGTTGACCTGCAACTGCTGGATCTGTACCGAATGCGGGTGGATCAGGTGGGTCAACACGCGTCGCTCCTTGACCGCGGATTTTTCCGCGTAGTCGGCGAACCGGTCATTGCTGACGATGTAGGCGGCCTGGTCGAACTCGGCAGCGGCCAGCAGGGCCTCGTCCGCTTTCACATCGCGGGGCATCACCACCACCTTGGCCCCGGGGAACAGCGCCTGAAGCCCGGCATGGTTGCTCGACACCCGTGCATAGATGCCCGGGTCGAATATCACCGTCACCTTGTACCCCTGGCACAGGACCGGCACCAAGGCAATCAGTGCACCAAGCCCGATGAAGGTGCCCTTGCCGTTCTCCGAAGGCAGGTAGCACAGGTTGTTGCCATCGAGGATGAGCGTTTCGATGTGGTTTTCCATCAGCCGTGTGATGTCGCGCAGGCGTTCCTGGATTTTCTCGATATCCCGCTCGAGCTTGCGCCGCTTGGCATTCAACCCGCTCAGTACCATGCCCGGCTTGCTGTTTTCGAAGAAGCTCTCGCACTCTTGATGTATGAGCGCTTTTTCCCTGCCGCTCGACGCATTCGAGAGCGCCCACTCAAACCCTTGCGCCTTGGCGATGTCGTTGTCGATCTGCTGCAGTTGGCGCTGCTGGCGTTCCCATTGGCGCGACACGTCGCCGGCCATGGCTTCCCATTTTTCGCTGGCACTGCGGGTATGCTCGATCAACTGGTGCAGGTGCGCCAGTTCCTCGTTCAAGCCGGCGATGGTGGCCGTTGCTTCCAGCGGATTGAACTGGCGATACCGGCGCAAGTTCGCCGCCAGCCGGCGCTCTTCGGGCTCATGGCTGGCCAGCTCGGCCTGGGCCTCCTTGCGCGACAGCTCAAGCATCGCAAGGCGCTTGTCCAGTTCACTGGCCTGGTGCTGCGCCACCTTCTGCTCGGTGGAGCGCCACAGGCCCGACAGCCAGCCACCGGCCACGCCCTGGCAGGCCTGCTTGCTCTGGCTGGTGCTCTGCAGGGTGGCGCTGAGCTGATTGAGCCGTTGCTTGATATCCAGGGTGATGCGGTTGCGCTGGGCCAGTTGAGCGCTGGCGTGCTCGCAGTCGAATGCGTCGTACCACTGCATGTCGAGGGTCAACTTCTGGATACCCAGGTTGATCGATGCGGTCTTCTGGGTCAGGGCGACCACCCGGGCCGCGTGTTCATTCCTATACATGATCGTTCCTTGTAATCGACAGGCCAGGGTTACACGGGGTCTTGCGCATTGCGCTGCCCGCTGCGGTAGGCCGCCCTGCCCGCCCATTGCAATGCCAGTACGGTAACGGCACCGGCAGCAACGCAGATGGCATTGGTCAGCAGAAATTCGAGCGGCGAGATCGTGGTGTTCATGCCAGCCCCCTTTCACCCAGGCGTACGCCGCAGTGGCCGCAGAACCGGCTCGATGCCTCAACCGCTGTACCGCAGGCGGGGCACATCTTGGCAACCAGCATTTTCTGGCGCATATGGCCGATCTGGATAACGCAGGGCACGGTTACGCGGTAGGCCGGGCTGGCCAGGTCGAACGCGGTCCACAGACCCGTGATGGCCCAGCCGACCGGGCCTGCGAGCACGGCCAGCCCCCTGCCCAGGCCCGCACTGCCTGCCAGCATCACGCCACGTCCCACCAGGCTGCTCATGGTCGCGCTGGCCACTACCGCGGCCAGGCGGTAGGAGGTCAGCCCGGAGGCGCTGAGGCTGGCGATCAAGCTTGCCAGTGCAGTGGGCCCCATGCCCGGCCGGTAACCCGCCCCGACCGATTCGAAGAAGGTCTTCTTGTCGTCCTCGCTCATGCGCCCCACCGACTGCTCGACCACCTTGGCGATGATCGCCATCTCCATACTGGCGCAGTCTCCGAGGCCGCTCTTGGCAACCCCGACGTGAGAGGCCACGTCGGTGAGCAGTTCCTTGTAGGGCACGCCGCTGCCGCCGCGAAACACGTTCATCAGCGAGTTGCCGCCAAAGCGCGTGAGTTCCTCGACCACCAGGCCGCGATCAAGGTCGGTGATCTCACGCTCCTTGGCAGCGCTCAACTGGCGGCAGACCGAGGACGACAACGAGATGCGTCCCTTGCCGCTGTCGGTGATCACATCGATGAGCAGCCCGATATCGTCGCTGCTCGCGCTCATCATTACGTCTGCCAGGTCGGCATCTTGAATCATTGACATGGGGGGTTCCTTTGATGACCAGGGGTCAGTCGATGATGGTCGGGGCATGCGGGGTGCTGCGGCTGACGAAGGCCCCCGCAATGGCTGTCAGCCAGGCCCGGGGCTGGTCGGAGCGCACCTGGCGCAGCATCAGTGCGTCCAGTTTCAGGCAACTGCGCCGGCGCCATTCGTCACGGGCATTGACACGGCTGACTTCGGGCGACGCACCCACGCCGATGGGACGCACGTCGGGATGCACCTTGCATTCGCGCAGCACCTTCTCGACCGGGTTGCCCTGCTCGAGCTTGCCTTCGCTCTGCAGCTTGACTGCTGCTGCCAGGTAATCGCGACTGCCACCCACCGCCTGCCCCAGCGCCAGCCAGTCTTGCGGGCGCATCAGCAGGAACGCAGGGGGTACCCCCAGTGCATCGGCAATGCGGCTGAGCGTGTGCAGGTCCGGGTTGGGGTCGAGCTGTTCGCGGGGTGACTTCAATGCCCTCAGCGTGCTGCGAGCGATGCCGGTTTCGCGTTGAATGCAGGCGGCAGTGACAGGGCCTGGCCGGCCGTCCTCGCGCTGCTTGCCACCGATGGCAAGTACCGCGCTGAGGTTGTCACTGAAGTGCGCTCCCAAACTTTTCGGTGGTACGGAGACAGGACTGTTCATGGGGGCCTCTTGCGTGTGGCGATGACGGCAAGACTATCCATGGCAATGTGCCATATCAACCGCAAACGGAGCGACAGCGCTCCATCAATCGACCCGCATGGAGCGTAGTCAATCCATATAACCAAGCCCCGCTGCGGCCAGTTTCGCCACCTCAAGGGTGCTGCCCGGCGGTTGATGGTCTTCGAGCAGCCAGCTGACCGACAGGCCCGTCCACGCAAGCACCCACTGCAACAACCGACGAGGTTCCATGCCGCTGGCCTTGGCGACGATCTCGACCCGGTGCGCGAAGCGCCCCGGTACCAGCGCCTGCTCACCATCGGGATTGCAGAAAATGTTCGCGTAATCGAAGCCCCGCTCGCCATACAGCCCCTTGGGGTCGATGGCGAGCCAGCCGGCTGCGCCGAAATCGAGCACGTTGCCGTGGTGGATGTCGCCATGCAGTACCCCCACATCGCGCGGCGCAGCCAGCAGTTCGCGGGCGGTGCTGGCGCAGTGCAGCAGAACACCGCCGTGCCTGTCGGCCCCGTGCCACAACCCCTCGAACCACTGCTCCAGTGGCACCAGGGCGGGCATGGGCGTGGCGCGCGGTGCATGCAGGCGGGCGGCAACCGCGCAAAGAATGCGCGTGGCCTGCTCGTCGTGCCCGTCCTTGACCATCTGCGTCAGTGCATCCGTACCTTGCGCGCGCACCATAAGAAGGGCTTGGCCGTCGTGAGCCAGTACCGGCGCTGCCCCCTCGCCCTGCCACCACGCCATGAGCAGGCTGCCCGCCTGTTCTTCGGCAACGTGCGAAATCTTCAGCATGGCTGGCCTGCCCTGCTGGCGCACCGGCAGCAGGGTGCCGTTCAGCGAGTCGAACGGCTCGCCATCGACAGTCAGTTGCCAGCGCTTGAGATAGTCGTCAAACATGCCGTGGCCTGGGTAGCGAGGCGATCATCTGGTCAAAGGCCTCCAGCGCATAGCGCCCTTCCAGGCGCTGCAACGTGGGCAACTGCGCGGGCAAACCGAATTGCACCCTGCCGGGCAGTACATGCTCGATGGCGCCGTACCAGTTCAGCACTGCTTCCTGCAGGCGCACGTGCAGCTCGAACCTGCTGCGCCGACGCGTGCTGTCGGCCCGGGCCCGCTCCCGTGCCAGCTGCGGGTCGATGCGCGCAACCAGGTAGGCGTCGGCAAAGCCGATGCGCCCTTGCGCGAAGGTCTGGCGGGTGGCGTCCAGTTCCACCTGCCAGTCGCGCTCACTGGCCTCGCCGATCTGCCAAAGGCTCCAGATGTAATGCAGCTTGAGCGGGTCGCTGTCGCATACGGCCCGCGAATGGCGCTGCTCCATGGCCAGCGCCGCCTGCCAGCGATCGACGTTGCGTTCGGCCCAGAACGCAGCCGCCCCGAACGGATCTGCCGCGCGATCGGGCTCGTTCTCAAAACGCCCGTTTTCGGCAATCAACTGTTGCTCGGCGTGACTTGTGCACCAGGTGGTCTTGCCACTGGCGCTGATACCTTCGACTACCACAATCATTGCAACTGCCACTCCGTTGAACAGGGCTTGCTGCAAAGCCCAAAACCGGCCGACATCATACAAGCCGCCGAGCGTGTGCAATACACAGGTGCGTGCACCACCCCATCTGCAGGATAAGAAGAACTGATAAGGCATGAGGCCTAATCATTGGATCTGATACGGCTCACCGTTCAAGAATGCGCACCTGTTCTGCTCCCCCTGCCTTCTGGAGAAATACATGTCGTTTGTCGTGCCTGTTCTTGACCCGCAGATTGCAGAGATAGCACCTGGGTTCCGTGCCATGAGCATCTGCGTCAAAGCCACGCCGATCACCCGGCCCGAGGTGGCGACCAACGCCCTGAGGCAGGCCTGTGAGGCGGTCACGGCCGGCGCCCCGGACTGGGCAGAGGCGCACCTTGCGGCATGGGCACACACCTTCCGGCTGTTCGGCGCCAAGCCGCAGCGCACGCCGTGCTCGGCCGAGGCACTGCGCAAGCGCGTGCTGCGCGACGCCGTGCTGCCGAGCATCGACCCCATTGTCGACCTGTACAACGCCATCAGCCTCAGGTTCGCCGTGCCGGTCGGCGGCGAGAATTTCGCTGCCTACATAGGTGTGCCGCGTTTGACCGTTGCCACCGGTACGGAGCTGTTCGACACCATCAAGGACGGCAGCGCCGCCAACGAATCGCCCGACAAGGGTGAAGTGATCTGGCGCGACGACCTGGGTGTGACGTGTCGGCGCTGGAACTGGCGCCAGGGAACCCGAACGCGCCTGGACGCCGATGCAGAACAGATGTGGTTCATCCTCGAAAGCCTGCCTGCAATGCCCCTGGAGGCACTGCAAGCCGCGGCTGACGAACTGGGCACCGGGCTTGAGCAGATGATGCCGGGTGCCACGATCGACCGGCAGTTGATCGAACTCTACTGAGTTGTGCGCGCCGAGGGTCAGAGCCGGTGAACGCTGATCTCGACCCCCTCCTCGGGGTCGGGCACCCGAAAGTGGCTGGTGATCAGATCGAACTCGGCGTCGGTCGCGGCGAACTCATGCTCGGCGCGGCCGTTGCGAAGGTGCAGCCTGGCCCGGCAAGTCTCATCGCTTGCCTCGATGTAGTGAACGCAGTGCGGCACCTGTGCGGCGTCGGCCAGGGCGCGCAGCCATTGGCGATCGGCAGGCGTGTTGGCCGGAAAGTCCAGCACCACGCTGGTGCCCGCCCTGAGCATGTCGGTAACCAGCGGCCCCATCACCGCCCGCACCTGGCGGGCAAGGCGCACGTAGTCGGCCACCGAGTGGATCTGCTGCGGGTACAGCCTGGAGAGCCAGTGATCCTCGCTCAGCAAGATCGCCGCGTGTTCGGTTGCCAGGGCCTTGGCCAGTGTCGACTTGCCGGAGGCGATCTTGCCGCACATCAGATGAAGCGTCGGGGTGACCATGGCGCTGTCCTGATTGATGAACCGCCATGATGCCGTGCCGGCGCTTGCACCCACAACAGTAGAACGCGCTCAGAGGTTCATGCCGATGGCCAGCCGGTTGAACGCATTCATCAACGCCACCGCCAAGGTCAGGTCGGAAATCTCGACGTCGGAAAAATGGGCTTTCAAGGGCTCGTACAACGCATCGGGGGCGCCCTTTTCGCTGACGTGGGTCAGCGTCTCGGCCCAGGCCAGTGCGGCGCGCTCGCGCTCGTTGAACAGCCCACTGATGCGCCAGCCGGCCAGGCAATCGAGCTTGGCTTGCGCCACCTCGCTGTCACGCAGGGTTTGCGAATGCTTGCCCAGGCAGAAGGCGCAGCCGTTGATCTGCGAAATGCGCAGGTACACCAGTTCGATCAATGGCAGGCCCAGGGAACTGGCGGCCAGTGCGTTGTTGGTGGCGAGCAGGCCTTGGTAGGCCTCAGGCGACAGGGAAGCGAACGGCAGTCTGAGTTGGCTCATGGTGAAACTCCAGTGAAGTGAAAGGGATCAGGCGCAAACCTGTGGGTTGAACAAGGGCTCCAGCGCCAGGCGCGCGCGGCCGGCGTCGATTGCGCTACGCACCGCCTCCTCGCTGCCCACCAGGCCCTGCAGGTAGGTGAAGTGCAGGTCGAACAGCCCGAGGGTGTTGAGTACATGGCGCAGGTACGGCGTGAGAAAGTCCGGTTGGCGCGCCGCCTCGCCCTGGTGAATGCCGCCGGAGCCCACCAGCACGTACACCGGGCGGTCGCGCAGCAAACCGACCTTGCCCTGCGGGCCGGCACTGAAGGTACGGTGAATGCGCAGCACGTAGTCGATCCACAGCTTGAGCGCGGCCGGCAGCATGAAGTTGTGCATGGGCGTTGCAATCAGCAGCACATCGCTGCGCTCCAGTTCCTGGATCAACGCCTCGGACACCGCGAAAGTGGGTGCGTCGAATGGCGTGCGGGTGGTCAGGGCGCGGGCGTAATCGGTATCGAGCGGGGGCAGCGGGCTCGCGCCCAGATCACGCTCGATCAGTTGCAGCTCGGGGTGGCGCCGGCGCAAGGTGGCGACCAGCTCCAGCGCCAGTTGATTGGCATGGGACACCGCCCCCTGCGGGCTGGCGTTGAGCAGCAGTACGTTGTTCATTGCGGGCTCCCCGGCTTAAGGCTCTGGGTGAAGTGCATGCCACGGGCCAGCAGCCCCTGGCGAAAATAGAAGCGCTGGGCCAGCGGCATGTGCAGGCCGGTATCCAGCACGAAGTGATCGCAACCGCGCTGCAGCGCCTCGTCACGCACGGCGTTCAGCAACTGCGCGCCCAGGCCGCCGCGTTGCAGGTCGGGGCTTACCACCAGGTCATCGACATAGATGAAGCGCCCGTACAACAGGTTTTCCAGCGGACGGTAGCCTGCCAGGCCCACCACCTGTTCACCCTCCCATGCTGCCAGCAAGCGATAGCCTTGGGCGGCCTGGCGCTGCAGTTGCGCCACATAGGCGGCCAGGTCAGTGAGGTGCGGGCGCAGTACACGCATCAGTTCAAAGCTGGCTTCAAAGGCTGCGTGGCTTTCGAGGTGTTGAAGGGTGTAGGCCATGGTCGTTGTCCGCTTTTCAAGAGCGCCCACTTTAAGCAAGCAATGGCTTAAGCTACAGGGCCGAAAAATGAATAAACGACTAGGCCAAGATGCTTTCCTTCGAACTGGACCGCAGCCAGCAGGCGCCGATCTATCGCCAGCTCTACCAGCGCTTTCGCGAATCCATCGCCGACGGCCGCCTGCGCCCGGGTGATCGCGTGCCGGCCGTTCGTGCCCTGGCCGCCGAGCTGAACCTGGCGCGGGGCACCGTGGAGGCGGCCTACCAGTTGTTGATCGGCGAAGGCTACCTGATGGCGCGCGGCGCCGCCGGCACGGTGGTCACCCCGCAACTGACCCCGGTTGCCCCACCCCAGCTAGGCCCTGGCGTATCCGCCAGCACCTACCCGACCACCCATTCCGGCGAGCTGCCACTGCCCTTGCAGATGGGCCTGCCGGCCCTGGACGCCTTCCCGCGCAAGCTGTGGACGCGGCTGGCCGGCCGGCAACTGCGTCAAGGCGGCCTGGAAAGCCTGGTGTACCCGGACCCACGCGGCCACGCACCGCTACGGGCGGCGATTGCCACTTACCTGGGCATCTCGCGGGGCATCACCTGCCGCCCCGAGCAGGTGTTCGTGTGCGCCGGCTATCGCGCCTGCCTCGACCTGATTTGCCATACGCTGATGCAGCCGGGCGACCGCTGCTGGCTCGAGGAACCCGGCTACTTCATGGCCCGCAACGCCCTGCAGGAAGCCGGCGCGCAGCTGGTGCCCGTCAGCGTGGACGACCAGGGCCTGGATGTGGAACAGGGCATCGCCCGCGCGGTGGATGCGCGCTTTGCCGTGGTCACCCCCACCCACCAGAGCCCGCTGGGCGTGTCGCTGTCGCTGCCGCGCCGGCTGGCGCTGCTGGCGTGGGCCAACCGGCAAGGCAGCTGGATCATCGAGGACGACTACGACAGCGAATACCGTTACCGCGGCAAGCCCCTGCCCGCCCTCAAGAGCCTCGACCAGCAGGGCCGCGTGCTCTACACCGGCACCTTCAGCAAGGTGCTGTTCCCCGGCTTGCGTCTGGCCTACCTGGTGGTGCCGGCGCAGCAGTGCGAGGCCTTCGCCCGCCAGGCCGACCGGCTGCACAACCACTGCCCTCACCTGCTGCAGGCCACCGTGGCGGCGTTTATCAACGAAGGCCACTTTGCGCGGCACCTGAACAAGATGCGCAATCTGTACGCCCGGCGCCGGCAATGGCTGATCGAGGCATTGCAGCAGCAGTTGGGCGAGCGTTTGCTGATCGATACCCAGGCAGGCGGCATGCACCTGGTAGCCGGTTTGCCCGGCGTGGACGATGTAAAACTGGCCAAGCGCGCGCGGGCCGCCGGGCTGGCGGTGGAGCCGCTATCGCAGTGGTACCTGGCAGGTGCGCCCAGGCACGGGCTGGTAATGGGGTTTACCAATGTTGCCAGTGCACAGCAGGCGGCGATGGTGGCGCGGGAACTGGCTCGGCTTGCATAGGGGCAGCAACCCCTATCAGAGCAAACCCGGCTAGGCACGACGAGGGGGCAAAGGCGGATGCTATTGCTCACCGCATCTTCAGGAGGTTTTGTTCGGTGACCGACTCAAGCAACAGCCATGCCTACGCAAAACGGTTCGACGCCGTACTCGCCTATATCGATACCTGCCTCGAGGGCGATCTCTCGGTGAGTGCACTGAGCCGCGTCGCCAACTTCTCGGTGTTTCATTTTCACCGGCAATTCACGGCGTATGTAGGCGTGCCGGTTGCACAGTATGTGCAGTTGATGAGGCTTCGGCGCGCTGCGCATCAATTGGTCGGTTCACCGGGTCAGTCCGTGCTGGAGACAGCACGGGGTGCTGGCTTCGAAAGCCCCGAGGCCTTTTCAAGGGCGTTCAGGCGCGCCTTTGGCATGGCGCCGAGTGCGTTCGCCAAGGCACCGAGCTGGCAGGTCTGGAATGCGGTCTTCGTTGTCCCTCACTTTTCCAGGAGTATCACCATGCAGATCCGTATCGTGACGTTCGCCGAAACCCGCGTGGCGGCGCTTGAACATTGCGGGGCGCCCGGCCTCGTCAGTCAAAGCGTCAGTCGTTTTCGTCAGTGGCGCATGCAGAGCGGTCAGTCGCCAGTGGCCGTGAGCCGCTCGTTTGGCATCCCCTATGACAATCCCGATACCACGCCCGCAGAGGCCTTCAGGTTCGCGATTTGCGGCGAGATAGACGAGGCCGTGCTGCCCAACGAATTCGGCGTGCATGAACGGGTCATCCCGGCAGGGCGTTGCGCCGTGATTCGCCATACGGGGTCGCCTGACTACATCGGAGAATCCATCTACCCGCTTTACCGCGACTGGCTACCCTCCAGTAACGAAGAGCTTCGGGATCACCCATTGTTCTTCCATTACCTGAGCGTGTTTCCCGAAACACCGCAGGATCAATGGCAGACGGATATCTACGTTCCGTTGAAATAGGCGAAGCTGGCGTGTGAAACGGGTTGCCGCTCGGTGGGTGAGTTGCCGGCCGAGCGGCAGTGGTGCCAAAAGCGGACCGTGCGAGCCGATGTCTGAGCCACCGGCCTTCGAAAGTCGTAAATCATCAAACCGGCAGGATGCGCGTCCAGTAACGGGTAATCTGCTGGATTCGGATGGGTAACGAACGGGCGATAGTGTTCAATGTCAGCTCGATGTTGCCAAGCGAATACGAGCCCGACACCCGCAAGTGGCTGACCTCCGAGGCGCAGCCCAGATAGCCGGGGCAATAGCGCTGCAACTCGTTGATGAGTGTATCCAGCCTCCAGCCCTCCACTACCAGCCGCCCCTGAGCCCAGGCCTCTTCGCCTTTTTTCAATGGCTGCGTGGCAAACAGTCGCTGACGATCAAATGTCACCGATTGCTCTTGCTCGATCACGACCTCGCTTTCAGCCTGCTCAGGACGGACCGCAACGGCATGCTGGTAGACGCTGAGGCGTGTCAGCCCGTCGAGTTGGCGCACGGCGAAGCGAGTGCCCAATGCGCGCAGATCACCCTGTGCACTGCGCACCAGCAACGGACGTGAGTCCTTGCCGGTGGTTACATGGACCTCCCCCGCCCGAAGCACCAGCAAGCGCGTGCTGGCATTGAACATGACATCCAGCGCGGTATCGGTATCCAACACCAGCAGGGTGCCGTCGGCAAGAGCCGCTTGGCGCTGTTCTCCGGTGCGCGTTCTGAGGTCGGCCATCCATCTGGGCGCAACGTCATATCCCTGCCATGCCAATGAACTGGCGCCGGCGCCCAGCAACAGCCCCTTGAGTAGCGTGCGGCGATTCGGGCCGCTTTCGCGCAGCGTGGACTTTTCCATGACGTTCCAGGCCAAATGCTGCGGCATGCCGCCCAGGCGCGCCTGCAATTCGGTCAACTGCTGCCATGCCCATTCATGCTCCGCCCTCCGGCAGTGCCAGCGTTGCCACTGCGCGCGCAGCGCCGCGTCTTCAGGGTTCGCGCACAGCTGCGCGAACCACTGCGCCGCATGGCGAAGTGCTTGGCGCTGGGCGTCGGTGGTCACCACGGATTGTCCACCAGGTACAGGAGGCAGCGTTCGGTGGCCCGGGCCATGTACTTGGTTACCGAGCTGGCGGACACCTGCAGGTGCTCGGCGATTTGAGGGTAGGTAAGCCCTTGCACTTGCGACATCAGGAACGCCGTTTTGGCCTTCACGCCCAGGCCGTCAAGCATGCGATCCAGCTCCAGAAGTGTCTGGAGCAACGAAAGCTGTTCTTCGGCAGAAATCTCGAACGACTCGGGCTGCGCGGCGAGCACTTCCAGATAGGCACGCTCCACCGACTGACGGCGAAAACTGTCGATCATTACCCGCTTGGCGATGGTTACCAGAAAATGCCGAGGCTCATTGAGCATGGCCGCCCGGGGTTCACGGCGCTCGGCGAGCAGCACGCGAACAAAGGTGTCCTGGGCGAAGTCTGCCGCCGCCTGGGAACACCCGGTGCGCTTGCGCAGCCAACTGATGAGCCAGGGTTGATGGTCGTTGTAGAGGGTCGCGATAAGGTTGCCAGACGGCATATCCAGGCCAAACAGTGAATAAGAATTAATCGCAATATAGTGAAATGATGGCCTGAGAGCAATCGACTTCTGGCCGTGAAAATCAGGCCAGGAAAAAATTTCGAAACGCGTTGTCACTTTCCTCTCGGCTACGCGACTCCTTTTGCAGACACCTCACAAAATGCCAACAACCGCATCAGGAGTAAGCATGCAGCATCCCCTTCCAGGCTTCTGCACCGCCACGTTGAACACCCCAAGCGCGCTATGCCTTGCCCTACTTGGCGCATCGTTGTTGATGGCCACTCCAGCACTTGGCCACGCGGCTGAAGGCCAGGTAACAGCCCGTACGCTGCATCAGCAGGAATTTGCCATTGAAGCCGGGGCGCTGGCCACTGTGCTGAACAGCTTTGCCACCGAAGCAGGCGTGGTGCTGTCGTTCGACAACGGGCTGACCGAAGGCAAGCAGAGCCGGGGCATCAATGGCCGCTACAGCATCGACCAGGGCTTTGCCGTGTTGCTGAGCGGGTCCGGGTTGCAGGCGGTTGCAGGTGGGGACAACAGCTATGTGCTGCTGCCGGCTGCACCGTCGGGTTCATTGCAATTGGACGCGACCAACGTGACAGGCTCGGGGCTGGGCGCCATCACCGAGGATTCGGGGTCGTACACCACAGGTAGCACCACCACAGCGACGCGGATGAATCTCTCGCTGCGCGAAACGCCGCAGTCGATCAGCGTCGTCACGCGTCAGCAGATGGACGACCAGAACATGCAGTCCCTGGAAGACGTTGCAAGGGCAGCCACGGGCATCAGCACGGTCAAGGGGTTCGGCACTGAGCGTCCGCTTTACTACTCGCGAGGGTTCCAGGTCGACGACCTGCAATTCGATGGCCTGCCGAGCAGCGTCACGGAAAGCTTCTCGATGGACGTCATGTCGGTGAACAACATGGCCATGTATGACCGGGTGGAGATTGTCCGAGGCGCAAACGGCCTGATGCAAGGGGCAGGTAATCCGTCTGCGGCCATCAACATGGTTCGCAAGCGACCGACACGTGAATACCGGCTCAAGGCAGAGATCGGTGCTGGCTCGTGGGACAACTACCGCACGCAACTCGACGTTGGCGGCCCCTTGAACGCAGAGGGCACCGTGCGTGGCCGTACGGTCCTGATGTACAACAGTCGAAACAGCTATCAGGACTACGCTGACAAGGACAACCAACTGTTCTACGCCATCGGCGAAGTCGACCTGAATGACTCGACCACGGTTGCAGTGGGGGCGTCCTTCCAGCAGGACAACAGTGGCGGCTACGATTGGGGCGGTTTGCCTACCCACCTGGATGGCAGCTCATACAACTTCTCGCGGTCGAAGTCGTTCGCTGGAAAGTGGGCGTACCTGGACAAGATCAACCGCAACGTCTTTGCCGATATCAAGCACAGCTTCAATGAGGACTGGAACCTCACCGTCGCCACCAACCTGATTTGGTCCAATTCGGATTTTCTCGCTCAGGTTGGGTACCACACCAGGGACACCGACTCGACGATGCAGTACTGGCCGAACAGCGCCCGCTACGATGATGAACAGATCAATCTCGACGCGGCGCTCAACGGTGCGTTCAACCTGCTGGGGCGCAAGCATGAGGTGGTGATCGGTACCAACTTGCGGCGTGACAGGCTGCAATACGTCACAGGCTCGTCCAGCGTGAACCCTATCGTCGACATTCTGGACTTCGATACCTCCACATTCCCGAAACCGCAGATAGTCGGCAGCCTGACGCCCAGTCGACATGTGCGCAAGGACAAGGGGATCTATGCAGCCACTCGCCTGAACCCATTCGATGATCTGCACGTGATTCTGGGCAGCCGCTTGAGTTGGGTCGACTACGACACCCAGGGCCCGTGGGAGACGGACCGCTTCAGGGAAAACCGCAAGATCATCCCCTACGGCGGCATCGTCTACGACGTCAATGACACTACCTCGGTGTATGCCAGCTATACCGAGATCTACAAGATGCAGAGCAACTACAGCGTCGACAACAAACTGCTCGAACCCACAACGGGCAGCAACTACGAAGTGGGCGTAAAAAACGAACTGTTCGATGGCAGGCTCAATACCTCCCTGGCGCTGTTCCAGGTGGATCAGACAGGCCTTGCGCAGGTCGTGCCCGAGGCTGGGCGCGTGTGTGGGCCCACGCGCGATTCGCGGTGCTACACCGAGGGCGCCAAAGTACGAAACCGCGGGTTCGATGCCGAGGTCTCGGGCGAGTTGATGCCCGGGTGGAATGCCTCCATGGGCTACACCTACAGCCATCCAGAATACGTGGCGGGTAGCAGGAAGGGTGACACCTATGGCACAGAGAACTCGCCACAGCGACTGTTCAAGGCCGCCACCACCTACCAGTTGCCAGGTAGCCTGGACCAATGGCGAGTCGGAACCAGCGTGTACCATCAGAGCAAGCTGTACCTGAACAGTATTTCGCAGAGTGCCTACAACCTTGTGGACTTGAATGCCAACTTCCGGATCGACCAGAACCTGAGCGTTCAGTTGAACCTCAACAACGTTTTCGACGAGAAGTACTACACCGCGATTTTCAGCCAGGACACCGGAAACTATTACGGCGAACCCCGCAACTTTGCCGTCACGCTGCGCTACGAGAACTAGCCGTGAGCAGTGGTCGATAGGGCGATTTCAAGCGGCTGTAACGGCCGCTTGGACGGACCCTGTGCTCACCAGTATCTTCATGTTGAACGGCCAGGGAGTTCGTGCGGGGTGAGCCGGGTGGTGGGCGAGCGAAGTAACAGCTCCCCACGACCAGTCGCTTGCATCGAACTGGATCAGAAAGCCACCGAACGCTGACAGGCCGACGTCGCCACGATCTTCCCGCGCTTTAGCACCATCAACCGTGTGGGCAGGTCGAGAATCACGTCACCCACCGAATGCGTCTCCAGCAACACCACGTCAGCAGGCGCACCCGGCACCAACCCATAATCCTTCAACCCCAGCGCTTTCGCCGGATGGGTAGTGAGCATCGACAGTACCGTGGCCTGGTCATCCGCCCCGCCCAGGTGACAGGCCGGAATCGCCAATTGCGCGATGTTGAGCAAGTCGCCGGTGCCAAACGGGGTGAATGCGTTGCGAATATTGTTGGTGGCAAGGCACACATTCACGCCCCCATCACGCAGGGCCCGCACCGGCGTCAGGGTACGGCGCACGTCATGGCTGTCACCGCGCGCACCGAGGTGCAAGTCGGTGGCGGGCAGGCACATGACGCTGATGCCAGCCTCGCGAATCAAGGCAATGATCTCCCGCTGTTTGTGCGGTGCCACGGCACCCAGGCTGGTCAGGTGACCGACGCATACGCGCCCTTGATAGCCTTGCTCGATGGTCTTGCGCGCCAGGTACTCAATGGTCATGTGCTCGGCGTTGTCGGCGAAGTCCTGATGGAAGTCGATGTCCTTGCCGTAGCGCCTGGCCAGGTTGAATACATAGTCGATGTGGTCATGGGCCGAGTCGTCGTTGTAGGGAATGCCGCCCACTACATCTGCGCCCTTCTCCATGGCCTCAACCATCATTGCCTGCATGCCCGGCAGTTTCAGTATTCCCTCCTGCGGGAAGGCCACCACCTGGATGTCGATGACGTCGCGCAGCTTGTCGCGCAGTTCCAGCACCACATCAAAGCCGGTGAAGCCTTGCACCGGGTCGAATTCGGCGTGGGCGCGTACGTGGGTAGTGCCGGACTGCACCAACGCACGTAGTGCTTGAGTGGAGCGCGCGAGAATGTCGTCGCGAGTCAACGTGGGTTTGAGCTCGGCGGTAACCGCTATCGCCTCCTTCAACGTGCCGGAGCGATTGGCCTTGCGGTGCATAATGTTGGCTTTTTCCAGGTGCAGGTGCCCTTCGACAAAGCCCGGGATCAGTACGTTGCCGTGGCCCTGGATTTCCTGCACGGCCTGCACTGAAATTGTCGGCGCGATCTCGACAATCTTGCCGTGGTGCACCGCTACGTCCATCAGCGGTTTTGTATCGTCGATGCGCACATTGCGAAAGATCAGATCCATGACGTTGGCCCTCTATGATGCTGCCCCAGGGCGCATCGGTAAAAAACGAACCATGGGCAGTTCAACCGTTGGAACAGCCGTTACCCATCACTCGGTATTCAAGAATGTGTTTCTGGCCCTTGGAGTCTTCATACGTCATGAGCACAGGTACCACGGCGCAGACGTGCGCGACTTCGCTGATGGAAATGACGCGGGCGATGTCCAGGTGCTGGGCATAGCTGTATTGCTCAACCGGTATCGGTTCGTCGGCCATCGCCGCAGAACAGAAAAAACTCGCTATCAGTACAGGTAACGCGTTCATGTTCAGAGGCCCTCCTCCACATTTTCAAGAACATGGAGCCCGGCAGCCATGCAGCGCCGGGCCCCTGGGTGGGGTGATCAGAACGGTTTGGTCGGCAGGTACTTGCCATCCAGGGTGATCACCGCGCGGGAGCCGCCGTCTGGGTCATCGACCTTCTTGACGTCCAGTTTGAAGTTGATGGCGCTGATGATGCCGTCGCCGAACTTCTCGTGAACCAGCGCCTTGAGCGTGGTGCCGTAGACCTGAATCATTTCGTAGAAGCGGTAGATGGTTGGGTCGGTAGGAATGCCATTGCCGATGCTGCCGCGCAGCGGGATGCTTTGCAGCAGGAGCACGGCATCGGCGTCGAGGCCCAGGGTGTCGGCAACCACCTGGGCTGCGTTGGCCGGCAGCGGGTGCTGACCAAGCAAAGCGGCGGTGACAAAAGCTTCGTGCAGGCCGGTGCCTTCGGCAATCTGAGCGAACGACAGGTCTTTGCGGGCCTTGGCCAACAGGATGACGTCGGTCAGGGCAAGGCGAGTGTCTTGGCTGATTTGTGATTGGATCATGGGGATATCTCCGTGGGTAGAAACGAGGGTTAGTGGGTAGCAACGCAAGCGGTAGGGCTTTCGGCCAGCGACACGAACTTGCCGGTGCGGCTGTCGAAGGCCTGGATGCAGCCGCTCTCGATGTCGTAGACCCAGCCATGCAACGTCACGCGCTTTTCTTCCAGCGCGAGGCGTACCGAGGGGTGTGTCTGGATGTTGGCCAACTGCGCGATGACGTTTTCGCGCACCATCGAGGCGACCTTGGCGTGCTGGTCGACATGCTGGCGGGCCTCGTTGACCACCCGACCGGAATCGGCGTAGCGCAACCAGCCGGCCACGGCGGGCATGTTGTCCAGGCATTTGCAGGTGGCGATGGCGGTCATGGCGCCGCAGTCGGAATGCCCACAGATCACGATGTCGCTGACTTTCAAGGCTGCGACCGCGTACTCCACC
This sequence comes from Pseudomonas sp. MF6396, assembly GCF_002018915.1. Classification (NCBI taxonomy): domain Bacteria; kingdom Pseudomonadati; phylum Pseudomonadota; class Gammaproteobacteria; order Pseudomonadales; family Pseudomonadaceae; genus Pseudomonas; species Pseudomonas sp. MF6396. The sequence continues at coordinate 32,217 of NZ_MVOK01000009.1, read as the reverse complement.
GAGGCGGACACACCGCCTGGCTCAGGGCCGTAGGACGGCACGATGTTGCCCGCATTGCGGATGACGAACAGGTCGCCCGGCTCACGCTGTGTGACCAGCTCCGGCACCAGCCGGCTGTCGGAGCAGGAGATGAACAGCGCCCGTGGGCTCTGCTGGTTGGCCAGGTCTTTGAACAGGCCGGCACGTTCAGGAAAGGCATTGCGCTGGAATTTAAGGAAACCGTCGATGATGTCTTGCATGGTTGACTCCGTTGGTTCGCGATGCGATGAGGCAAAGGTTACGGAGGCCGTTCAATAAGGTAAAAGTCTCATATATGATTATCTTCATCAGATAAACTTATAGGTACAGGCATGCTGGCGCGCCATATTCAGTATTTTCTTGCGGTCGCCGAACATCAGGGCTTTACCAGTGCCGCGGCGGCACTGCATGTTTCGCAGCCCGCGCTGTCGCAGCAAGTGCGCCAGCTGGAGGAAAGCCTCGGGGCGCAGTTGTTCGATCGCTCAGGGCGCAAAACACGCCTGACCGATGCCGGGCAGGTGTACCTGCGTTATGCATTGCGGGCGGCGCAGGAGCTGCGCGAAGGCAAGCGGGCGATCCATGATGTGGGCGATCTCAGTCGAGGAACGCTGCGCATAGCGGTGACGCCAACCTTCACGACCTACCTGGTCGGGCCGTTGGTGGAAGCCTTTCACAGCCGTTACCCGAACATCACGCTGAACGTGCATGAACTGGCCCAGGAGCAGATGGAGAACCTGCTGCTGAGGGACGAACTGGATGTGGGGATTGCGTTTGATGAGGTGCATGCGCCAGACATCGAAGCCTATCCGCTGCTGGTTGAAACGCTTGCCCTGGTCGTTGGTAGCCGACACCCGCTGGCCGGGGCGCGGGCTGTCGGCCTGGAGACGCTGAATGCGCAGTCGCTGATTCTGCTCAGCAAAGCGTTCGCCACCCGCGAACAGATCGACCGCTATTGCAACCAGCACGGCATTCGCCCGCGCTTGGTGATGGAGGCCAATGTAATTGGTGCGTTGATTGAGGTAGTGCGCAGAACCACGCTGTCGACCTTGCTGCCCGCCGCCCTAGCGCAGGAGCACCCAGAGTTGGTGTCTGTCGAGTTGGGGCCGCATCGGCTAGAGCGTACAGCGGTCTTGATGCAGCGCAAGAATGTCTATCAATCCGCGGCTGCCCGGGCGTTTATGGCGCTGGCCAAGGAAGTGGCCAGTGATCTGACGACCAAGACAGATGAGTAGCAGAATACGAAGGGCTTTCAGCGTGCCCGCAACCTCTTCCATGTCGCCATGTACCGACCCATGGCTCGGTACGCAGTACTTGCCCTGCCAGGGCTGCTAAAGTGGCTTATCCATAGGGTTCCGAGGGCTATCGTGTATGTCCGATGCAAGCGAGCTTATCAATGACAGTGAGGTGTACAGAACCCTTCTGGAGTCGACCAAGGCGATTCCCTGGAAGATTGACTGGGCCTCGATGAAGTTCACCTACATCGGCCCTCAGATCGAGGCGTTGCTGGGCTGGAGCCCTGAAAGCTGGGTGAGCGTGGAAGACTGGGCCATGCGCATGCATGCAGAAGATCGCGAGCATGTGGTGAACTTCTGCGTGACGCAATCCAAGGCTGGCGTGGACCACGAGGCAGACTACCGAGCGCTGACCAAGGACAACGGCTATGTGTGGATCCGCGACGTTGTGCACGTGGTGCGCAATGACAGGGGCGAAGTCGAAGCACTGATCGGCTTCATGTTCGACATCAGCGAACGCAAGAAGACCGAAGACCAGTTGCTGAGTTTGCAGAAGGAACTGGAGGTGCTCTCGTTCAAGGACGGCCTGACGAGTATCGCCAACCGTCGTCGCTTCGACAGCTGTTTCGAGTTGGAGTGGGAACGTGCGCGCCGCGAGCGCCGGCCATTGTCGCTGCTGTTGCTGGACGTCGATTTTTTCAAGCAGTACAACGATTTGTACGGCCATATTCAAGGCGACAAATGTTTGATAGCGATTGCCCAGACCCTGAGTTTGGCGTTGGATGGCCCACACGACCTTGTGGCTCGCTATGGCGGCGAAGAATTTATCGTGCTGCTGCCCGAAGCCGATGCCGAGGTGGCGCGTAAAGTGGCTGAGCGCTGCCAGCGGTTGATCCACAAGCAGTCCATCGTGCATGCGCTATCGCCACATGACCACCGCCTGACTGTCAGCATAGGCGCAGGCTCGGTGGTGCCAGGCGAGCGGGACAGGCCTACAGACTTCATCAAAGCCGTGGACCAGCAGCTCTATGCGGCTAAAAACAACGGACGGCACCGCATTGAGTATGTGCAGTTGGAGGGGTTGTCGGGCTGTTCAGCAGTTGAAGGTGCAGAAGAACAAACAACTGCCCGTCCTTCATAGAGGGTCATCAACAGCCACGGTGATGCTGGAGAAAACGCAGCGGCGAGTGCGATTCGAGATTACTGGGCAAACACGGTTTCGGCCGTCGCTAACGGACCCAATGCTGCCGGTGGTTAACGGCCGCAATCGGCCAGAAGCGGACTGTAGACAGATAGCTGGCATTCCTACGCTGGCATTCTAGTAATCTCACAACGCTAAAAAGGAACATTCATGTTGGTCATTCAAATTGATCGGGATAGCGTGCATGCAGGGGATGATCTGGAAAGTCACAGGACATCAATCAGGCTTGATCCTGCAGTAACACTGCGCGCTTTGTTCGAAGCGATCCAAGGTATGGGTTACCTGCCTGACATCAGTGGAGGCAAGGCGACGTGGATTATTTGTTCGTCTGGCAAACACATAGGTGTTTTAGCTCAGCAATGGCCAGAAACTAAATTGTTAATCCCCGCCGAGAGCCTCCTGAGTCAGTATTTTGGGGATACCGAACCTCGCCTTCTGTTCAGATATTGGTGCCAGGCAGATCCAGACCATGTCTTTTCACAGATCAAAGCTGGAAATGAACCGCCGTCTCGATTTTAGGACTGGCGGGGGCTACCTACTGATCCAGAAGCCAATATGCCTGCTTTGGGTTGTGGCGGCCTGTTGCAAAGGTGGGCTACCGATCTATAGCTGCATCCTTTCGTTATCAGAATCAGGTCGAAGGCTCACACCGATGTTCAAACGCATTGCACTCTTTACGCCCTAAGCCATTGATCTTAAACGCAGCATAGGTCGGGACAGCGGGTGCACCAACGCCGAGATGGAAGCCCCCACTTCCCCCCATTCAAAACCTTGAATGCTCACCCAAGCCCCGTTACCCTTTCCGGGCCGCTGTAAATCCAGCAACCAGGTTTGCTAGCCCGAGTACCTTAGGACGTGCAAGCGTCCATCCGTCTCAGCTGACACCTTTTTGCACCCGCTGTTTCGTTTTATGACGGCTGTACGCAGGGCGCATTCGTGCGCGCTGGATTCCTAGAGTCCCGGTCTACCAACCTGCGTACAGCCGTCGCCATCTTTTGGTAGCAATAATGCGGCTTCGCTACTTTAGGAGCATGCTGAGATAACGATTCGAGGTTAAGTGAATTGTTCAACCTCATCTAACGCCGACCTAATTGCGGAAGAGAAACGACTCATGGCGCTTTTATCCGATGTCAACACATCTCTCAACCCGCGGGAAATTTCTAACTGGAGACCTTGGCCTTTACTCCCACGATTACAAATATTATTTTTGTCGCGCCCCTGAAGATTCGGATCGTCATGTTGACTGGCTTTGAAACCTGCGGTTTGAAGGTGGCAGATAACAGACGCACAGACCCGGGTTGCCAAACCTCCTACATTAACGAAAAGTTCACTCGCATTTTGTCCATGAAAAGCCACAACCACCTGAGCCGACCGGGCGACATCGATCCCTTGTGGCTCGTCAAAGCGTGAGCTTGTGATATGGAGATTTCGATTTTTATTCGACTTGCAACCCTCAAACAGATAATACGTCAGATCCTCCCCAGCGACACTCCTGCATATTTCCGATGTTCCAGGCTCGATCTTTCCACCATGAGGAGCGATTAAAGCTACCGCACTTTCTTTCCGCCTCACCTCGATGCGAAAAGCGCCATCAGGTTCAGATGATGAGAGTTCTGCAAAATTTACATATTTATCGCGCATAGGCTCTGTTACCAAATTGGTGAAGATCGATCCAGCAGTATAGCCACTCAAGCTTTCTTCCGGGGCGCTGCTAGCCGTAAGCGGTCTTGACCATGGAGCGTCTACAACCAGCATTTCCACTGCCGAAACAAACCGCAACATACGTCGGAGTTCTAGACACAGCCCACCCCTCTATGCCTTAACCCTTTGATCTCAAAAACAACAGAGACCGCTACCGCGAATACACCAGCGCCGAGATGGAAGCCCCTCCACTTCCCCCGATTCAAAACCTTGAATGCCCACCCAAACCCCGTTACCCTTTCCGAGCCGCTGTAAATCCAGCGGTCGGGTTTAGCAGCCTGTCAAAAAATTCAAGGTGCACAAAGCGCCCGTTTCTCGTTCAACTGGCGCTTTTTTATCGCCCGTTGTCTCGTGTTATGGCGGTTGTGCGTGGGGCGCACTCGTGCGCGCCGGGTTCCTTGATCCCTGGTCTGCTAACCCGCGTACAGCTGCCACCCTTTCGTTTAGCAGCGATGAGTGACAGCTCCACTGATCAAGGAGCAGCACAATGACAAAAATCGTCCCCGATCCCCCACTAACCACCACCCGCCGCAAACCCGTCTACACCGCCTTCGGCTGTTGCAACGGCAATCACCCTCCCCTGTTTTCCGTGTGCGAAGGCATCGAGCTGGAAGACGCGCTGGTCCACCTGTCGCTACAGATCCAATGCGCCAAGGACACCACCGCCCAAGCCTGCGAACGCGCCGATGAGCAGTTCAAGACGCTGCTGATTGCCGCACAACAATCGCTGGAAATGAGCAACGTGCTGATCGACAGCGTGCTGGACGCCATGGAAGCAAACGCGGCACCGCAGTAACGACGCAACACACGGGCCGCACACGCGGCCTACCGACCGTCCCCATTGTTACTGTTTCCCCAACAATGCTTTTCGACCTTGAGCATTTATCCGCCCCGCCTCGCCCGCCTAAACTGGCCACCGTTTTCAGGCAGCCCTACCGCGCCGACTCCGCAAAGGCCATCCCAACGCCAACACCCTTTCCCAGAGCCTTCGGCGCCCCCCGTATCGAATGATCGCGCACGCCCTTGCGCGCTGATCGCCACGCCCCACGGGTTCGACCTTTACCGCTGCCGACTGAATGCCTTGACCCCTGCGCAGAGCCTGCGTGCACTTTCCATTGACTAACGGAACGTATGAAAAAAATGACGGATGACCATCAACCGCAAACTCGGAAGTTTGCACTCGGCACCACCGCAAGGGTGCTGTTTGCCTTGCTGGTGCTGCTCGTATCGCTGGCGATGATCTACGGCGGCTTCAAACTGGTAGCACTCGATGGCTCGCCGTACTACCTGATCGCAGGCGTTGCATACCTGCTGCTGGCAGCGCTGATGTTCCTGCGCAAAAGCGCCAGCATCGCCCTTTCGGTAGCCATCGCCCTGGCAACCTGTGTGTGGGCATTCTACGAAGTCGGCCAGTTCAGCTACTGGGAACTGCTGCCACGCCTGGTGGTACCGGCAATCATCCTGACCCTCAGCCTGTGGGTCGGCGCAGCCTTGCCCGGCACTTCGGCAAGCACCCGACGCCTGGCCAACCGCTTCGGCTTTGCGGTGTTCGCGGGGCTGATCGCGACCTTCGTGGCGGCGTTCTACCCGCACGGTGCAATCTCCACCCCGCTCGCCTCCACGGCCAAGCCTGCGCCAACCGAAGCCCCCGCCGCGCCGGAAAACTGGGAGTTCTTCGGCCGTAACGCCTCGGGCACGCGCTTTGCGCCGTTCAGCCAGATCACCCCGGCGAACGTCAAGGACCTGCAAGTGGCCTGGATCTACCGCACCGGCCGCAGAACCACGGGCGCCGGTGCCGGCGTGGACGAGAACACCCCGCTGCAGATCGGCAACGTGCTGTATTCATGCACGCCAGAAAACCTGATCACCGCCCTCGACGCCGACACGGGCAAGCCGATCTGGAAGTTCGACCCGCACGCGCGCAGCGCCGAGCACGTGACGTGCCGCGGCGTGGGCTACCACGACATCGACAAGGACGACAGCCTGAGCGCCGAGGTCAAGGCCTCGTATGGCGAGCAGCAGTGCCGCCAGCGCATCCTGGTGTCGTCGGTCGACGCCCGCCTGTTTGCCCTGGACGCACACACCGGCACCCTGTGCCCGAGCTTTGGCGACAACGGTTATGTCGACCTGAAAAAAGGCATGGGCCCCACCGAGAACAGCAAGCGCTACCACCCCACCTCCCTGCCCGTGGTAATGGGCCACCTCACCGTGGTCGGCGGCTGGGTGCGCGACATCGTCGCCAAGGAGCCGTCGGGCGCCGTGCGTGCCTTCGACGTGCTGACCGGTGCGCTGGTGTGGGCCTGGGACATCGGTGCGCCTGAAGGCCAGGACGCAACCGCCAGCGACCACCAGTTCACCCTGGAAACCCCCAACGTGTGGACCGTGCCCACCTACGACAAGGCACTGAACCTGGTGTACCTGCCCACCGGCAACGGCCCGCCCGACTACTGGGGTGGCGACCGCAACCAGGCCAAGGAAAAGTACGGCTCGGCCGTGGTGGCCGTCGATGCCTCGACCGGCAAGGCCAAGTGGGTGTACCAGACTGTGCACCACGACGTGTGGGACTACGACCTGCCCTCGCAACCGGTGCTGTACGACATCAAGAACGCCCAGGGCGAGAAGACCCCGGTGCTGATCCAGACCACCAAGACCGGCAACATCTTCGTGCTGGACCGCCGCACCGGCCAGCCGGTGACTGAAGTTCAGGAGCTGCCCGTACCGACATCCCCCGCCGCCGAAGGCGAACACCTGGCACCGACCCAACCGCACTCGGTGGGCATGCCGGTGATTGGTGCCGAGCCCCTGACCGAGAAGTCCATGTGGGGCGTGAGCACCTTCGACCAGCTGTACTGCCGCATCATGTTCAAGGACTCGGTGTATGTGGGCCCCTTCACCCCGCCGACCGAAAAGCCCTACATCGAATGGCCGGGCCTGCTGGGTGGCATGAACTGGGGTGGCATCTCCATCGACGAAAACACCGGCATGATGTTCGTCAACGACATGCGCGTACCGCTGCGCATGGCGCTGGTCACCAAGGAAAACACCAGCAAGTTCAAGGTTTCCACCGATGAGGTGCCGGGCTTCATGGGCACGATTCGCCCACAAGTGGCGGGCATCTATGGCGGGGTAAAAATCGACATCCTGCAATCCCCCCTGGGCGTGCCGTGCAACACCCCGCCGTTCGGCAGCATGAGCGCCATCGACTTGAACACCCAGAAACTGGTGTGGCAGGTACCGCTGGGCACCGTGCAGGACACCGGCCCCCTGGGCCTCAAGACCCACCTGCCGATCCCGCTGGGCATGCCGACGCTGGGCGGCCCTACCTCGACCGCCTCGGGGCTGGTGTTCTTTGCCGGCACCCAGGACTACTACCTGCGGGCCCTGGACTCGGCCACCGGCAAGGAGGTGTGGAAAGCCCGCCTGCCGGTAGGTGCAGTGGCAGCGCCGCTGATCTACCAGTCGCCGGCGACCGGCAAGCAGTATGTGGTGATCTCGGCGGGCGGCATGAGCCATTCGCCTGATGTGGGCGACTACATCATTGCCTATGCGTTGCCCGACGGTACTGGACAGCAGTAACACGCTGGTGGAAGCCGTATGAAAATAATCCCCGGTTTCGGGGATTATTTTTGCCCGATGGAACGCTAGAGAGAGGCGCCGTCGCACGGCTGCCGGGCCTGCGCGCAGACTTCCCAGCCACCGCCCAACGCCTTGTAGATGCCCACAACCGCCAGGCGTTGTCGGGTACGTGCGGCGGTCAGGGCGCGTCTGCTGGCGTAATCGGCGCGCTCGGCCTCAAGCACATCCAGATAGACGCCCTCGCCCTCCGAGAACCGCGCCCGGGCAAGCCGCGCCGCCTCGCCGTTGGCCGCCGATTCGAGCAATCGCAGCCTCAGGGTATTGCTCGCAGCCCCGTGGGCCTTGAAGGCATCATCGGTTTCCTGCAACGCGCGCACTACCGTCTGGTCGTACACGATCAACGCCTCCCTGGCGCGTGCCTCGCTGGCGGCGATCCGGGCACGTACACGCCCGGTGTCCAGCAGCGACCAGCGAATCATCGGGCCGATAAAGCTCGACAGCGCGCCCGCGCCACTCATCCCGTCGAGGCTTCCGGTGACCACACCGATGGAGCCCTGCACCTGCACCTCGGGATAGAGGCCCGCCGTCTCGACCCCGATTTGCGCCGTGGCGGCCGCAAGGGCGCGTTCTGCGGCGGCAATGTCGGAGCGTCTCCAGAGTAACGCCGTGGGCTCACCGACGGCGATCGGGCGCTGGGCCAGCGCCTGATCCCCAGGCTCGGCGGCCGGTGGTGTGAACCGCTGCGGCGGCTCGCCCAGCAGGATCGCCAGGGCGTTGACCGAGGCATCCCGCCGACGTTCCAGCTCGCGCACGCTCACCTCGACCGAGCGCAACAGGGCCTCGGCCCGCAGCCGGTCGAACTCGGTGGCCGCCCCGGCGTTCACCTGGCGTTCGACCATGCTCAGGCTGTCGCGCTGGCTTTGGCGGGTATCGGCGGCAACCGCCAACTCGGCCTCGATGCCCCGCAGCTCGAACCAGGTGGCCGCCACCTCGGCCGCCACACTCGCCTGCACCCCGCGCAGCAACGCCTCGCGCGAACCGGCCTGGGCGCGTGCGGCCTCCACCGAGCGGCGCACGCGGCCGAACAGGTCGATTTCCCAGGACGCATCGACCGCCCCCCGATAGGTTTCGTTCTGCCGCGACTGGCCAGCCGGTGTCTGCACTTCGCTCCAGCGGCGGTTCTCGTAGCTGAGCGCAGGGCCGCCACGCGGAAGGAAACCCTGGCGGCTTTCGCGCAACATCGCCCTGGCCTCTTCGAGCCGCACGGCAGCAATCGCGATGTCATGGTTGGCGGCAAGCGCCCGCTGAACCAGCCCGGTCAACGCCGGCTCGTCAAAGGCACCCCACCACCGGGCCTCGACGCTGCCGGGGCCAAGCCCGGCAGGCAGCTCATCGAAGCGCGCGGGAAGCTGCGTTGCCGGCAGCGACGGCGCAACGTAGTCGGGGCCCACTGCAGCACACCCGGCCAGCAGCATGAGGGTGGCCAGGGGCGCCAGAACAGCTCGATAGCAAAGGCTCATGAACGGCGCTCCTCCAGGGCAGGCTGGGCTGTGGGCGTGTGCCGCTCGAAGCGGGCCGCCAGGCCACGGATCACCACATAGAAAACCGGGGTCAGGAACAACCCGAACAGCGTCACCCCGAGCATGCCGGCAAACACCGCCACCCCCATGGCCTGGCGCATCTCGGCACCTGCGCCGCTGGCAAGCACCAGCGGCACGACGCCGGCGACGAAGGCCAGGGACGTCATCACGATCGGGCGCAGGCGCAACCGGCATGCCTCCACAACCGCCTCCAGCACACTCGCCCCCCGCGCTTCCAGGGTGCGGGCGAACTCGACGATGAGGATCGCGTTCTTGGCGGCCAGGCCCACCAGCACGATCAGCCCGATCTGCACGAACACGTTGTTGTCGCCCTCCATCAGCCACACCCCGATGATCGCGCTCAACAGGCACATCGGCACAATCAGCAGCACCGCCAGGGGCAGCAGCCAGCTGTTGTACTGCGCCGCCAGAATCAGGTAGGCCAGCAACACGCACAGCGGGAAGATGAACAGCGCCGAATCGCCGGCCAGCTTCTGCTGGTAGGTCAGGTCCGTCCATTCGAAGGTCATGCCTTCAGGCAGCATGTCCCCGGCCAGATGCTCCATCAGCGCAACCGCCTGCCCTGAACTCACGCCCGGCATTGCCCCCCCCGAAATGTCCGCCGAGGGGTAGCCGTTGTAGTGAATCACCCGGTCCGGGCCGGAGCTTGGCGTAACGCTGACAAACGCCGACAACGGCAGCATGGCCCCGGCCGCATTGCGCACCTGCAGGCGGCCGATGGCTTCGGCCTGCATGCGGTGGTCCGTGTCGGCCTGCGCCGTGACCTTGTAGGTGCGGCCAAAGCGGTTGAAGTCGTTGACGTACAGCGAACCCAGGTACACCTGCAGCGCCTCGAACACATCGGTCAGGCGCACGCCCTGGCTCTTGACCTGGGCCCGGTCGATGACCACGTCGAGCTGCGGTGCATTGATATCGAGGCTGGTCATCAGCCCGGCCAACTGCCCCGACTCGGTGGCCTTCATCATCAGGATGCGGGTGTGCTGCACCAGGGCCTCCAGCCCCGCGCCGCTGCGGTCCTCGACCTGCATCTTGAAGCCGCCGGTGGCACCCAGGCCGGGCACCGGGGGTGGCGGAAACACCCCAAGAAAACCATCGGGAATGCCCGCGAACCTGGCCTGCAGGCGCCCGGCGATGGCGATTGCAGCCAGGTCCGGCGAGGCACGCTCCTTGAACGGGTCGAGCATGATGAACATCACCGCGGCGTTGGGCACGTTGACGAAACCGTTGATTGAAAGCCCCGGGAACGCCACCACGCTTTCGACGCCCGGCTCGGCCAGGGCCAGCTGTGACATCTGCCTGGCCACCGCTTCGGTGCGGTCCAGCGACGACGCGTTGGGCAACTGGGCGATGGCCACCAGGTAGTACTTGTCCTGCATCGGTACAAAGCCCGGTGGCACGGCATTGAAGCCGAACGCGGTCAACCCCAGCAGGCCGACGTACACCACAAGCACCAGGCCGCTGAGCCGGACCACCTTGCGCACTGTGTTGCCATAGGCCTGCGGTGCACGCTGGAACGGCCGGCCAAGGGTGCCGAGCAACCGCCGGGCACGCCCGCGCAGGCTGCGGGGGTCGGGGGTGTTGCCGTGCTGGCGTGGCTGCAGCAGCAACCCGGCGAGTGCGGGGCTGAGGGTCAGCGAATTGACCGCCGACAGAATCGTCGAGATGGCAATGGTGAGCGCGAACTGGCGATAGAACTCGCCCTGCAGGCCGCTGAGGAACGCCGTGGGGATGAACACCGCAGCCAGCACCGAGGTGATCGCGATGATGGGCCCGGTCACCTCGTCCATGGCAAGCCTGGCGGCCTGGGCCGGCGCCTCGCCGTTCTCGATATGACGCTCGACGTTCTCCACCACCACGATCGCATCGTCCACCACGATTCCGATCGACAGCACCAGGCCGAACAACGACAGGGTGTTGAGCGAAAAGCCCATCAGGTGCATGACCGCAAAGGTGCCCACCAGCGACACCGGCACCGCCATCAGCGGGATGAGCGACGCGCGCCAGTTGTGCAGAAACAGCACCACCACGATCACCACCAGCATGATCGCCTCCAGCAAGGTGATGGCCACCGACTCCAGCGAGGCCTGCACGAACACCGTGGGGTCGTAGGCAATGCGCGAGGTGAGCCCCGCCGGGAAGTTCGCCTCCAGCCGCTGCATGGTTTCGCGCACCGCCTGGGCAACGTCCAGGGCATTGGCGCCCGGGCTCTGGATGATCTGCAGCGCAACGGCCGGTTCGCCATCGAGCAGGCTGCGTAGTGCGTAAGAGTCGGCGCCCATCTCGATACGGGCCACATCGCGCAGGCGCGTGACCTGACCGTCGTCGCCGGTGCGAATGATGATGTCGCCAAACTGCTGCTCATCGGTCAGCCGCCCCAGGGTGTTCACGGTTACCTGGAACGCGGCGGTGGCGTTGGGCGCCTGGCCGACCGACCCCGCTGCCACCTGCACGTTCTGCTCGCGCACCGCTTCGATCACCTCGCCTGCGGTGAGCCCGCGCGCGGCGATCAGGTCCGGGTCGAGCCACAGCCGCATGCTGTACTCCCCGGCGCCCCACACCAGCACATCGCTGATGCCGGGCAGGCGCGACAGTTCATCGCGCACCTGAAGGTAGGCGTAGTTGGACATGTAGAGCGGGTCGTAGCGTTTGTCGGGAGACAGCAGGTGAACCACCATCAGCATGTCCGGCGAGGTCTTCTGGGTGACCACGCCCTGGTGCTGCACCTCTGCCGGCAGGCGCGGCAGAACCCGCGAAACGCGGTTTTGCACCTGGATCTGCGCAATATCGGCATTGGTGCCCTGGGCGAAAGTGATGGTCAGTACCATCCGGCCATCGGTGGCAGACTGCGACGCCATGTACAGCATGCCCTCGACCCCGGTAATCGCCTGCTCCAGTGGCGCGGCCACGGTTTGTGCGATTACCTGGGGGTTGGCCCCCGGATAGGACGCCGTCACCTGCACGGTCGGCGGCGTGACCGCCGGGTACTCACTCAGCGGCAGCTGGAAGAAGGCGACGATGCCGGCAATCATCATCAGTATCGAGAGGACGATGGCAAAAATGGGACGATCGATGAAGAAGCGCGGGAATGTCATTGCGCCGCCCCCAGGGTTTGCTGCGCCTTGACGGGCGAACCCTCGATCGAGGTGGGCTGCGGCGTAACCTGCATGTCCGGGCGCACCAGGCCCTTGACCACGATGCGCTCGCCGGGCTGCAGGCCTTTTTCGATCACGCGCAAGCCCTCCACCATCGGGCCGAGTTCGACCGGGCGGTACTGGGTCTTGTCGTCCTTGCCCACCACCAGTACGTAGCGGCTGCCCTGGTCGGTCGAAATCGATTGGTCCGAGATCAGCACCCTGGCCTGTGGCGTGCCGGTCTCAAGCTTCACCTTGGCAAACAAACCGGGCGTCAGCTGCCCGTCGGGGTTGTCGACCACCGCGCGAACACGCAGCGTGCCGGTGTTGCGATCGGCGGCGTTGGCCAGAAAATCGACGCGGCCGGGCCGCGCGTACTGCTTGTCGGTGGCCAGCGCCACGCTCACCTTCGCCGCCTGCGCGCCCGCGCCAGGGCGGCTTGATGCGAGTGAGCGCAGGTACGTGCGCTCGTCCACATCGAAGTACACATGCAGGGGGTCGACAGAGACGATGGTGGTCAGTGGCGTCACCCCATTGGTGACGTAGTTGCCTTCGGTGACCAGGGTTTGCCCTACACGCCCACTGATCGGTGCGGTGACCCGCGTGAAGCTCAGGTCGAGCTTTGCAGCGTCCAGCGCGGCCTTTGCGGCATCGACCTGGGCCTGGCCCGCATCGAGCGCCGCAATCGCGCTGTCGAGCCGGTCCCGCGCAACGACCTTTTGCGCATACAGTTGCCGGGCTCGGGCATGGTCTGCCTGGGCCAGCAGCCACGCCGCCCGGGCCTCCTGCAGGCGTGCGGTGGCGGCGTCGAGCGCGGCCTGGAAGGGCCGCGGATCGATGACAAAGAGCTGGCTGCCCTTCTCTACCATACGGCCCTCGGGCACGCTCACCGCCTGAATGTAGCCGGCCACCCGCGGGCGCAGTTCGACCCGCTTGATCGCGGTCAACGACCCGGTGAATTCGGCATGGGGCGTTACCGGGCGCACGATCACCTCGGCTACCGGAACACTGGGAGGCTTGGCGGGTTCAGTCGCGGGTGCCGTCTCCTTGCACCCGACGCTGGTGAGCGCGACGCTTAGCGCCGCAGTGAAAAGGGTTACGCGTTTGACGTTCATCACATGGCCTTTCGCACGAGTGTCGACCTGCTTTGCGGGGGCAAAGCAACGTTCGCGTACTTATCCGACTTGCCACGTCTGGAAGGTCAAGGGTTTTCTGACATTGGCCATACCCTGGCGTCAGAGCCACACAATCCGGTCCTTGCCCATGCTCTTGGCCACGTACAGGGCACGATCGGCCCGTTTCAAGGTGTCCTCGTAAGCGTGGTCCTCGGGCAGCATGGCCGTTGCGCCAATGCTCACGGTGACCACCGTGTCGCCTGCCCAATAGCGGCTCAGCTCTTTGCGAAAGCGCTCATGCAGACGCTCGGCAAGCTGCAGCGCCTGCTCGCGCTCGGTATTGGGCAGGCCCACCACAAACTCGTCGCCACCCAGGCGGCAGGCGAAATCCGTTGTGCGCAGCGCGCAACGACAGATCTCGGCCACCGCCTGGATGATCTGATCGCCGGCGTGGTGCCCCTGGGTATCATTGATTTTCTTGAGGTTGTCCAGATCGAACAGGAACACCGACGTCGGCACGCGATAGCGTGTCAGGGACTCGTGGTGCAGTTTCAGGTCATGTTCGAGCTTTCTGCGGTTGAACAGACCGGTGAGCTGGTCGGTATCGCTCAGTTCCCTGAGCCTGACTTCCAGTGTGTGCCGTTCGGAGATATTGCTGGCGACCCACAGCACGACCTCCTCTTCGTCCACCCTGAAGTTCAGGGCCTGGATGCGCCCCTCGAACCAGATGGGGTCCTTGGGGCCCTCATCGGGCAGGCCCTTCACGTCCCTGTTGCTCAGCTCGTACTCGGCGACCAGCAGGTTTCCCGTGGCCAGTGCCCGGGCAATCTGCTCCAGAAACCAGTTCGCCTTGTCGGCATTGATCAGGTCTGAAATATACAGGCCGATCAGGCCGGACCCATCGTGGTAATAACGCGCGTCGCGGCCACCAAACACCGCAACGTACTTGCCACTGCGCGACAGAATGAAGGCAGGGTCGGGCAGCGCATCAAGAATCAGGGCCATCTGTGCGGTGTCGATCATGAAGCACTTCTTCTGTGCCGATTGATGAATGGCGTAACGGTAGCCAACAATACCATTACGCCATCATCCGCAACATGGGCCTTGCGGATGCCACCAACGCCGCACGGCGCTTGCGACAGAAACGTTATCGCGTGTGCTGTGCCAAGCGTTTCCGGCCCCCTGCCCTACCTACAGGCCCTAGATCGACACCAACACATCGCACTGCGATTCGCTCAGCACGTGCTTGGTGACGCTGCCCACCAGCAGCTCTTCCAGCGCGCTTTCGCCCTGCTTGCCGACCACGATCAGGTCGCAGTCCAGCTCCTGCTCGGTTTCCACGATCCGCCAGGCTGCGTCGCCGTGTGCCACGATCTGCCGAGCATTGGGCAGGCCGGCGGCTTCGCTCAGGGCCGCAAGTTGCTCCACGGCATCCTTCTTGATGGCGTTGCGGTAGTGCGTGAGGGTGTCCTGGTCGATGTAGGCAAAACGCATGCTGCCCTCGAAGGGCGCTTCGAACGCGTGCATCAGAATGATTTCGGCCTGCGGGGCCACGGCTTTTGCCAGGGTGATGGCACGCAGCGACGAAGGCGAAAAATCAACCGGCACCAGCACGCGGCGGTACGCCTCGCGCGGGGCCTGTTTGACCACCAGCATCGGGCAGTGCATGCGGCTCAGCATGCGCTGCACGGTGGAGCCCAGCAGGCGGCGCGCCAGGTTCTGCCCCTTGGCCCCGCATACCAGCAGGTTGGTGTGTTTGTCTTGCACCACACGGGTGATTTCGGTAGCCACCGAACCGGGCGCGACCTGTGTGCCAGCGGAGATGGCGTAGCGGTGGAACAGCATGGCAGCCACTGCACGCAGGTTTTCGCCGGCACTTTCCAGCACGCGATTCAACAGGTTGTCATCGGGTACCACAACCTGCTTGAGGCGCTCGTAAGGCGCGGGGTTGGCAACGTAGAGAAGGTCCAGCGCGGCATGCTGCGCCTGGCTCAGGAGTGCGGCCCGCTCTGCTGCGTTGCGCGCAGAAGTGGACAAATCGGTGGCAACCAGTACGTGCTTCAACGGGCTCATGTGGGGCTCCTTATGCAATGTGGCGCATGCGGATCGAGGCGTTGGCCTGCTGTCGGTCCGCTCCTTTCGTGCCGCCATGGTCTCCCGAACGCTATAGGCGGCGGCTTGATTTGCGTCAACCTCAAGGCCAGGCATCTGGCTGCGGCAACAAACTGCAACATGTGGGCAGGGCTCATCAGTGTGCTGCCTGGTTTGTCCTGAACGTGGGAGGGAGGCAAAAACCCGGCAGAGCCGGATGGATGCTTTAAGATCGTGCAGTGTTGAAGGCAGCTGACATCGTTCAGCTTTCGACGCGCTCAACACTCAACAGCAATGAGCCAAGGGGAGAACAACATGGCAGTGGATAAAGCTTGCCCAGTGGTGCTGCGCAGCCGTGAAACGTTGGAGATTCTGGCGTTCGCGCATCCGTTGGCGGGCCTGCAGTTGGTCAAGGGAAGTGTGGAGCCAGGTGAGCCGAGTGAAGACGCTGCTGTACGAGAACTGTTCGAGGAAGCCGGAATTAATGGCACGGTGGGACGAAATCTTGGCGTGTGGCGCGCTGAGGTAACCGGGCATGTGTGGGCATTTCATGAGTGTCACGTCACCCACGAGCTTCCCGACACCTGGGTTCACTTTACCCAGGATGACGGAGGGCACGCGTTCAGGTTTTTCTGGCATCCACTCCATAGCGAGCCATCCGACGCATGGCACCCACTCTACAAGGATGCATTGAGCTTCCTTCGACTTGGCCTCACTGAAGCACGCGTGCCCGGCTAGGCGCCATGTCGGCTATTGGCCAAGCACAAACGGGCGGTAGACACGCTGATGGCAAAGTAAACAACGTCAACTACGCTGCTCGCAGTTGCCGCGTAATAGCCGGATCGAGTCCATCTTGTGGCGCCCTGCTACTTCAAACGTCGGCACCTTGGGAGGATTGATGAGTTGCTTACCCCGTCACGGCAGAGTCTCCTGCTCGCGTTGCCACACCGAGAGTGCGCCAGCATTCGATGTAGCCACTCGCACCGAGGGCGAGTGGCGTATTACGGCAAACCCGCTGGCATGGGGCAGTACTACGCCAGAGGTGGTTGTGCTGGGCTTCTCCAAGGGCCCCACTCAGGCGGGGGCACTTGCCAGCACACCTCACGACGACATCGCCTACAAGGGCAGTCGTCTCAATGTGGGCAAGATTCTGGCCCACGTGGGCCTTATCCCCGCCGCCCCGCCTGACAGGCTCAAGCAACAGGTGGACCGCCTTATTGCGGACAACAACGGGCGCTTTCATTTCGCATCGCTCATCCGTTGCACCGTAGAGCGCCACGACCGCAAGGCTGGTACCTGGAAAGGATCAGGCGGCGGGATGCTGGACAAGTTCATTGCCAGCCCGTTCGGCAAGTCGGTGGCCAGCAACTGTACAACGGCCTTTCTTCGCGACCTGCCGCAAGAGACCCGACTGATCGTGATGTTCGGCCTGGGCACGGGGATGAACTATGTCGCGTCTGCCTACGCGCTGTTGCGCCATGCCCGCCCCGGCGCATGGAAGATGATCAACGCCGTGGCCTACACAGACGGCAGAATCACCGTGGTGCATGTCGAGCACTTTGCGGCGCAAGGCGCCTTGATCCCCAACTGGCTTGGGGAAAGGGATCACCCGAGAAGCAGGCTTGGCCTGCTCTCGAAAGCGGCTGTTCAAGCATCAGGGGTCGGCAACTTCAGCGGGGGGAATGGGCATGGCTGATCAACCGGTGCTGGCGGGCAAACACTTCCAGGCGATTCTGGCAAGCGCACCGCTGAACCAGGCGACGTTCCTTTGCCAGGGTTCGAGCAGCATGCTGTTCGAGCACGGTACCAGGCTCTATCGCCTCACGCTCGAAGGTTGCGGCCACAATTTTCTTGCCCGGCAGTGGGCCCAGGGCAACCGTAATGTCGTCGAGGTCATTCACGACTATGGCGCCGTGGGTCCCTCTGACGCTTCACTCAGGGGAAGCGAAAACGAGTTCTACTGGCTGGCCGAAGTGGAAAGGTTGATAAGCGTGGATGAGGCCAGCGAGCCGTTACTTGCCAGCCTGCTGTCGGGGTTGCTCGACGACAATGATGATCTGCCGGCCAACGCCGTGCTTGCTGAACAGTGCCTGGCCTTGGCCGGTGAGCATCCCGCGCTGGCGGGGGTGTTGATCACACTCGCCAGGGCGGCGGAATTTGCGCAGCGCCATGAATGTGACGTGGATGCCAAGCTCGACAACCTGATGCGCCGCCCCGCTACCGGGGAGCTGGTGTGGACTGACCCGCTGGGCGGGTGTTTCTATGCGCCGTAGATCAGCAATGAAGTGCTGATTTGGGCTATCGAATCTCAGCGATCTGCAAGGCCGCACACGCGGCCCCCTCAAGATTGACGTCAGCCCATGCGCCGGGCTGCTAGCAAGGCTGAACCGCCATTCGGTTACTGACCTTGCGCCCCAGCACCAGCACCGTGACAAACCCGCAGCCCACCAGTGCCGTGGCCAGGCTCAGCAGCACCGAGCTGCCCATCTGGTCGACGATGCGCCCGCCAAAGAACGACCCCAGCGCAATGATCACCTGAAACAAAGCCACGAACAGCGGCATGCCGCGCTCGACATCCTTGGGCGCTACCACGAACATCCAGATACTGGCGCAGGCCGGAAAGGCACCGAAGGCAAAGCCCCACAGCGCGATCAGCATCACCGCACCGGTCATGCCGGTGGCGAAGTAAGGGAACAGCGCCGTGCTGACGGCAATCATCAGCGCCACCAGCATCAGCGTGTAACGCACGCTGCGGTTGGCGGCAAACCCGGCGAAGACATTCCCCAGCACCCCGGCCACGCCATACAGCAACAGCAGCGAGCCAATGGTCGGCCCATCGAAGCCGGCGCTTTGCTTGAAAAACGGTGCCACGTAGGTGTACGCGGCAAAGTGCGCCAGGCCGATCAGCAACACCGCAATCAGGCCGACCCGGGCTTGCGGATTGATGAACAGTGCCGGCAGGTCACTGATGCGAATGGCCTTGTCGGGGTTGAGCCGCGGCAGCAGGAACACCTGGGCCAGCAGCACCGGTACACCCACCAGCGCGGTCACCAGGAAGGTCATGCGCCAGCCCATCAGGCCGCTGAGCCAGGTGCCGACGGGCACGCCCAGCACGGTGGCCAGGGTCACACCCACCATGATGATCGAGGTGGCCTGGGCTACCCCAACACCCTTGGGGGCCAGGCGGCCGCTGAGGGCGATGGCCGTGGCCCAGAACCCGCCGATGCTCACCCCCAGCAGCACACGGCCGAACAGCAGCAGGCTGAAGTCGGTGGCGTAGGCCACCACCGCATTGGCGATGATCATGATCAGGGTCAGGCCGATCAGCAGGTAGCGCCGGTCCATCGCGCCGATGCCCACCGACAGCAAGGGCGCGGCGAGTGCGGCCATGATGCCGGGCAGCGTCACCATCAGGCCGGCATGACCGGCACTGATGCCCAGGTCGCTGGCGACATCGTTGAGTACGCCCACCGGCAGAAACTCGCTGGTCACCAGGGCAAAGGCGCCCACCGCGACCGAGAGAATCGCCAGCCACTGCTGTTTGACGCTCTGTTGATTGTGTTCGGGAAGGCCGCTAGGGGCCTGGCTTGCGCTTGGCATGGTGCTGGGTTCCATGGGGGAAATGACGCCTTGAGCAGGCGCGGAAAGCGGGGAAAAATCGAAGGCGATTATACAAGCGGGTTTTACCGCGCCGACAGGCGGGCCCTTTGATAGTAATCATCAGCGCTATCGATGAAAGGCCCGTAGTAGAGCAACTGCTGCAGGCCCATGCAAGCTTGGCCCAGCTTGCCGGGCATGCCAAGCCCCGGTACCTGACGCAACATCCGCCAAGGCCCTGCCCAGCGCCTCAAATAATTTGAACCGCCTCTGGGCGAACTCGCCTAATGATCAGCATGTGGATGATCCCACAGGCAACGTGCCAATACCGGCAAGCGCTATCAGAGGTGGTCAACGTGGCTAAGGACGAGAAGAAAAGCAAAGACGGGTCTTCAAAAGCCAGCAAGGATTTGAAAGACAAGAAGTCATCATCGGCAAAGAAATCAGCTGCGGCATCGGCTCTTTCCAAAGCCTCTGAAAAGAAAGAAAAGAAAGACAAGAAAAAAGATGCCGAACCCAAGAAATCTGCAAAAAAATCGGACAGCAAGCCCGAGAAGGCCAAGAAGTCGGACAAGGCAGATAAACCTGCGAAAAAGAAAAAGTGACTGCTGCTGTTGGCTAGGGCTTCATGCCCTAGCCTTCTCATGCTGAATTACGCTGCGGGTCAACCGTGTTCCGCTGCCAGCATTGCCCTGAACTGAGTGACAGCCTCTGCAGACAGCCCGGCGCCTTCGAACACGGCGCAGGTGAAGCTGACGGGCGCAGGGCCTGGGGCAGTAATGATGCGGTCTGCAATCACCGCTACCGGGCTGTTTCTATAGTGTGCTTGCCCTTCATACCCTGCGGCGTTCTGTTGCAGGAAGCCCGCGCTGTTCGAGGTATGCGCAACCGTGTTCAGAAGCCCGGCCCTCGCAAGCGCCAGTGTTCCCCCGCAGATACCGGCAATGGTCGCCCCACTTGCACGACTTGCCCGAAGAAAGCCCGAAATATCCGGTGCCTGTTCGCCTTCCCAGGCCGTGCCGCCAATAACGACTACAACGTCCGGCTTCCAATCAAGGCAGTCCTGCAGCGTGCTGTCGACCCTTGCAGCCAGCCCGCCCTGCGAGCTTAGCTGCCCGGCAACTGGGGTGAAAAATCGGGTGTCTATTCCATAAAACGGGGATGCGGTCCCGGCAATAAAGGCATATTCCCAGTCCGCAAAACCGGGTGTCAGTATCAAACCTATCCGTGCCATCAGTCAGAACTCTCCCTATTTCGCGAGACCATAAAGGGGCAGCCCGCAGATTTCAAGGATCGCTTTCGTTGCGCAGGCACAGGCCCCTACAACGATTCAAGAAACGCCCGAATCGCCGCCCGTTCCTTCGCCCCCAGCGTTACATAGCGCTGCCGGGCCACTTGCGCTTCACCGCCATGCCACACGATGGCTTCCTCCAGCGTGCGCGCTCGGCCGTCGTGCAGGTAGCCACTGCCGGGGTTGATCCGCTCACCCAACCCAAGCCCCCACAGCGCAGGGGTGCGCCACTCGCGGCCGTTGGCGAGAAAGTCCTCACGGCCATCGGCCAACCCCTCGCCCATGTCGTGCAACAACAAATCGGTGTACGGCGCGATCCGTTGCTGGCTCAGCGCCGGGTACAGCGGGTGTGTGCCCGTGACCAGTTCGGGCCGGTGACAGGCCGTGCAGCCAATCGCGGCAAACAGTTTTTCACCCTGCACAACCGCAGGCTCGGCCTGCTGCCGGCGCGCAGGCACGGCCAGGTGGGCGAGGTAGAAATGCAGGTCACCAAGCTGCATCGCGTCCAGCTCCGGCTCGCCGCCGTGGGGCGCCTGCGCGCAGGCCTGTTGGGCAGGGGTGCAGTTCTGCTCAGGAGCCAGCGAGGAGGTGATGCCCAGGTCGCCCAGCATGGCGTGGGCGATCTGTTGGCGCAGGTCGGGCTGGTTGGCCTTGAGGCCAAAGCGGCCCGCCTCGGCACGCTGTCGCTCCACACTCCACACCTGATTGACGCGCCCGGTCACGCCGTCGGGCTTGGCTTCAGCCGCCATGGCCTGCAGCGTGCTGGCCTCGATGGCCTCCAGCAAACCGAGGCCGAATACCGGCGAGCCCACCCGCGCCGAGGTCAACACCCCGTCCAGTGGCCCATAGGCCAGCTCCCGCAGTTCTACACGCGGCATGCGCAGCATCACGGTTTCGCCATCGCCCAGCGGCACCGCGTGTTCCTGCCAGTACACATGGGCCCGCCCCTCCCCCGGCACGCCGGGCACACCTTGGTCGTTGAGCTGGTCGCCATACACAGGATGAGGCTTCGGCCCGCCGTGGGCATCGCGGCCCGGCACGGACAGGCGCAGCAACAGGCTGCGCATCGCCTCCCCCTGCTGCGGCGCCTGGCCACGACCGTTCTTGGGGTGGCAGGCGATGCACGACACCCGGTTGTACAACGGCCCGAGCCCATCCACCGCTTCATCGCGAGACGGTGCGACCACCCACGCCTGCCGGAACAGGCTGCGCCCGCGAAAGAAGCGCTCCAACTGGCCTTCGTCCAGCCCGGCGAAGGGCTGGGCGTAGGCCTCACGGTTGACTGCGGTGTGGGTGACATCGGCGCTGGCGAGCGCGCTCACCAGCAAACCGATCGACAGCCCGGCGATGCGCACAACGGTCACTGACCCAGCCCCTCCAGCAACCGCGCCGCCTCTGCCCGCTGCAGCGCGGCCTGGAATTGCCAGGTGATCTCGGTGCGGCCCAGTGCATCCTGGTCGGTTGCCGGCTCGTGGGCCATGCCCTTGTCCTGACGTGCCGCGAACAGGCCCAGCAACGGCTTGGCCTCGGCTTGCCCGGCAGTCAGTGGCGGCGCGGTCAACAACTGACGTATGGCGGCTACGTCATGCCCCGCCGCTTCGGCCGCGTGCAGCCGCGTCCAGAGTTCGTTCAGCGCCTCGTGGGGCAGGCCCAGCCATTGGGTGAACAGCGAACTGATCAGCGCCAGGCGTTCGCGCGAGCTGCCGTTGCCGTAGTCATAGGCGCCGTGCCCTGCGGCAACGAACGGGTCGTGGTACTGCGCGGGCAGCTGCGCATACACGCTCGGGCGCACCGGCAGCTTGCGAATGTCGGCATCGGCCAGCAGCGCCTGCCCGGCGTCGGACAACACGTACCGTGCGAACGCCCGGGCACCGGCCGGCGCCTGGGTGCTTGCGGTAATGGCGATGAATGCCGGGTTGAGCCCACCGTGGGCCGGGTACACGAAGTCCACCGGCTCGCCGTTGGCCTTGGCCGAAGCGACGAAGAAGTCGATCGACAAGCCAACCGCTGCCCGCCCGCTGGTGACCTCGTCACTCACCAGCGTACCGCCGCGCGTGACCAGCCGCGCCTGCCCGGCCAGTTCGCTCCACAGCGCCCAGCCGCGCTCCCAGCCATAGGCGCGCAGCACGATATCCAGCAGCACCGGGGCAAACCCGACCCGGCCCGGGTCGGGCAGCGCCACCCGCCCGCGCAAGCGAGCGTCGAGCAGGTCGGGCCAGTCCTTGGGCGTGGGCACGCCCAGCTCGGCCAGCGACGCGGTGTTGATGGCAAAGCCGTAACCTGCCAGCTCGGTCGCCTGGTACAGGTTTTTTTGATCACGCAACGCCAGGCCGCCGATCTGCGCCGGCAGGCCCTCCAGGCTGATACCCAGCGGCTGCCAACTGCCCGCCTTCGCCAGCCGGGTGAAGTTGCCCGGCGACGGCGCCCAGTACACATCCACCCCGCCCTGTCTGGCTTGCAGCAGGTAGGGCAAGGCATCGAAGCCCTGGCGCCAGAGGACCTGCAGGCGATACTCCGGGTGGGCCTGGGCAAAGCCATCCTCCACCCGCGTCATCACCTCCTCGGGGTAGCTGGTCATCACCACCACGCTTTGCGGGGCCGCGCTCAGCAGGCCGCTGAACGCCAGCAGCAGGCCCGCCAGCCAGCGGTTACAGCGGCACATTGAATTGCACGAAATATTGACGGCCCATTTCCGGGTAGCCCTCGCTGTACTCGTACAGGCGGTCGAACAGGTTGCGCACGCCGCCCTCGATCAGCACGTCGTTGCTGAAGCGGTAGCCGGTCTTGAGGTTGTACACCGCGTAGCCCGGTGCCATCTGGGTGGCGTCGGAGGTGTTGTAGCGACGCGAGGCCGCCTCCACGCTGGCGGTGTGCTTCCAGGCGTCGAGGTTCCACGAGGCCGAGCCGAACAGGCTGTGGCGCGGGGTGTCGGTGGGGTGCAGGTCGCGGTCGCTGCGGTTCTCGCGGTCGAGGAAGGTGTAGTTGGCTGCCAGCTCCCACTCGCCCAGGTCGCCGTTGAGGCCCAGCTCCACCCCCTGGTTGCGCGCCTTGGCGATGTTCTGGAACTGGCCGCAGGGCGCGGCGCAGTTGTCCTGCGCGGGCACGGTGACCTTCTGGATGGAGTCTTCGATATTGGCCACGAACAGCGCCGCGTCCAGCTGCCATTGCGGGGCAACCTGGCCGCTGTAGCCGAGCTCGTAGTGCGTGGCGCGTTCGGACTTCAGGTCCGGGCTGGGGATGACCGTACCGAAGCGGGTCGAGTAGCGGTCCTTGATGGTCGCAAAGCGGCTTTTGCGCGCCACGGTGAGGCGCAGTTGGCCGTTGTCATCGGTGCCCAGCAGCGGGTTGGTGTTGGCGAACAGGCCGAGCTGCGCGTTGACCGCGTCGTTGCTGCCGGTGGGTTCGTCGTACAGCACGGCCTGCTTGGGCGAGCTGGCGGTGGTGCCGTAGTTTTCGGCATCCAGGCTCTTGCGGTAGTTGTAGGAAACACCGCCCACGACGCTGAAAATCTCGTTCAGGCGCAGGGTGTCTTCCAGGGCAATCGACTGGGTCTGGTCGCGAAAGTGGGTTTGCGGGCTGTCGCCATCGCGGGAGCGGTGCACGTCGTCCTTGAAGTGGTAGGCGATGCCCAGGCGGTTGTTCTCGGTCAGGGCCAGGTCGCCTTCCACCGAGAAGCCGGTGCTCTCGTCGTCGTACTTGCTCGGGAAGCCCTTCTGCAGGTTACCCACCACGCCGTTGCGGTAGGCGAAGCTTTCCAGCGAGTTCTTGAAGGTGTCGTGGTACACGCGGGTTTTCAGAAAGTGCTCGCCAAAGCCGGTTTTGGTGGCGATGAACACACTGGTGTTGTCCGAGCGCGGCCACTCCCACCAGCGTGCGCGCTGGCCGGTCGGCGGCAGCTTGCCGGCATAGGTGGGCTGGCCCTTGCTGCCCTCCTGCTGAACGTAGCCGAGCACGTATTCATCGGTTTCGTTGGGGGTGAAGCCCAGCTTGAAGCTGAACTTGGTGTCGCGGTGGTCGCTGTTCTCGCGCCGGCCGGTGCCTTGCTGGTTGTTGGTGGGTTTGAAGTCGTCGGGCAGCAGGGTGTAGTCGTAATCCACATACGACACCCCGCCCTGCATCCACCACGCGCCCTGGTTGGAACCCACGTTGGCGTAGGTGCGGTAGGCGTTCACGTTGCCGTGATCGGTCAGCTCAAGCCCCCCGCCCACTTCGCCTTCGAATTCCTGCACCGGGCGCCGGGTAACCAGGTTGATCGCCCCGCCCAGGGTGTTGGGGCCGTACAGCAGCGAGGCAAAGCCCTTGTCCACCTGAATGCGCGACAGGTCGTAGGTGGTGAAGCGGCCCAGGTCGATGTTGCCGTCGTAGGGCACGTAGGTGGGGATGCCGTCGATATACACCGGCACCTGCAGGCGATCGAAGCCGCGCACGAACACCACCTGCTCGGCGCGACCGCCGATATAGCCCAGGTTGACGCCGGGGGCCAGGGTGAGCGCGCTGGCGACGGTTTCGCGGTCGTGCAGGCGGATGTCCTTCAGGTCGATGACCGAGCCGCCGGTGGACAGGGTTTCGTCCTGGGGCGCGGAGATCTGGATTTCGCCGAGGGTGAAGGTGTTTTTCTGCTCCGCGAGGGCGGATTCAGCGCCCAGGGCTGCGACGGCAACCATCAGGGCGTGCGGTGTTAGCGGCTTCATTGCTGCTCCTGTGTCGGCCTTGACGTAGGCGGCGCCCGGGCGACGTTGTGTATTATTTTATATAGCGACCGACGGTTTTTCTGGTCACGACCTCCCCAGGAGGTGATCAGCCGGTGGTTGCTTTAGGGGGGAAAGCGGGATGGCGCAGGGCCAAACGGCAGGAATGCTAGCGTTGTTCACAGGACGTTACAACGCTGTACACAAAAATATATAGCGAATTGACCAACCCAGAAACGGGGCTTCTAGCGGCTTTGCGCTCGATGGCAAGGTGTCAGCGGAGTGCCGGCAAGCGCATCGAACCCCTACCCCTCAGGCACGCGCTACATCGTCTGTCGAGGGATGGCATAAATACGTACAAGTTCCTCGTTGCAGGCGTGGTCAAAGAACCTGCTCTCTAGAAAAACGAAGCTCTCAACGAAGCCGCAGGTCGTGAACAGCTGCTTGACCTTGGTCATTTCCATTGAGTCCGTTTCAGGTTGATTCTTGATAAGCGTTTGGCGAAGTGCGCCGGCTGCAGTACTTGGGTATATGAAGAGTTGGGGCACCAACGTGGAGCCACCGCTGGCATCGAAGCGTGTGAAGGTGATGGCAGTCAGCTCTAACTGCCTTTGATTGCTGCGGGCGAGTGCACGTACGGTATTCAATACGAAAACAGCAAGCCCCAACAGAAAATCCGAGATGTCTTTTTTCTCAAGTTTCCTTTGTAATTTTTTTAATCTGCTGCCCCGTGAAATGATGGGGTATTCTTCTAAATCGTCGAACGCGCCTGCCAGGCAACGCAGATCATTGTAGGCTTCTTTTTTTATTATCTTTGCGTACAACCCATGTAACTTCATCTATTTGAATCTCAGCATACGTATTTTTAATGTAAAACACCGGGGCGCGGCATTGCATATTCAATCCACGCGAACAACTAATCGAGCCCTGTCCACTAAATCGCCCTCCCCCGGATCATAGTACCGATACCGGTTGTAATGCAGCCTGGTCTCACGGTTGTGATACTGCCCCTGAAACCGTGGCGCATTACCCAGCCCTACCTTCCTCGCCCAAGCCGAGCGCTCTTCATGCACCTCACCCCACGCCTTGTACTGCACCGCCCACGCCACCTCACCCTTGTTGTCAGTCAGTTCCTTCGTCGGGCCCAGGTGGTCGCACTGGTACCACGCAATCGCATCAAACGCCTGCGGCTGCATGTGCGTTTACCACAACGGGTCCTGGTCTAAGCTGCAGATGCAAATCTACAGGAGCAGTTGCTGGGAATCATCGACACTGGTCGCGCCCTCAAGGACGCGTCTCGAGTGCCCCAAAGAATGCAAGTAATATAGAGTTCTGCTCTCATGACATATACTGCAAGTAAAGCCATCCAAAGACAGGCAATATCTACTTAACAATCAGGATCGAGAGCCGATAGTAACGAAGACCTCTCCATACTCTTCATCATATATACGTCGCGCCACTGCATACTCCGCACCAAATTCTTTAAATATTTTAGAGTTCCAACTTTCAGAAATTATTAGGGCAACTTCCATGGCTTGCTCCGTGGGAAGCTCATCAAAAACCCCCGTTATCTCTAGCAGGTTCATCCAGAACTGAGTCTCATCTAGACTTTTGCTCAAACTCAAGTGACGCTCAAACATCTCAGGATCGAACAGCTCAGCAACAAAAACCTTATCATTCAAAATATTGAAACTTGGCCATAAAAATCTTGCAAAGCAAACAATAAAGTCCGATGCCAGCTCGTGATTCACATAAATTGCCCTTACATAATCAATGCCTGTTACAGCGTGATCCTTATTGGCATTCACAAAAGAAGAGAAGTCAAATGATTTAATACTATCCAAGTTATTCACCTTTGGGATATTCGTCAGGTACTGGATGGCGCACGCGCCATTTATCTATGAATACACGACCGTCTGGCCTAGTATTTCCGTTGCTTCTTTTATGTTCGGCCTAGCAATATTTCCGTGATTTTTCCCGACCCACGGTACTGCTTCCACGTTCCAGTAATGCGCGGTGGATTGCCCACCTCGTCATGGAACCACTGCAGCGTGCTCGCCGCATTGAGCGCCTGGTTCAGCTTGCCATTGTCGGCATAGGCAAAGCGCTCGTTCTGCGACTGGTCACCCTGACTGGCGGTATGCGCGCCAGCCGTCCCATGGGGTCAAGACGCGGGTCATCACAACACTGGCCACCCTACCAACAGGGCATTTCTCGCATATTTTCGATGAACACTAGGCGCCCTTCATCGCCTACTAAGCTTTCTAACTTAGTCAAGAAACCATCCATGTCTTGGGAGATCAAATAAAATGCCCCCCAGCCATGCTCTTGCGCACGTTGAGAAATCCCAAAATATGCGCAAGAAGATAGCAGACTTTCATACAATGGTTCTTCAATCCGGCTGTCATCTTGCAGGAAGCGCGACAACTCAGAAGGCTCTGGCTTTTCAGTGTGCCTATAGCGGGAAAGAATGCTGTATTTTTTCATGGCTAGCACATAACGCTCATGCGAGGCAACTAAACTGCTAAATGCGCCACCTTTATCTTTGAAGAAAAAATTCGGCATGCCTCCCTTGGGGAATACTCCTGGATGATCAACACTGCCTGAGCCGCGTAAGCAGTAACACTCTCCTAACAATTCATCTAAAATACTTTCAGCTATCTGATTCACATCGAACCCCAGCTTACCATTCGGATCACGCGCCATTACAGCAGAAAGCTCATCATTACCATTTGCCGGTAGTGAAGATATACGCTCATTGGCGTATTTTTTTAGATACTTAAATTCCGACCTGCAAATCAAAACTTCGAACATCCCAGCTACCCCGGATAAGTAAATACTATGACTTCGCCTTTCTTGTTTTTCGCGTGCACATGCGGCCCGTCGTGATGAGCAGGAAATCCTTCGCCTACCATATGAGGGTGCCCGTCTGGGTGATCAAAAACTAGCGGCTTAGCGCCTTCTTCCTTCCGTCCTAGCGTACTTCCTCTAGCGCACAGACATGCGTAATTTTTCCCCCTGCTTTCAGAATTAAGCTCGGCAACTAGAATATCCTGCCTATCGAGGCAAACATAAAATTCACCTGAAAACTCATGCGCCTTGTAGATTTAACACAAAACCCGTCACGGCATAATCATTATTAGCGAGCGCGAATGATTCATTTCCTGTTCTAGTTCACTTCATCCCTACTGGTTATTCAGCTACGGCCCCCATTGAAATTTCACCCTCGACATACTCCACCCGACTAGCCCTATTTCTGTCTTTTTAACCACTCAGACATCTTCTCATGGATTCTACGAAGAATATCTGTGCTGCCAAAAATACAAAAACTTTGTGAGTTGTCGGATTTTCTATCCAGCAAGGTAGTTTCGACTATCTCGCTTGCAGTGCCTTTAACCAGAAATGTTTTTTTGCTGTCTCCCTGAACGCCGCATGGGCATGCTTTGTCTATAAATTTTTCGGCTCGTTTGAATGTGTCCTCCCTAACTTTGAGATCCCTCTTTGCTTAGCTTGTCTTTCAATTCTCTGATTTTCAACTTTGCGCCCTCTGCTGTGAGTGGATTTTCTTGGTTCCAACTCACCGACTCTTCAAGGTTTTTTCCTTGTGCTTGAATACGTCCCCTGTGTGCGGCCAAGCCTAAAGGATCAATCCATCCGACTGGGCTAACGACGTAACTATAGAGGTTCAGGCCGCCGTAATAGCTAATATCCAGAATGTGTCGCTTTGAGTATTTTTCTCGTTACGACCTCATTAAATAGGCCGAAATATCCTAAGCTCAACCACTAAATATAAATACACCTCAACTATAAACTCCCCCCTCTACAAACCAAGATCTCACCATGATCATTGCCAGCCAACATACAAGAAATATTTTCATCGACCACGTAATACTCAAAAAAACGACAAATTTCAATAATATCCTAAACTTTATTCAATGGAATAAAAAATACAAATTTTTCCTTGTTATCATCATCCACTACAAACCAAACTTTATCATTATCTGCGGGAAATATTTCAAGCAAGTGTTGATAGCCAGAATTGTCCGCAAAGCTATACACTTCCGGCTTACTGACCAGTGATAACCACCAAGCCCTAGGGGTTCCTGAGATAAATCTCTTTTCAATCAAAGAAGTAACTCTTTCTTTATCTTCGATTTCGTTAGGACTCAGCCCCTCTGAAATCAATGCAGCAGACAACTCTGACCTCAAATTTACTTCTTCACTCTCACACATAACTTTACCTACTTCTTATCAGGCCGGTGAGGATGTAGCTCCAGCCGGACAACAAATTTTGCAAATCCTCAAAAATGCTGTATTGCAGCGCACTCAAAACACCAGATGCTATATGCATGCACTTTTAACCGAGTCTAATCGCCCCCCAATAAACGCCTTAGCCCAACCAATCAACAACCCAACCCGACTCTGCAAAGTACTTTATCAAACTCTCTTTCGACTCAATCCAGTCATCAAACCCCACGCTGAAATCATATTTATTTGAGGTTAATACATAATAACCGCCCGTATCACCCAAATCAAAAATCACCTTAACATACAACCCCGCATCGTGACCGCTGACAACTTTACCAACTACACCTAGAGGTGGTATCTTCATCATCACTCGCAAGTAAGTAACTTGCCCTCATTACACATAACGGGCGAGCAGGATCATCCCTGCCTGCCTAGTGCGGTTTTAGACTGAAATCTACTTGAGGCTCGTTATTTTCTTCGGATGAAAGCCCTATGGTAACGAATATCTCCCCCGTATCTTCATCCAATATATATCGTGCCAAGGCATGCTCCGCACCAAATTCTTTCAAAATCTTAGAGTTCCAGCTTTCAGATACTATTACAGCAACCTCCATGGCCTGATCAAACGAAAGCTTGTCGAATACGCCCGTTATCTCTAGCAGGTTCACCCAGAACTGAGTTTTACCAGGCGTGCTTTTCACATCTAAATGCTGTTGGTATAGCTCGGCATCAAACAACTCAACAACAAAAACCTTGCCATCTAGCATTTTTAACGCCGGCCATATAAGTCTAGCGAACCAAAGAATAAAATCGCCTGCAAGCTCGTGCGACTTATAAATTGAACACAAATAATCAACGCCCGTCACAACATGATCATTATTCGCTAAAGCAAATGATTTATAATCATATGATTTGAAATGGCTTGACTCATTCACCTTTTGGAGCCTCATGTGGGAGAGGTGCTAATACACGCCTCTGATGGATAAGAACCCTACCATCTGGCGTGGACTATTTTTTGCTTATTTAATATTCGGCCTAGGATATTTCCGTGGTCTTTTCCCGACACACGGTACTGCTTCCACGTACCATCCCCAAAGTGTGTCGTTTACTGGCCATCACTCCGCAACTTGACTAACTCCATGATCAACATCAGGGCATAACTATCTCAACGTTGCACGCGGTGTTTTTTCGTTTACTGCAACCGCCCGACTAACTATTGGATGCTCGTTGCGCTACAACTTGATTAGCACCTCTCTCCCGACGTCTTCATTGCAATGCCATGTCTCGTATTGCAATGTTTACTGGCGGAGAAAAAACCCAATAACATCATGAGAAATTGTATTGCTTTGCGTGATGTAGTTGTCATGATTTATCCTTTCGGCCCTTTGTGCTTCTCCTTCATTACATCGCCATATTCATTGAGGATTGCTCACCTGGCGGCTGCATTTCTTTTAGAAAATGCCAACTCCCAATGGAAACTTCCACACGCTCTATTTAGTATTGATTGAAGATTTGATTTTTTTCCTAGAAGCCTCCATATCATCAAAAACCGAATCGACAATAGAAATTCCTTCTTCAGCAAGGAACCTATCGACTTCACGATCAATAATCCCTAAAAAAACACGATAACTAGCTTCTGCAAAAAAACGACCCTGATAAAAAATAGAAAGCCTTTCTCCTTTAATCTTAAATAATAACGCAAAAGATGAATCAACTCCGATAAATTCAAAAGATTTTGTGCTTTTCAATTTCACCAAGCCATCAATTAAGGAGGTAATTGACAAATATATCATCATCCGAAGTCTTGAATCATCCTTGGAGTCTATACCTTGATCGCCAGAGGAAAGCCTCATATCCCCCAAGTCAAATCCTTCTGGCTCACCGCCCTCTTCGGATCTCGAAATGTAGAACTCCATAACTATTAGCCTCCTCTAACAGGGAAAACCGTAATTGTCCTATTTCCATCATGAGAGTCGAATACACCTCGAACCCGGTCGGTGCGACCATTTATTTTTATGCGCTTCTCATAGATTTGCATTCTGCTACTAGGATCAGAAACTCTATTACCCTTTTTCACAAGACACTCACATGCCGTCTGAATTTGTTCTTGCGTTGTCCCCTCAGGAAACAGGTCACCATGGCCCCCTGGATGGGTGCCACTCACATGCCGCTCATCAATATGTTGCCAGCCTTCTTTTCGATTGCCAGGATCAATACGAGGTTTAGCTACTTTTCGCCCCGCCAAACCCAATGGATCAACGCAATCCGTCGGATTTAGTGCGTATTGGTACAGGTTCAACCCACCCGAATAACTAATCGGATCCTGCCCAACAAACCGCCCAACCCCCGGATCATAGTACCGGTACCGGTTGTAATGCAGCCCAGTCTCCCGGTCGTGATACTGGCCCTGAAACCGTAGCGGGTTACTCAGCCCTACCTGCCTTGCCCAGCCCGACCGCTCCTCACGCACCTCCCCCCACGCCTTGTACTGCCCCGCCCACGCCACCGCCCCATGGTGGTCGGTCAGCTCCATTGGCATGCCCAGGTGATCGCACTGGTACCACGCAAGCGCGTCAAACGCCTGCGGCGGCATGTGCGTGTGCCACAACGGGTCCTGGTCGAAGTCGTAACTGCGCTGGCTCCAGTCCGGCTGCTTGTGCAGCCGCACCGGCCCCCTGCGCAGGGCCTGGGCCACCGGCACAAAGCTGCCCGGCTCATACAGGTAAT